>CAZVZW010000057.1:0-13377 GCA_964631365.1 uncultured Chloroflexota bacterium | reverse complement strand
CGGCGACCGGCTAGCGGGACGCGGGCTTTACGGCCGGGGCGGCCTAGGCCATACCGCGTTTGCGGGCTTCGGCCTGCTCGTTGAAGACATAGTGGGTAACTTAGTCTTCGCGGCGGATCGACATGTCCATGAACTGGCACTTGTAGCGGTAGATCATGCGATCGGCGATGCGGAGGAGGCAAACAGGCTCGACCTCATGATAACGCCGGTTTGCGCGCCCGGACCGCGGAAACCGGGGCCGGGGACGCGGATCCGGCGGCGTCGCATTTGCCGGTGGGACTGAGTATCCTTTGCCGGGAAATCCGGAGCGACGCCAAAGTCATTTGGGAAGAAGGGGGACGCCTTGGCTCCTATTCGATTTGGAATCATCGGCTGCGGAAATTGGATGCGGATGTCGCATATCGAACGGCTGGTGGCCTCGCCGGAGGCGGAGATCGTGGGCCTGGCGGACCCGTCGGATGACTCGATCGCGACGACCCGCAAGACCTTCCCGGCGCTGCAGGAAACTCCGGCCTTCGCAGATCACCAGGAAATGATGGCGGCGACGAAGCCGGCGGCGGTGGCGATCGCGACGCCGCACACCCTGCACATGGATCACGCGATGGATGCCTTTGACGCCGGCTGCCACATCCTGCTGGAGAAGCCGATGGTGACGTCGGTGGGCGAGGCGCGACAGCTGATCGCGCGGCGCGACGAGCTAGGCCTAGAACTGATGGTGTCCTACCAGCGGCACTACCTGCCGGCGTACCGGTATGTGGCGGAGGCGATTGCCCGAGGCGATATCGGCGAGATCGAGTATGTGGCGGGGCTGCAATCGCAGGCGTGGCTGACCGGTTCGGCCGGCTCCTGGCGGCAGGACCAGCAGTTTTCCGGGGGCGGCCAGCTGATCGATTCGGGCAGCCATCTGATCGACATCATGATGTATGCGGTGAACCAGGAGGTGGTGGGGGTGATGGCGTACCAGACGAATCTCGCCGCCGAAGTGAATATCAACTCGGCGATCGCGCTGCGCTTCGGCAACGGCGCGATGGGGACGATTTCGGTGATCGGGAACGGCCCGCGGAATATGTGGGAGGACGTGAGCTTCTATGGCAGCAAGGGAACGATTTTGCTGCGGACGCCCTCAATCGATGACCACAAGAATACGCAGGTGCTGCACGAGAACCACAAGACGGGCAATGTGGAGATCAAGCTGCCGGAGGCGTCGACGCCGGATCAGAACTTCCTTGATGTCCTGAACGGGACGGCGGAGATGAAGGCGCCAGCGGAGGCGGGGCTGCGGGTGATCCAAGTGACGGAGGCGGCGATGCTGTCGGCGAAGTCGGGTCGGGAGGAAATACCCGGGTAGGGTGGCCGATTCGAGGTAGAGCTAGCCGGGCTTGCGGCCCAGGAAGTAGAAGGCCGAGGCCATCTCCGACGCCATGGGGCGGTGGGCCACGAGCAGGTCAAGGTACTTGATCGGGAACGTGAGCCAGGCGGCCACAAACTCGGCGGCCTGGCGGGCGCGGCGGTTGGCGGAGAACCCGCTGAGCAGCCCGGCTAAATAGCGGCGGGCGACCCAACTGAACGCGGAGCTGGGCCCGGCGCAGACGCCGATTTCGATGGGCTCAAAATCTTCGAATAACTTGGCGACCCCGGCGGCGGTGAAGCGGCGGTAGTCGTGGGGAGCGGCGTGGAAAACCTGCATGAAGGGGACTTCGCAGTAGACGATCGCGCCGGGGCGGAGGACGCGGAGCATCTCGGCGACCGCGCGCTCGGAATCGGGGACGTGCTCGAGCATGGCCAGCGAGATAAGCCCGTTGTAGGACTCGTCGGCGACCGGCAAGTTGAGAGCGTCGCCGACCATGGTGCTCATAGCCGTGTGGCGGATGTCGAGGGAGTGGGTGGTGGCGGAGACGGACTGCGGAACGTGGGCCGGCGGGAGGGGCCGGTTGCCGCCGCCGACGTTCAGGACGGCCGGGGAGTGCCCTGCGGGCAGCGCGTGGAGCAGGATCCCGGAAAACCGGCCGAGGTTCTGGTCGGAGGCGGTGTTGAGGGTGGCCCCGGGGAACCAGTAAAGCCGGCGGACGATGGACCGCAGGAGATTCAAATCATCATCTCGGCGACCGCCGGCAGGACCTGGCGGATGTCGTCGATGACCAGGTCGGCCGTAATGCCGGGGGCGGGCTCCTGGTCGGGGTCGGTGCGCTTCCAGACGGCTTTGAGGCCGGCGCGGCGCGCGCCGAGGACGTCGACCACCGGGTCGTCGCCGATCATGACCACCTCGGCGGGCTCTAGGCCAAGACGGCGCGCGATCTCGCGAAAGGTGGTGGGATAGGGCTTCATCCAGCCGATTTCGGAACTGAGCAGGGTGGCGGCCATGAAGTTGGCGATGCCGAGGCGGGCGAGGCGCTCGCGGAGCAGGCCCTCGCCCCAGAGGATGTTGGCCAGCAGACCGAGCCGCAGGCCGAGGCTGCGGGCGAAGGTGAGCATAGGGATGATTTCACCGATGGGCGCCATACCGTCGTAGAAGGGCTGGAAATAGGTGTCGAGGGTGGGGCGAGCGAGCTCGGGCGGCAGATAGCATTCGAGTTCGCGGAGCGTCTCCAAGAACACGCGCTCGGCCTCGGGCTGGGCGAGATCGCCGTCGTAGGCGGCGACGACGGCTTCGTGGAAGCTCTCGCCGAGGGCGGCGGCGAGCTGCTCCTGGGAGGGGAACCAGTGGCCGTGCTCGTGGATGACCGGCAGGATGGCGGCGGCGCCTTCATGGCACGCGGCGCTGCCGGCCAGCGACTCCTGGGTGACCAGGGTGTCGCCGAGGTCGAAGACAATGCCGAGGATCATGGACCGCGCACCGGGGACTCGAGCGGTCGGCTAGTTTCTGCCCGTGCCGGTGGTGGCGTGCACCGCTTTCAGGGAGTGGAGATCGTGCCACTCGTCGGCGGCGATGCGGAGTTCTTTGGCCAGGGATTCGACGAAGCTGTAGACCTCGACGCGGACGCCATTTTCGCGGACGTAATCGACCAGCGGGACGTAGTCGCCGTCGCCGGAGACGAGGGTGAGAACGTCCATGCTGCCCATGCGCCGCACGATATCGATGGTGAGCGTGAGGTCCAGATCGGCCTTGCGGGAACCGTCGGCGAACACCTTTACCGGCTTGGTGACGATATCGAAGCCACGGTCCCAGATGGGCTCGACGGTCTTCTGTTTCTCGACGGGCAGGCCGTAGTTGTCGTACACGGCGCAGTAGGCGCGGGCGTGCACAAGGCGGCGGTTACCGAGGATGTGGGCCTTCAATTTGGTGTAGTCGAGGACGGTGGGGTTCTTGTGGGAACGGTCGGACACGTTGGCCGTGTCGATGAATATTCCCAGGCGCAGGGAGTCGGCGGTGGGACCGCCGGCCGGGCCATTGACGAGCTCGGAACGGCTACCGACCGCGCGCGCCGCCGCAGCGGCGCCGTTGGCGGCCTGCCCGGTGCTGGAGGACGCACGTCGGGTACGGCTACGCGCCCGGGGGGCGGGGCCGCTGTCGTCTAGTCGAACGTTTTCGGGTATCGGTTTGAGTCTTCTCAATTTGGAAAATCTTTCCTATTTCTTGGTGTCGGTTGGGCCGGAGAGATCGGCGAGGCGGCGTTCCATTTCACTGCCGTTGCGCTGGATCTCATCTTCTATGTCGGCCATTTTCTTTTTGACGGTCGCGGCCTGGTCGCCCGCTATCTCGATGGCGGCACCCCACAACGCTTCTACGTGCTTCTTCACCCCACGGAGGGTCTGGTCGCTATCATAGGTGGCGGAGGTGACCGTCTCCAGCCGACCGCGTACGTCGGGGAGATCGATGTCGACCTGTTCAAATCTCTTATGCAGGGCGGCGATTTCGCGCTTCAGCACGCGCATTTCGGCTCGCCATTCGGCCCGCATCTCGGTGAAGTTCTCCAGGAGCCCATTCAAGTTCTGGGCGATCAGTTCGTGATGCTCGGAGTGGTCGACGGTCTGGTCGGCCGGGCTCGGAGCGGGGGCGGCTTTGGAGCTGGCCGCCGCTCGGGTGGTGGAAGTGGACTTTGATTTGCGCGTTCGGGCCGCGCGCGCGGATGCGCGTCGTTGTGCCAATTAGTTCCCTTCTTCGGCCGTTACGCGGGCCGAATGTGGCTACGGCGGTAGCCGAAGTCTACGTTTGCCCCCGGCGCATTGGAGCTCGACCCATGAGTGTGTATCGACGGGGTCGCGGTACCGGGTTGAGGGGGTGACGGTCTGCTCCCCGGTGAAGACAGAACCAATCCAGCTGCATCAACTTCCAATGTGCGTTCGGAGCGGCTCTTCAGGTAATTGCGTCCGCCCCGCGCCAATGATAACGCGGTTTCGGACGGGCCGTGACGGAATCCTGGCTAGTCGACGTCACCCATGTCGCCCCAAGTAGGCCCGGCGGCGAGGTCGACCTTGAGCGGGATGATCAGTTCGTAGGCGCTTTCCATGGTCTGGCGGGCCAGGGCGGCGAGGGCCGGGACGTCGGCTTCAGGTAGCTCGAAGAGGAGCTCGTCGTGTACCTGCAGGATCATGCGAACGGGCAGGCCGGAGGCTTTGATGGCCCCGGCCATGTCGATCATGGCGATTTTCATGATGTCGGCGGCGGTGCCCTGGATGGGCATGTTGATGGCCATACGCTCGCCGGCCTGGCGTTGGGCATGGCTGCGGGCGCGGGTTTCGGGCAGGTAGCGGCGCCGGCCAAGCAGGGTGGCGACGTAGCCGCGCGAGTAGGCGGACTTGATGGTTTTGTCCATGTAGCCGCGGATGGCGGGGTATTTTTCGAAATATGATGCGATGAGGTTGGCGGCTTCGCCCATCGAAAGGTCGGTGCGGGCGGCGAGGCCGTGCTCGGTGATGCCGTAGACGATGCCGAAGTTAGTGGTCTTGGCGACGCGCCGCATCGCCGGGGTGACCGCGCCGGTGGCGACGTCGTACATCTGGGCGGCGGTGGCGGTGTGGATGTCTTCGTTGCGGTGAAAGGCAGCGATCATCGATTCGTCGCCGCAGATGTGGGCCAGGACTCGCAGTTCGATCTGGGAGTAGTCGGCGGCGAGGAGGACATGGCCCTGCTCTTCGGCGATGAAGGCCTTGCGGATCAGCTGGCCACGCTCGGTGCGGACGGGGATGTTTTGCAGGTTGGGGTTGTTGGAGGACAGGCGGCCGGTGGCGGCGACGGTCTGGCTGAAGGTGGTGTGGAGCCGCCCGGTGGTGGGGTTGACCAGGGCGGGGAGGGCATCGACGTAGGTGCCTTTGAGCTTGTCCAATTCGCGGAATTCGAGGACCCGATCGATGATTGGGTGAGCCTCGCGGCGGTCTTCGAGGACCTGGCGCGAGGTGGAGAATTGGCCGCCTTTGGTCTTGGGGCCGGGCTCCAGGCCGAGCTCTTCGAACAGGATCGCGCCGAGCTGCTTGGGGGAGTTGATCTTGAATTCGTGGCCCGCGTCTTCGTGGATCGCCGCGCTGAGGGTGTCGAGCTCGGCCTTCAACTCGGTGGAGGCGGTGCGCAGCAGCGCGGAATCGAGCTTGACGCCGTGGGCTTCCATGTCGGCGAGCACCCGGATGAGCGGCATTTCGATCCCGCCCAGCAGATCGTCGAGGCCGCGGTCGGTGAGGTCTTCGCGGAGGTCGCCGGCCAGCGGCGCCAGCGTGGCGGCGCGGTCGGCGGCGGCGGCGGGCAGGACCTCGGCCGGCAGGCCGGCGAAACCGGTGGCGCGGGGCCACTCGGACTCGGGCGGCTCGAGCTGCAACTGGAGTCGATTGAGGACGATGTCGTCGAGGGTGTCTAGCCGCTGCGCGCCGCCAAGCAGGTAGGCGCCGATGCCGGCGTCGAAATCAAAACCATTGATATCCAGACCGATCGAACGCAGGGCGCGCAGCAAGTCTTTGGTCTGGTAGGTGACCTTGCTCCGTTCCGGATCGGCGAGCCAGTCATTGAAGAGCCGCAGCAGGCCGGGGTCGATGTCGCCGTCGGTGGTGATGACCGGCAGGTACCAGTTGGTCTCGGAGTCGGGAGCGATGCCAAGTCCGGCGAGCACCGGGCCTTCGGAGGTGGCTTTGACGACCGGGTAGACGCCGGCGGCGGGGGAATCTTGCAGGGAAGCCAACAGCTCGCCGGCGGAGGCTTCGTCGACGACGGTTCGGAAGCCGGCCCGGGCGGTGTCCGGCGCGAAGAGCCCGAGCTGGTGGTCGGGGCCGGCCGCGGCCCCGGCTTCGGCGGGCTCCATCTTAAAGGGCAGACGCTTTTCGAGGCTGCGGAATTGGAGCTCAGCGAAGAGGTCTTTGAGGGTGTCGAGCTCTGGCTGCCAGATGCGCGCCCTGGCGAGGTCGAGCTCGAGGGGGAGGTCGGTAACGATGGTGGCGAGCTTCTGGCTGAGGCGGGCAAGCTCGTGGTTTTCGGGGGAATCGAGCGCCTTGCGGGCGCGGCCGCTGAGTTGCTCGACGCTGGCCAGGATGGTTTCGAGGTCGCCGTACTCGGTGAGCAGGGTAATGGCGGTCTTCTCGCCGATGCCGGGGACGCCGGGGATGTTGTCGGAGGAGTCGCCCTGGAGAGCCTTGAGATCGATGATCTGGGCGGGGGTGATCCCCGGCCAGCGCTCGGCGACCTTTTCGGCATCGTAGATGACCGGTTCGCCGGTGCGGGGGTTGGTGGTGACGACGCCGACGTGGTCGTTGATGAGCTGGAAAGCGTCGCGGTCGCCGGTGACCAGGAGGATGCGCAGACCGTCGGCAACACCGGCCTTGGCCATGAAGCCGAGGATGTCGTCAGCCTCGTAACCGGCGAGCTCGTAGCGGGGCAGGCCGAGCGCGGAGACGACCTGGCGGACGCGGTCGAACTGGGGGATCAATTCGTCAGGAGGCGCGTCGCGGTTGGCCTTGTAGTCGGTGTATTCCTCGGTGCGGAAGGTGGGACCGGGGAGGTCGAAGGCGACGACGATGTACTCGGGCTGGATCTGCGCGACGACCCGCAGGAGCAGGGTGACGAAGCCGTAGACGGCGTTGGTGTACTCGGTCTCGCCGGCCGGGTTGGTGATCGAAAAGTGCGGCGGAACGGCGTAGAAGGCTCGGAAGATCTGCGACATGGCGTCGATGACGAGCAGCGTGGGACGCGATGCGTTGCCGTCGGCGTTTCCCAACCGGTTCCCCCCAAGGCTGCGGCCGCGTTTCCGGCGGCCCGCGAAAGGATGGCGGGCGGCGGCGGCGAGGTCGTAATATTACAGCTTCATTACAGGTGGGCCGCCGGGCATGGCCCGGCCGGCCGGGCCCTCGTAGCATCGATCCGTAAGCGGAGATTGCGAAATGCAGTCCAGACGGGGGCTCCAGATGAGGCCGATGCATCCCGGAAAAGATCCGGACGGAATTGACGATCGACGTGAGCTGACGGCGGGCGCGCGGCTGCTGCGCGCGATCACCGGCGATGACCGGGCCGGGGGGATTTGAGCGGAAACGCTTCCGCCGGAGGGAGATCGTGTACGCGATCGACGACCTAGCGCCGAGAGTGCACGTGATCGCCACAGGGCGGGTGAAGGTGTACCGGCTGTCGGAGGATGGCCGCGAGATCATCCTGGGAATCCTGGGCAAGGGCGCGCTGTTCGCGGGCGGGCGCTACGACAGCATCGCCGAGACGATTGAGGCAATGGAGACGACATTCGTGGCAAACACGGTGGTGCGCGACCGCCTGGAGCACGATCCGGCTCCGGGGTGGCGCTGTTTGAGATCGCCGGCGAGCGCCTGCGCGAGGCGCAGAAATTGGCGAAAAGGCTGGCGTTTGACCCGGTGCCGAGTCGGGTGGCGAACCTGTTGCTGGAACTGACCGGCGGGGCGGACCCGGCCGCCGCGAGACGGTGATGCTGGACACCGGGCTGACCCACTAGTAGATGGCGGACCTGATCGGAATCACTCGCGAGACCTTCACTTCGACAATCAGCCGGCTGGCGGCGTCGCGAATCGTGCGCCCGCAACGGCTGCGGCTGGAAATCTTGGATCGGGGGCGCTGCACAACTTCGCCTGATCCTCAATTCGCCCCCCCTCAGGCCCCGGACGTGGGCCGTCGCGTCCGGGGCCTACTTCTTGCTTCGAATCCCGGGGGCTAGTCGGGCGCTTCGGCGCTGCCGGAAGAGGCGCCGCGCCACTCGGCGATGCGCAGGGACTTCGCCGCGCCGCCGCGCTTGACGTTGATGACTTCCGCCATCGCTGCCAGCGCGATCTCTTCGACGGTCTCGGAGCCGATGTCGACGCCGAGCGGAGCGTGGACCTTGCCGAGGGCAGACGCCGGGACGCCGCGCTCGATAAGGTTCTGGTAGACGATCAACACGCGGCGACGGCTGCCGATCATACCGATGTAACGGGCGTCGCTGGTGGCGATCTGGGCGAGGGCGGCTTCGTCGAAGGCATGGGCGCGGGTGACCAGGATGACGTAGGTGCTGGAGTCGATGGGGATGCCGGCCATTGACCCGGCGAAGTCGGCGGCGATGACGGCTTTGGCTTCAGGGAAGCGGGCTTCGTTGGCGTAGTCGGAACGGTCGTCGAGGACGGTGACTTCGAATCCGAGCACGGCGGCGATCTGGCAGATGGGGACGGCGATGTGCCCGGCGCCGACGATGACGAGGCGGTCGACCGGAGCGAGCGGCTCGAGGAAGACGCGGACGGCGGCGGCGGCGCGGCGTGCGACCGGCTTGCCGGCGGGCGAGTAGGAGATCAGGCGCGTCTGGTCGGTGGAAAGGGCCTGGCGGGCGTCGCGGCGGATGGCGTCGGCCAGGGGCCCGGCGGGTAGCTCGGGATCGGCGCGGCCGCCAGCGTGCAGGACTGACTTCAGCCCGCCGGGATAATCCGCGTTTGCCGAGGCGACGATGGTGACCAGCACGGCCGGAGTGCGGCTCTGCAGGACGTCCCGAACCTCACCGGCCAGCTCTTCGGTCAAGCGCCGCCACCGTCGGGCCGCCAGAGATCGACGAAGACCTCGACGGTGCCGCCACAGACGTCGCCTTCACCGAGGAAGTCGTCGATGAGGTCGACATCGAAGAGCCGCGGGCGGCCGTCGGCAAGGGCGGCGGCGGCCTCGCGCCAGACGTCGGCTTCGACGCAGCCGCCGCCGACGGTGCCCATGCCGGAGCCGTCTTCGAACACGAGCATGTGGGTGCCGGCCTTGCGCGGGGTCGAGCCGCGGGAGCCGACGATGGTGGCCATGGCCACGGTCTGGCCCCGAGCGTTGCGCCGGCCGACTTCTTTGAACAAGTCTTCCATCTGATTGCCGCCGTTTGGGATTTCTATTCGAGCGCTCAAATTCTACAATCCTCTTCGGGGGATACTGCCAGCGAGGTTGCGCGCGCTCCGGGGACGGGCGCGGATCGCTAAGAGTGCCGGAGGCCGGTGTGCCGGAATTACCTGAGGTCGAGACCGTGGCGCGCTATCTGCGGGAGACGGTGGTGGGGGAGACGATTTCGGCGGTTGTGGTTCTGGACCCGCGCTTTGCCGATCTTGAGGAAACCCACAAACTGGTGGGGCGGAGGGTGCTGCGGGTCGGGCGGCGCGGCAAGCACCTGTCGCTGGAACTGGACGATGATTGGGTTTTGCAGCTGCACATGATGATGGCCGGGCAGATCCTGGTGCGGCCGCGGGAGCATCCGGAGGACCGCTTTCTACGCCTGCAATTCGATCTTTCCGGCGATATCGAGGTGCGGTTCTGTGACTCGCGCCGCTTCGGCCGGGCGTACCAGCTGGATGCGCCGGCCTACCGGGAGTTCTTGAAGAGCCTGGGGCCGGAGCCGCTGGCGGACTCGTTCACCGCCCGGCGTTTGCTAAAGGCGCTGGCCGGCCGCAGGGTGGCGCTGAAGAGCGCGCTGCTGAATCAGCAACTGATCGCCGGAGTCGGCAACATCTACGCCGACGAGGCATCGTGGCGGGCACGCCTGCATCCACTGACGCCGGCCGGGAGCCTGTCGGACGCCGAGGCGAGACGGCTGCACCGGGGAATCCGCCGAGTGCTGCGCGATGGAATCGCCTCGTGCGGGACGACCTTCAGCCAGTATCGGAGCGCCGAGGGCGAGCCGGGCGAATACCAGAGCCAGCTACGGGTATTTCAGCGGACCGGGGAGAAGTGTTTTCGCTGCTGCGGAGTGATCGAACGGATCGTGGTCGGGGGGCGCTCGACGCATTTCTGCCCGAAGTGTCAGCCGGCGTCGCGAGCGGTGGGGTCGTAAGGGGGGACCCGGAGGGTCCGTTCGGCGCGATAAGTGACCTGGCCGGGGCCGGAGCCGCGGGTCGGGCGGACGTTGCGACGCTCCGTGATATCGACTTCGACGGCGGCGTCGGCGGACGAAGCGCCGAAGAAGGCGGCGATGCCGGCGACGGTGACGATGACAGCTTCGGGGACGTCACGGCCGCCCGCGCGCAGGACGACGTGGGCCCCGGGCACCCCGCGGACGTGCAGCCAGAGGTCGTCGGGGTTGGCTTCGCGGAAGGTGATGGCGTGGTTCTGGGCGGCGTTGCGGCCGACGAGCACCGACCAGCCGTCGATGTCGAACCGGCGGGGGCCGGGCGGCTCGGTGCGGCGGCGGCGGGAGCGCTTCGCGGGCGGCGGTTCGCCGGTGGCCACGTCGAGCAACTCCTCGATGGCGCGTAGCTCCGGATCGGTGGCGGCAAGGCCGGCATCCAGGGTGGTTTGCTCGAGGAAGGCGAGGTCGAGTTCGGCTTTGCGCAGGGCGCGCGGCGAACGGTCAGCGGCGGCCCGGGCGCTGCGGTAGCGTTTGAAGAAGGCCTGCGCGTTCTGGACGGCGGTGAGTTGGGGATCGAGATCGATGGTGACGCCGTCCAGTTGCGCTTCAGTGGCGCGGGCCGGGACTTCGTGCTGGTGGGCCAGCAGCAACTCACCGGCTTCGCGGAGCCGGTCGGCTTCCTCGCCCTGTTCGGCGGCGCGGCGCAGGGAGATCAGCCGGGCTTCGGCGCGGCGCAGTGATTCTTCGAGGCGGCGGCGCAGGTTGCGGCGGCGGTCGGTCTCGCCGGCGCGCGCCGGACTCGTCGATTGGGTCGGGAATCCGGCGAGGGCGGCGGATATCGAAGCAGAGCGCTCACGGGTCGGATAGGCGGTGAGTTCGTAGGGGGCATAGGCGACCGGGAGGCCGTCTTCGCGGGCCAGCCAGGCTGCGGGCGGGCCGGACTCGACGGCTTCGACAATCGCCTGCAAAGGGACGATAACGGCGCGCCAATCCGCCACGTCGGCGGCGGGAGTGGCGGGGGCGAGCCCGGCGCGATGGACCGCCTCGCGGGCGAGCAGCGGGCTGACTCCGGCGGTGGCGCCGAGCAGGACCCGCCAGGCGAGCTCGGCGGGGCGGTCGGCGCTCGCAAGGGCCAGCTGGTCGGGAGTGAGTTCGGCCGGGACCGGGCGATCCAGCGGCGCGGGAGCCACATATTCACGGTGCGGGACGATCTGACGGTAGCGGCTCATGCCGGGTCCGACGCGGCGCTGAGAGTCCATGATGACCCCGGCGGAGTCCAGCAGGATCAGGTTGCTCTGGCGGCCGATGGCCTCAAAGACCAGGGTGACGGAGCCGGATTCGCCCGTGTCGGGAAGGGAGTAGGCGATGTCGAAGGCGAGAATGCGTTCGAGCGGCGGCTGGCGGATGGCCAGGAGGCGGCCGCCGCGGACGTACTTGCGCAGGAGCAGCAGCAGGGGGGAGGCGTGCTTGACGCCGCGCTTGAGCTTGGAAGCGACGAGATGGGCGCGGGCGCGGGCGGGATCGACGTGGAAGAGCAATTGGCCAGCCCGCCGGCCGGCGTAGATTTCAAGGCCTACGGAACGCTCGTCGGGAAGGACGACGCGCTGGATTTGACCGCCGATCAGGACGTCGACGAGTTCCCGTCTCACGGCGACGGCCGTGAGCCAGTCGAAGTTCACTCTTCGCGGGTGGGACCGGCCATTCGTTCGCGGATCCGATCCTCGTCGGCCGCGCCTTCAATGCCGGGGGCCTCGACCAGCAGGGAGGCGGCGGCGCTGGCGAAACGGCAGGCCTCGATGGCCGAGCCGGTGCGGCGGTATTCGACCAGGAACGCGCCGCAGAAGCCGTCGCCGGCGCCGGTGGGATCAACTTCGGTGGCCGGGTAGGTGGGGACGTGGGTGACGGTGCCGCCGGCGTGGACCTCGGCGCCGTATTTGGCGCGGGTCACCACCGCCACCTTCGACGCCTCGATGTAGCGCTGGCATTCTTCCTCAGTAGTCGGGTCGTGCTCGCTGAAGATCAGCACGTCGGCCCGCTGCAGAATCGCCTGGTAGCTGTCCCAGACTTTGGCCTCTATTCGGCCATCGGCCAGACGCCGGCGCAGCCAGCCCTGCGGGGTTACGCCGATCAGGGTGTCGTCGCTGAGGCGATCGACCATTTCGGGGGGGACTTCGCCGGTGAGCGGGCCGAGGTGGGCGATGGGCGCAGCGCACCAGTCGTCGGGGATGTCGATAGGAGCAAGCATGTCGGCCAGCGCCAGGCAGTACTGCACACGGCCGTCGAGCTTGTAGATGTTGTGATAGATGGTGGTCTCGGCGGATTCGACCCAGCGAAACTCGGCGTTGGGCAGCATCCGGGCGGCCAGTTCGCGGCCGTCGGCGTCGGCGGCCGAGACGACCCCGACCGGAACGCCGAGCGCGTGGACCACGCCGCCGGCGAAAGAGACCGTACCGCCGAGGAGATAGCCGTCGTCAACCTTGTCTTTGATGATGTGCCCGACGATGACGTAGTCGGGAACCGGGGAAGCGGCCACCGGGCGGGCCGGCGCTAGACGGCGGGGACGACGACGACGCGCCGCTCGCGTCCTTCGCCAATGCTGTAGGTGCGGACGTCGTCGGCATCGGCGAGGGCCATGTGGATCATGCGACGCTCGTAGGCGGGCATGGCCGCGAGCGTTATCGGCTCGTCGGCGTCGCGGACGTCTTCGGCGATGTCCAGTGCGTAATCGCGTATCTCTTCTTCGCGCCGTTTTCGATAGTCGTCGACGTCGATGATGATGCGGACGCTGCTGCGGGCCATGCGGCCGAGCATGGAGTTGACCAGGAAGCCGAAGGCGCGCAGGGTTTCGCCGTCTTCGCCGATCAGGGAGGCGAGCTCGTCGGAGTCGTCGCCGACGACGTTGAAGGAGATCGGGGCGTCGCCGGTGCGTTCGACGTCGGCGTCGAAACCCATGCGGTCGACGAGCCCCTGGATGAACTCGTGGGCGATGCCGGCGACGTCTTCGAGGTCGATTTCGGATTCGGGCTCGTCGGCGGCGGCGGGCGGTTGGGCGGAGGGCTCGTCACGACGGGCGGCAGGCGCGGCGCAGTCGGCAGCGGGCGGCTCGGCGGCAGGCGCATCGCGCTCGACAGGCGGCTCAGCGGCAGGCGCGTCGCGCTCGACGGGC
>CAZVZW010000056.1:11235-13419 GCA_964631365.1 uncultured Chloroflexota bacterium | reverse complement strand
GCCATCAACGACCGCTGGAGCGCCCTGGCCTACGACCCCGATCGCGAGATCGCCCCCGCCGATCTGCGCACTTTGCTGGAGGCCGCCCGCTGGGCGCCATCCGCGCGCAACGAGCAGCCCTGGCGCTTCGTAGTCTTGGACGGCTCCGTTCCCGAGGCCCGCGAAAAGGCCCGCGATTCGCTGCCCGAGAGCAACGCCTTCGCCAAGGCTGCCCCGCTGATACTCCTCACCGTCGCCGATAGCGTCTACGAGTACTCCGGCGACTACGTCGGCCACCGCAATCCCTGGGCCCAGTGGGACACCGGCGCCGCCGTCCAGACCATGCTCCTCCAGGCCGTCACCATGGGTATCTACGGACGCGAACTCGGCCTCTTCGACTTGGGGCAGCTTCGCCAGGACCTCAGCATTCCCCAGCCCTTCGAACTCGGCGTCCTCATCGCCATGGGTTACCCCGGCGACCCGGAGAGCCTGACGGCCAATTCGCGCGCCGTCCACGAGAAGGCCCGCGCGCGCCGTCCGCTTGAAGAGATCGCCTACGTCGGGACCTGGGGTGAATCTATTAAGTAGCGGCGGCTAGCCCTCCGGCACCACCGGCGTCGGCGCCATCACGTCCGGGTCCGAGCGCACATCCACCACCACCGGCCGGTCCATCGTCAGCGCCTCTTTGAGCGCCCCGGCGATCTCGCCGGACTCTGTCACCCGGACGCCGACGCAGCCCATCGACTCGGCCACCTTGGCGAAGTCAATGTCGTCAAACACCCACAGCGCGTCGCCGCCGCCGCCCGGACCGCCATAGGCGCGCTCCACCGCCGGGCGACCCTGGTTCAGCGAGCGGTTGTTGTTCACCACCGTGACGGTATTGATCCCGCAGCGGGCCGCCGTCTCCAATTCGCTCAGGTGGTACCAGAACCCGCCGTCGCCGGTGAAACAGATCACCGGTCGCTCCGGCGCCGCGCACTTCGCGCCCAGCGCCGCCGGGAAGGCCCAGCCCAGCGAGCCGGCGCAGCGGATCAGATTCTGCCCCGGCTCCGTCAGGTCGATCATCGTCCCGGCCCAGATGCCGGCGTGGCCGGTATCCGCCACCAGCACCGCGTCGTCCGGCAGGAAATCGGTGATCTCCCGGCACAGCCGTTCCGGCCGGATCGGCACCGCGTCCGACGTGAGCAGCGGCTCCAGTTCTTCCCGCCACTCAGTCACCAGCCCGGCGGCCCGCGCCGCCCACGCGCCATCCCGTTCGGCGTCGCCCAGTTCCGCCAGCAACGCCCGTAGCGACGCCCGCGCGTCGCCCTGCACCCCGGTCGCCGTCGGGTAGCTGCTGCCAATCGCCGCCGCCTCGATGTCGATCTGCACCGTCGTCGTCCCCTCGGCCGGCACCTGCCAGAACTCGGTGGTCATCCCGCCAGCGCGGCTGCCCACAAACAGCACCACATCCGCATCCCAGACAACCCGGTTCGCGCACCAGCGCGAGTACGACCCGACCACGCCCACCGACAACTCGTGATCGTCGGCAATCATCCCCTTGCCGTTCAGCGAGGTCGCCACCGGCATCCGCAGCCGCTCCGCCAGTGCCACGATCTCCTGCTCCGCGCCAGAAGCGCGCACCCCGCCTCCCGCCACCATGACCGGCCGCCTGGCATCTTCGAGCACTCTTGCCGCCGCCCGAATCGCCTCCGGGTCCGGCTCGGGGCGAAATGCCGGGTAGCTGGTGAACGCCTCCTCGACAACCACGTTCATCTCGGCCTCATCGGTCTCCACCATCTCCGCGGTGAAGCCCAGCAATTCGACGTGTGCCGGCGCCGGCGCGCCGGATGTCATTTCACGGAATGCCTGACGCAGTACCACCGGCAAATCACTCGCGGCGTCGGCATAGACGTTGTACTTTGTCACCGGGTCGAACAGCGGCCAGTGGTTCACCTCCTGGTAGCCATCGCGGTAACGCTGGATCGTCGGCCGCCGGCCGGTGATCGCCAACACCGGTGCCCGGCCCAGGTAGGCATCCTGCAGGCCCGCCGCCAAGTTCGCCGCTCCCACCGACTGCGCCATCGCCACCCCCGGCCGGTGCGCCACCCGCGCGTAGCCGTCGGCCATGTAGGCGGCCGCCTTTTCCGTGTGGCAGAGCACCCGCTGGATCCCCAGCCGTTCCATCTCCACCAGCGCCCGATTGGTCACGAACGGCACGAAAAA
>CAZVZW010000056.1:3338-11135 GCA_964631365.1 uncultured Chloroflexota bacterium | reverse complement strand
TTGTTCACATTCCCCACCAGCGGAAAGTCACCCGCGGCCGCTTTCGCCGCCCGCGGGTCGTTCTCGTTGGCGAAGTGGAACGCCGCGAAGCCGGCCTCCTTGAAATGATCGATCCGGTCCAGGGTCGCCCCGCAGCAGTGCAGCACCACCGGAGCCTCGATTTGCGGTACGATCTCGCGGTGCACCGGCAGCAGAAAATCGCGGTAGGTCTCGCCGCGCACCAGGTCGCCGGTCGAATGATCGGCCAGGGTCACGATGTCCGCCCCAGCTTCGATCTGAGCGTTGGCGAACATGATCGAGACCTGCTTCAAACCCTCCAAGCAGGCGTGCACCTCGTCCGGCTCCAGCAGGACGTTAATCAGGAACTCCTGCACCCCGAACATGTTGTAGGAGAGCGTCCACGGCCCCATTACCTTGCCGACCACACAAGCCTCCGGGTGACGCCGCCGCAGTTCCTTTATCGCGTCCAGAATTGCCTTCGTTGCCGGCCTATCCAGGAAGTCATTCGGAATCTCAATCTCCCCCGGACCCGACCAGCACGGCGGCTGCTGGCAGGCCGGCATCCGCGGTCCGGTCACCACCCGCCCTTCATCCACCACCCACGGGTCCTCCCCCCAGTCGATCTCCGCCCCCAGCGCCGCCGCCCCCGAGATCAACCCGAAGTACGGCATCACCGTGTCGAAGCCCAACTCCGTATAGCTCAACTCCGCCAGACCCACCATCGTGTCGGTGTCGAAGTGCGCCTCCGGAAACGAGAACCCGGTCCGGCGCATTTGCCCGTAGGTCGCCGCCGACACGACGTTGCCAACCGCCCGCCGATCGACCTCCCCACTGACCAGCGCCGCCAGCATTCGTTCTCTCGGTTTCATGATCTGCCCCTTTGCCTGACCCATTAGCCCACCGCTACCGGGTAGCGACCCTCCGTTTTGCACAATTCGTCCGCCCGCACCATCCGCTCCAGTAGACCATCGGTCGGCAGGTTATCGCCGGTGCCCATGATGAACCGATTCCCCGGCGCCGCGTCGCGGATGAGTTGCACGACGTGATCCTCGAACTCGGCGTCCGAGTACTCCGGCGCCAGCATCACCGAGGCGATCCCGCCCCAGATCACCACGTCCGGCCCCCATACCGCCCGCGCATTCGCGATCGACGTCGGCGTCATCGGTGGCGACGTAAAAGCCTCGCACATTGCGAAACCCGAATCTCGAATCTGATCCAGCAACAGCGATTGATCGCCGTCGGTGTGGGTGCAGGAGACCTTCCCGTGCTTCGCGCATTCCTCGGTGAAATGCTGGAAGAACGGCACGAAGTACTCATCAAAGATCGGCGGCGGCGTCAGGTAGCTGTCGTGGTTGCCGTCGTGCCTGAGTACCAGCACCTCCGACTCCACGCAAACCCGCACGATCTCGCGGGTGTGCTCCTCCATCGCCTTTAGCAACCGCGCGAACTGCTCAGGGTAGTCGTTCAACTGGTAGTAGGTGTTCTCGTAGCCCACGAAATCCCGCATCAGCCGGTGGAACGGCCCGTAGCCGGCGTTACCGATCAAGAGGCCGTCCTCGTCGACCATCGTGTCCATCTCGCGCAATTCGTCGTAGGTCGGAACCACTTCCGTGTTCTCGATGACGTGGATCGTCGCGTCATAGTCCTCCGGGCCTTTGATCATGTGCTCGATCTCCAGGCCCTTCACCCCGTGTTGGATCAACTCCGGTGTCACCCGGAACAGCTTGCTGACGGTGCCGAACGGCGTCTCGTATTCAGTAACCGTGTCGCGCACCCCGGCCGCTTCGTGGACCGTCTCGGTCACCTTCGTGTTGCGTACCTCGGGCCGGTACACCGGCGCGACGTTGCCCTTGATCCCCCAACCCATCTCGCGAGTGGCTTCGTAGAGGTCCATCCCCCGCAACCGCTCCGGCAGCGTCCCCTCGCGCACCGCGGAATCGAACCACAGTTCCCAGCGCGGTGCGAACGGAACATGGTCTACCACCTCCCCGCGAATCGACGCCAGCATCCGCTCCCGGTGGGTCATGTTTTCAGCTTCATCGCTCGCCTAGAGCGCAATCGGGTATTCGCCAAATTCGACCACCGCGTCGCCCATCGCCAGCACATTCTCTTCCACGCAGTAGGTCGCCACGCTGTTACCCGACGACACCATATACCTGCCATGCGGACCCAGCCGCGCGATCAAATCGCGCACGTTCTCCCGCACCCGCTCCGGCGAGCCGCGACTCAGATAATCAACATCAACATTCCCTACCAGTACCAGTTCCGGAAACGCCTCGCGGACCGCCGCGATGTCCATGCACTGCGGCTCGATCGGGTTGAACCCGGTGATCCCCATCTCGACCAGGTCCGGCAGCAGCGCGCTCAGGTCGCCGTCACTGTGATAGATCCAGGCAATCCCCGTCTCCCGAACCGCTGCCGCGAACCGCCGGATATGCGGCGTGAATATCTCTCGGAACATCGCCGGTGACCACAGCATCCCGCCCTTACCCGCGATATCGTCCGCCGTCCAGATCACGTCGAAGCCCATCTCCGCCGCGAGTCGCACCGCCGCCGACGAATAGTCTACGTAGCGACTAAACACTTGGCCTACGAACTCCGGGTCGTCCGCCAACATCAAGTAGAACCGCTCCATCCCCATCCCCAGGTACGTCGCCGACATCCCGACCCGCGTCGCCAGCGCCGTGGCATAGTCCCCCCGCTGCACCATAAACTCCCGAACTGGCCCCCTCACTTCCTCGCTATCCAGGTCTGGAAACTCCAGACCCTCCAGGTCCTCCCGCGTCTGCAGGCCTCCATCCATGAAGAAGCGCATGTGCGCCTCGCCCTCGGACTTGGTCGCCGGCAGTGGCGGACGCAGTTCACTGGTCAGGTTGTCGCGGTGCAACCTCGCATTCAATTCCAACTGCATGTCCAGCGGCGCCGTCTTCACTTCCCCCGACTCGAAATACTCCCCGAGATCCTCTTCCGGACGATCCAGCAACCGGCACACGAACGGATAGTCCACGCTCAATTCGAAATAGGGCACCCGGTCCGGCAGGTCGCCTGCCAGAACCGCGCACACCCGCTCTCGGCTTGTCATTTCCGACATTGTTCCCCCTGACGATTCTCCGCGCCCCTATTCTAGTTATCCGGCGACGCACCTGCGCCGGCTCTATCATTTAGCCGTTGCAAGTTTCCCCGGAACGATGCCCTTGCCCGCCGAACCCGCTCCAATCGACCGCGCCCGCCGCGCCCTCACCTTCCAGCCCGTCGATCGTCCCGCCGTCGGCGGCGGGTTCATCACCCACGCCCGCGCGCTGGACCGTGCCGCCGGGCTCGACCCCTTCTGGCTGGATCCCGAGGCCGGTCTCCTCGCCGCGGACCGCCGCTGGAACGTCGACGTAATCTTCCACATGGAACTCCCCAGGCGTCCACCAACCACCACCGAAGGGACGCCCCTCATCACGGAACCCACCTACCGCTCCGGACTCGATCCCACGTTAGATCCCAACGACTTCCACCGACCCGAGGACGTCGTGGATTATGTCCACTCATTGCCATCCCCCGAGCAGGCCGCCGACGCCATCGACCATCAAGCAGAATACGCTGCTTGGCTGGAACTCGTCACCCGGCGCCAGGACGCCATGCCCGACATCCTCTGGGTCCCCGGCCACCAGGCCGGTGTCGTCCGTTTCATGTGGTACATGGACTTCGGCTTCGAGCCCTACTTCATGGCCCTCGCCCTCTACCCGGAGGTCGTCGAGCGACTCTTCGCCATCGAGGCCGCCCGCGCCCACTACCGTAACCGCGCTATCGCCCGCTGCATCCGCGAAAACGATCTTCTCCCGGTCGTCTACCTAGGCGAAGACATCTGCGACAACCGAGGCCCTCTGGCCCGACCTGACGTCCTGCGTCGCCATTACTTCCCAAATCTCCGGCACGCCTTCCAGCCGTTCGTCGAAGCCGGCATCCGCATTCTCTGGCACGTTGACGGCCTTGCCCGCGAGATCGTCCCTGATCTCCTCGCCGCCGGAGTCGGCGGATTCCAGGGCTTCCAAGAAGAACTCGGCATGACTCTCGCCGACTACCGTCGGCTCCGCTCTCCGTCCGGTGATTCGCTGCTTCTCGTCGGCAGTATCTCCGCCGTCGAAACCATGCCCTTCGGCACACCCGACCAGGTCCGCGCCGATGTCGAACGCTGCATCGATACTGGCCACCCGGACGGCGGCTTCGTCCTCATGCCGTCCAGTTCCCTCAGCGACGATGTTTCCCCCGACAGCATCGACCTGATGTACGACCACGCCCAGGCGTACGGCCAAAGTCTGGGCATCTAGCTGCACCGACCGTTCAACAACCCAGGGTCAACATCATCAGAGCGTCGGCAGCCAGTCGCCCAAACTCATCAACCCGCCGAAAAACGAAGGCCCTCAGGGTTGATAAATCGTAGGCCAGTCGAACGGGTGGCTCAAATCGCCGAATTTACCGACAGGAACGAAGAGCCGATGAAGCCAGAGAGTTAGTGACCAGCTACGCGGTCGTCAGCAACCCGCCGATATGACCTATCATCGGGTCTTCTCCCAGACGGAAATGTGAAAAGGGCTGGTCGAGGTAAACGGTTCTCGGGTCCAGGTCTCCCAGCGTTCGCGCAACACCATGCCGGCGTGTCGGGCCATGAGGTCGAGCTCGGATGGCCACACGTATCGGTGAGGAGTCGACCAGACGTCGAGTTTGCCTTCGGCAACCCGGTAGTGGTGCGAGATCGAGGTCTGGGTCACGACATCGTATTCGTCGAAGCCGAGCCGGGTGGGGGTCACCAGGAACGGTACGAGCATCTCGCCCGGCTGCATCAGGTAGCGTGCCGGGAAGGAGGTCTCGATCACGAACCGTCCACCGGGTTGAAGGTGTTCGGCGACGTTGGCGAAGCACCCGGACTGGGCGTCCTGGGTGATGAGGTTGGTGATCGTATTGAACACGAGATAGGCCAGGGAAAAGCTCCCGCTGACCCGGGTGGTCGCAAAGTCGCCGATCGTGACCTCAATAGCGTCGCTGCCTGACTTGGCCCGCAGTCGTGCAATCATCGCCGGCGAGAGATCGATCCCGTGGACCTGGAGCCCCCGTTCAGCGAGAGGGAGAGCGACACGACCAGTACCGATGCCCAACTCGAGGACAGGTCCGTTTCCGGCGAGTTCGGCGAGGAACTCGACTGTAGGGTCGAGCACGTCGGATCGGAACCTGTCCGAACACAACTCATCGTATCTCGCGGCGACTTTTTCGCCGAAGTGATTCTCTAGTTCGGACAAATAATCTAAGGAAGAAGCTAGCTGTGCTAGCTGTGGCGGGCCAACTCGCGGTCGATCGCGTCCAGCAGGCTTTGCAGCTCATACAGATCGGCGCCCTTGCCGCGCGCCTCCTCGGCCCGGTCCTTCGCTTCCAGCACGCCCTTACGGATGTCCTCGGCATTTTCCTGGCGAACGGCGCTCTCGTAAAGGTCGCGGACTTCGAGGACCATACGACGGGCGGCTTCGTCGGCCGACTCTTCCACGGCGGCGCCGACCATTCGTTTGGCCAGGGCCACGCCGCTGGCGGCGTCGGGGGCGTAGCCGTCGGCGCCGACTTCATCGGCGTACTGCTGGGTTACCGGCGCGCCACCGATGATGACCTTGGTGTCGATCGGCAGGCCGGCCTCGTCGACCGCGTCCACCACTCGTTTCATCTGCACCATCGTCGTGGTCAACAGAGCCGAGATCGCCACGATGTCGGCTTCAATCTCGCGGGCCTTAGCCACGTATTCCTCGACGCTGCAATCGGTGCCCAGGTCGATCACATCGAAGCCGGCGCCTTCGAGCATCATCCCGACCAGGTTCTTGCCGATATCGTGCAGGTCGCCCTTGGCGGTCCCGATCACGACCTTGCCGATGGCTTCCACGCTCTCCTCGGCCAGCAGGGGACGCAGCAGGTCGAGCCCGGCCTTCATGGCACGAGCGGCGATCAACACCTCGGGCACGTAATACTCGTTGCGGCGAAAACGATCGCCCACGATGTCCATGGCCGGAATCAGGCCACGGGTGACCACCACCTGGGCGGTGGTGTCGTTGTCGATGCAGGACTGCACCAACCCCGGCGAGATTTTCGCGTCGCCCTTGATGATGGCTTCCTGAAGTTCTGCTAGCGTGGAATCAAGTTCAAATGCAGCCACGTCTTCTCCTCTGGTCGCGGGTGCCGGCACATCCATGCGACGCTCCCGGTGGAACCTCGCGTGAGTCGCATTCTCAGGCTCTCCTTGGCGACGAGTCAAGCCCGGCGCTGCGGCGTCTTTGGTCCCGCCATCAGCTCGGAGGCATAATTGTTCCAGTTTCGCGGCCGTCACTCCCGGCGCCGCGCCCACCTGCTGGCAACATTTTTCCGATGAATCAACCCGCCGAAGACACGATCAACGCCACCTTCCTACCCGAAGACCGCGCGGTCGCAGCTGCGACCGGAACCACCATCCTCGATGCCGCCACCGCGGCCGGCATTCACCTGGAGACGATTTGTTCCGGGCGCGGCACCTGCGGCAAGTGCCGGGTGCTCATCAAGGGCTACGCCGCCCCACCTCCCACCCCGGTTGACAGCCGTCGCCTTTCCCCGGCCCAGTTGCAGGCGGGCTGGCGGATGGCCTGCGAGCATCCCTTCAGCGCCGGCGGCACCTACACCCACCCGCTGGTCGAGACCCAACTCCGCACGGTCCAGAGCGACGGCATCGGCGAAATCGAACTACGTCCCAACGTAGAAAAGCATGTCGTCACCCCGGCATCCCCCGACCTTGAGCATCCGGTCTTCGACTGGCCGCGCGTCCAGGAGCAGCTGGCCGCCCTGGCCGGCGGCGTCGACGCCTCGCTGGTGGCATTGCGGCGCCTCCCCGGGGTCGTCCGCGAAGCCGCCGGCGGCCCGATCACGGTCACCCTCGTCGGCAGCCGCGCCATCGACTTCGAGCCCGGCGACACCACGGCCGCGCCGGCGCTCGGGCTGGCCTTCGACATCGGCACAACCACGGTCGTCGGCACGCTGATGGATCTGGAATCCGGCGCCGAACTGGCGGTCGCCGCCGAGCTCAACGGCCAGGCCGTCCACGGTGCCGACGTCATCGCCCGCACCAGCTTCGGCGCGCAGAGCGAGGCCGAACTCGAGACCCTACGGGTGGCCGTCCTGGAGACGATCAACGGAATCATCGACCGCCTGCTGCGCTCGGCCCGGGTAGAGCGCCGCCGGATCCGTGAGGCCACCTTTGTCGGCAACACCGTCATGCTGCATCTGCTGACCGGCATCGACCCGGCCGGCATCGGTTCCAGCCCGTTCGTCGGCGTCACCACCGAATCCCTGACCACCCGAGCGACCGAACTAGATATCAACCTCGATCCCGACGCCGGCGTCTTCCTGTTTCCGTCGATCGCCGGTTACGTCGGCGCTGACCTGGTGGGGGTCATGGTCAGTACCCGTCTTCAATACCGCGAGGGCAATGTCCTGGTCATCGACGTCGGCACCAACGGCGAGATCGCCCTGGTCGCGGGCGGGCAGATTCTCTGCACCTCGGCAGCGGCCGGCCCGGCATTCGAGGGCGCGGAGATCAGTCGCGGCATGCGCGCCGTCGCCGGCGCGATCGAACGTATCACGCTTACCGATGGCGGCCCCAACATGATGGACACAGGCCCACCCCCGAGTGATGGCGGAACATCTTGTACGACGGACCAAGAATGCGGCCCACCGAATCAAATCTGCGAAAATAATCAATGCGTCGATGGATGTGGAACCAACGTGGCATTGTGCAATGCCAATGAA
>CAZVZW010000056.1:0-3328 GCA_964631365.1 uncultured Chloroflexota bacterium | reverse complement strand
CGGCGTCATCGGCGACATCGCGCCCACCGGCATCTGCGGCTCCGGACTGGTCGACGCCGTCGCCGAGTTGGTGCGCACCGGGCTGGTCAGCCCCACCGGCCGGCTGCTGCCACCCGACGATCTCCCCACCGAAATCCCGCTCGCTCTACGCGAGCGGGTCCATGCCGACGAGGTCGGCGGCCTCTTCCTCTTCGCCGGCGACAATCCCGAAGCATCCGACGCCCTCCCGCTCATCGCCACCGACATCCGCCAACTCCAGCTCGCCAAGGCCGCCATCCGCGTCGGTGTCGACGTATTACTGGAGCGCGCCGGCATCGCGCCCGACGACCTGGATGAAATCCTGCTCGCCGGCGCCTTCGGCGCCTATCTCGACGCGGACGCCGTGCTGAACATCGGCATGGTCCCGCCGATCCCCGCCGACCGCATCCGGCCGGTCGGCAACGCCGCCGGGCTCGGCGCCCGGCTGGGCCTGCTTTCGCTGGACCGGCGGGTCGAAGCGGAGTTGCTGGCCGGCGAAGTCGAATACCTCGAACTCTCCGCCGTCGAAGACTTCCAGTGGCTCTTCGCCGACGCGATGGCCTTCCCCGACCCGGCCTGATCAGCTCGCTATAATCCCGCCACCGGTTGATATCAGTAGGGGATTCAGCCCCATGGACGCCACCGCCGTCGTCGCCAAAATCGACTCCCACCGCGACTTCTGGTCGCGCCGCGCCGGCAGTGGCCCGCTGATCAACCGCACCCGGTACGGCACCCTCAGCAAGATGGAAATCCACCTCGCCGACGGCACCATCGCCCCCGAGGGCACCTGGTTGCGCCCGGAGATGCTGGACGCCTCGCGCCTGGCCTACCTGGAGCGCCCCACCGCCGCCACCACCATGATCATCGCCAACACCCAGGGCGACACGGTCGCCGCCCCCGAGGCCGGCGACACCTTCGCCATCGTCGCCCCGGTCCAGCGCGTCCCGTGGACCGAAGCCATCCTCGGCTGCCCGATCGGCATTGGCATCGAGTCGATGTGGGCCGAGCCCCACCTCGATTCGCTGAGTGACATCGACGCCATCCGCGGCTGGCGCGACAGCCCCTGGCTAGCCAAGATGCTCGAGATCACCGCCGCCCTGGTCGACCGTTTCCCCCCGCCGGTCATGGTGACCCAGTCGCTCATGCGCGGCCCGGTCGACATGCTCGCCGCCATCCTCGGCGACGAACGTACGGTCTACGCCCTCAACGACTCCCCCGAGCTATGCCACCGGTTGCTCCAGGTCTGCACCGATTCGTTCATCGGCGGCGGCCATGCCCAGTACGACCTGGTCCCGCGGGTCGAAGGCGGGCACTGCTCGTGGTTCGGCATCTGGGCCCCCGGCACGGTCATTCGCACCCAGTGCGACGCCTCCGCCCTGGTCGGCCCGGCCTGGTATGAGGAGCACATCCTGCCCCACGACATCCAGATCGCCGAAGCGTTCGACTATTCGATCATCCACCTCCACTCCGGCTTCCTGCACACCGTCGACGCCCTCCTCAAGCACCCGCTGCCGACGGCGATCCAGGTGGCCATCGATCCTGGCGGATTCGGCCCGCCGCCGGACACCCAGATACCCATCTTCCAGAAGATCCTGGAGAAGAAACCGCTGCTGATCGAAGGCCGCCTCACCGAGCGCGAGTACAACGCCATCCGCGACGCGCTGCCCGGCGAGGGCCTCTTCATCAACGCGGCCATCGCCGAAGAGGGCTCGCCGGCCTAGGTCCCTTCGGGGCCTTCTTCCAATCTCGCGCAGCGGGCTAGTCGCGCAGCGCCGCCATCACTTCGCCGGCCGCCGCGAACAATTCCTTTGAGCGTGATGTATCCATGGGCCCCTCGAATCAGCCGCAATCCGCCGTAAAGGGTAGCGCCGTGCGGCCCCGGCCCGGCGCCGCGAAATCCCGCGCCTGGATGTACCGGGCGATCGCCATCTCCACCGCCGCCGCCACCAGCATTGCCGACACAGCCCTCCGTCCCCCAGGTTTTCAGGTCTCTTCTTCTATATCCGTATGTTCGCCGCCGGGACTCCCTCTAGCGCCGGAATACAGCCAGTAGCCGAGCGCCATGAACAGGCTACCTGACAGTAGATTGCCGAGCGTTACCCAGAGCAAATTGTGGCCCATACCCAAGAGACTGACGGATTCGGGATGTTTGCCGAGAAGGGCAATGGTGAACAGTGTCATATTGGCAACGGAGTGTTCAAACCCACTGGCGATAAAGGCGAACAGGCACCAGAAGATGACAATGCATTTCGCCGCGTCGTTTGTCGTCCGCCCAGACATCCACAAGGCAAGGCAAACGAGCCAGTTGCAAAGTATGCCGCGCGCGAAGAGCTCGATAGCGGGTGCGTTCATCTTACTGCCTGCAACATGGTTCACAAAGGAGTCGCTGACATCAACTATCCCCGAGGCACCGCCCAGCACGAACAAGCTCCCAACAAAAGCGGACCCCGCAAGGTTACCAATCCAGACGATGAGCCAAACCATCGCAAGATTTGCACTGCTTGTCGTCTTCCGCAGCCAGCCGAACATCATGTACATGGTGTGTCCGGTGAACAACTCGGACCCGGCAAAAACCACCAGCGTCAGGGCGATTCCGAACGACGCCCCCATAATCAGTTTCTTGATCTGGGGATCTGCGGCGCTGCCGAGAATGAAGATGAGGATTATTCCAAAGCCGATATACGCTCCCGCCATCATGGCTCCGACGAAAAACCCGGCGGGATTGCGCTTGAGCGCTTTCACCTTGCCGTCGGCAAAGTTGGCAAAATGGTCGATCGATTCGTGGTACATCAACCTTGCTTCCTGGCGGCCCGGTCCATGGGATGCGGGAGACGGGGCCCACCTCTCCGGCCCGGCGACCTTAGTCCTCCAAGCGTGTAATGGCGGTCGGGTCCGTTCAAGTGCGTCTCAAGAAGCGGGTTCAGACGCACCCGCTGCTCTATAAGGCTGTGGCCTTAACGCAAGAACAAGAGCTAAGGCGATCGCACCAGTCCATATTAACCACCCATACGTATATTCCCCGGTGGCCCCCTGAACTGTACTCATTACAATTGTCATGACAGCACCAGTCAGTGCCCCCGCTGTCTTGGCCAATCCGGTCACTGCGCCCACCTCTCTAAAGTAGAGCGGTATTATCTTTACCACAAGAGATGCACCAGTACCGTAGAAGATGGCAATTACATAAAGAAGGGACATCTGCCAGGGGAAAGATAACTGCGCGGACAAGGCTGCTGCCAATACACCCTCAGCACATAGGCAATAGATAAGCAACTTTCTGGGATTGTATCTGTCTCCGAGCCAGCCACTGATG
>CAZVZW010000055.1:0-13427 GCA_964631365.1 uncultured Chloroflexota bacterium | reverse complement strand
ACCAACGGCGCGGGCCATCTGGGCCAAGCGGCAGACGTAGCGCTCGACTTCGGCGGGGGCCGTCATCATCAGGTCGGCGAGTTCGTCGATGACTATCACCAGGTGGGAGAGCTTTTCGCGATCGGTGTCCTCGGCATCACGGTTGTAGGTTTCGAGGTTGCGATGATTGGTGCCGGAGAGAAGGGTGTAGCGACGGGTCATCTCGCCGGTGGCCCAGGCGAGGACAGAGACGACCTCGTCGAGACGGGTAACGACCGGCATCTTGAGGTGGGGAATGTCGTTGTAGACGACGAGTTCGACCATCTTGGGGTCGATCAGGACCAGGCGGAGATCGTCGGGGGAGTGGCGGTAGAGAAGGCTGACGAGGACGGCGTTGAGGAAGACGGATTTTCCGGCCCCGGTGGCCCCAGCGATAAGGAGGTGGGGCATCTTGCTGAGCGACTTCACGCAGGCTTCGTCGGCAACGTTCTTGCCGAGGGCGAGAGGGAGGGGGGCGGTCGTTTCCGTGAAGGCAGAGGATTCGAGCATTTCACGGACGGAAACGACGGCCGGAGTGCGGTTGGGGAATTCGAGGCCAACGTAGGGACGACCGGGGATGGGGGCCTCGATGCGAACGTTGCGGGCGGAGAGGGCAAGCGAGAGGTCGTTGGCCAGGGAACTGATGCGGGCAACCTTCACGCCGGCGGAGGGGCTAAGGCAGTACTGGGTGACGACGGGACCGGGGATGGCTTCGACGACGCGGACATCCACATTGAAATCAGCGAGGGTGGATTCGATGATGGCGGCGTTTTCTTCGATCTCTTCGGGGGAGACGCGCTCACGTTCGGCGACGGGTTCGAAAAGGTCGATGCCGGGAAGTTGCCAGGTGCCGGAACTGGTCGGGGGCGTGGAACCGTTGGCGGCGGGGGTGGCGGGGGCCGTGTTCTTGATCTTAAGCAGGGGTTGCTGCTCCCAGCCGTTGGCAGATTCGTCGGGTGCGGCCGGGGATGGGGGGGCGGGGGGGGAGGTGGCGGTGGAAGCGGACTCCTCGTCGGCGGCACGGGCCCCAAGGCGATCGATCGTGCGGAATGCCCGGCCGCGGAGCCAAACCGACGCCACGATCGCGAGGTGGCCGAGGCGGCCGACGTGACGAACGGATACGAGCGGGAGGCGGAGTGAGAAGGTGAGCCCCCCGAGCACGGAGAGCAGGAGGATGACCAGGGCGCCGAATCCACCGAGAGCGCGCTGGAGATTCCAGCCGAGGTGGAAACCGACGATGCCGCCACCATCCGGTCCGGAGGAGGTGGCCTCAAGGCCGCTGGAGAGATGGATGAGGGCGGCGACGGCAGCAATGAAGACGACGCCGGCGACGGCGTTCGCGCCGGTGATGAAGTCGCGGCCGAGGAGACTGCCGATGGCGGTGCCGGACCCGAGGGCGAAGAGAACGAGCATGGCGAGCCAGGCGGAGCGGCCGAAGAGATCGGTGAAGGCGACGCCAATGGCGCCAGAGACAATGCCATCGAAGCTGACGAGGCCAAGGAAGCCGATGAGGCTGAGCAGGGCCAAGAAACTGCCCAGGACGCGGCCGACCCAGACGGTGCTATCGGGGGAGCGGGATTTGTGCAATGATTTGCGCTTGGGCGCGGCTTTTGTGTTTGTGGTGGGCAAGAAGGCTCCTATTTGGCGATCGCACGTCGCGATCCCCGCCGCCCTATGTCAGACCTCCGTGACGACCGGTAGTATCATCGGCCGACGCCGTGTCTGGGCGTACAGGTGCCTCCCTAGCGTAGTTCTAACCTTGTTGTTCAAATATGTCCAGTCCGGTTCTTCGACGACGTGGGACCGAATCTCGGCAGCGAGGACGGACGCGGCGCGCTCAAGGATCTTCTTGGAGTCGTCGCGATCGGCAAATCCACGGGAAATCAGATCGGGCTCGCTGAGCAACTCGCCGCTGTGGCGATCAACGGTAATGGCCGCGATGAGGACGCCGTCGTCGGCCAGGAGGCGCCGATCGCGCAGGATTTCGGCGCCTACATCGCCAACGCCGAGCCCATCGACGAAGACGTAGCCGGCCGGGATGTGGTCGACGACTTCGAGGGAGTCGGCGGTGAGTTCGATGATGTCACCGGATTCGGCGACCAGGGTGCGGTCAGCCGGGATACCGACCGAGGCGGCCAAGCGCGATGCCTGGACAAGGTGGCGGTATTCGCCGTGGACGGGGATCAGGTAGCGGGGCTTGATCATGCCGAGGAGGAGCTTGATCTCTTCCTGGCTGGCGTGGCCGCTGACGTGGATGGGCATGATCTTTTCGTAAATCACATTGGCACCGCGACGGAAGAGACGGTTGATGGTGCCATTGACCAGTTCTTCGTTGCCGGGGACCGGTGTGGATGAAAGGACGACGGTATCTTCGGGGATGAGCCTGATCTGGCGATGGTCGTCGTTGGCGATGCGGGTGAGGGCGGCGGAGGGCTCACCCTGGCTGCCGGTGCAGATGATGACCAGTTGCTCGTGCGGCATGCGGTCGATATCGCTCTTGTCGACGAGGACGCCCTCGGGGACGTGGAGATAGCCGAGTTCGATGGCCATCGGGATGTTGCGCTCCATGCTGCGGCCAACGACGGCGACTTTGCGACCGTAGTCGTGGGCGACCTCGATGACTTGCTGGATGCGGGAGATCAGCGAGGCGAACGTGGACACGATGATGCGGCCGGGGGCCTCGGCGAAGACGTTGTCGAAACTGGCGTAGATGCTGTGCTCGGAAGGGGTGTAGCCGGAACGATCAGCATAGGTGCTGTCGCAAAGGAGGGCGAGGACGCCCTGGCGGCCGAGATCGCCGAGGGCCTGGAAGTCGGGCGGGATATCGTTGACCGGGGTGTGATCAAACTTGAAGTCGCCGGTGTGGACAATGAGCCCGGCTGGGGTGGTGATGGCGATGCCCATCCCGCCGGGGATGCTGTGGCAAACGTGGAAGGTGCGCACGTCGAGATGGCCGAAGTGAAGTTCCTCGCCATGGGTGACCTCATGGAAGTCGGTCTTTTCGACCAGGCCGTGCTCCGTGAGCCGGGACTTGACGAGCCCGAGTGTCAGCCGGGTGCCGTAGACGGGCAGGTTAACATCGCGCAGGAGGTAGGGGAGCGCGCCGATGTGGTCTTCGTGGCCATGGGTGACGACGATCGCGCGGAAACGGTGGGCGTTTTCGCGGACGTAGGTGAAGTCGGGGATGACCAGATCGACGCCGAGCATTTCGGCATCGGGGAACATCACGCCACAGTCGATGATGATGGCGTCGTCGCCGTATTCGATGACGGTGCAGTTACGACCGATTTCACCGAGGCCGCCGATGGGGATGATGCGGATGGATTCCGCGGTATTTGAAGTCATGGTGTGGTTGGTTTCCTTCTGATTGTGAGCGCCAGCAAATTGATTCTAGAAAAGGGTTAGCTGGCGCGGGTCGTCGGATTCGGAGTTGGGCTCGGTATCGGAGCCGGATTCGGGGTCGGAGGGTCGGGCGGGATCAGCCTGTGCGCGAGCAGCGGCGACGACTTCGGGGATCTGGCGGAAGTCTTTGGCGAGGGTGTCAGCGAGAGAGGGTTGATGAAGGGAGGCGGCGGGGTGGTACATGGCGATGATGATGCGGCCGTCGACTTCGTGGGAACTGCCGTGGATGCGCGAGATGCGTTCGCCGGGAAGGAAGTGATTCATGGAGAAGCGACCGAGCGTGATGATGGCTTCGGGATCCATGAGTTCAATCTGGCGACTGAGGTAGTAGGAACAGGCTTCTATTTCAGCCGCTTCGGGATCGCGGTTGTCCGGCGGGCGGCACTTGACGATGTTGGTGACGAAGACTTCTTCGCGCTGGAGACCGATGCCTTCGATGAGGCGGTTGAGGACGCTGCCGGCGTTGCCGACAAATGGGAGGCCCTGGGCATCCTCGTTGGCACCGGGGGCTTCGCCGATGAATAGGTAGGGAGAGGTGGGGTCACCGTTGCCGGGAACGGAACTGGTGCGGGTCTCGGCGAGAGGACAGCGGGTGCACGCAGTGACTTCGGCGGCGATGTCAGCGAGACGGTCAGGCATGGGGACTTGACGAAGGGGATGCGGCGGCAGTTCCCGGCGAAGAGATGGGCGGGGCGGTGATGCGGCGGATCAGTTGACGGCCGCCGGGGCGCTGAGGAACGAATCGAGCTTGTAGGGATGCATGATGGCGGCGAGGTTGTCGATCATCTCGGGCGGGAACTCGACCAGCGGCAGACGGGGAGGGCCGGCGGGGAAGCCGCCGAGATTGAGGGCGGCTTTTACGGCGATGGGGTTGCTCCAGCCGGCGGGGAAAAGGGCGCGGAAGAGCGGCAGGTTATCGAGATGCTTCTTGCGGGCGGTCTCCATATCACCTTCTACGAAGGCGTCGATCATCTGGCGGATTTCGCCGCTGATGACGTGGCTGGCAACGCTGATGACCCCGACCCCGCCGAGCACCATCATGGGAAGCGTATCGGCGTCATTGCCGCTGTAGATGAGGAAGTCGGGATGGGCGGTGCGAATGATTTCGGCAATCTGGTCTAGGTCGGCGCTGGCCTCTTTGATGCCGATGATGTTGTCGATCTGGCTGAGGCGAGCGACGGTGTCGGCGTCGATGTTGGTGACGGTGCGACCGGGGACGTTGTAGAGGATGTTGGGCAGGGGAGTGGCTTCGGCGATCGCTTTGAAATGCTCGTAGAGACCGTCCTGCGGGGGCCTGTTGTAGTAGGGGGCGACCTGGAGCAGAGCGTGGATGTCGCAGTCGGCGGCGAGACGGGAGAGGTGCTTGCTTTCTTCGGTGCTGTACCCGCCGGTGCCGGCGATGATGCGCGCGCGACCGCCGGCGGCGCGGACGGCCTCGCGGTAGAGATCGGCGCGCTCGGACTCGGTGAGGACGGGCGATTCGCCGGTGGTACCGGTGGACAGGAGAGCGTCGTTGCCGGCGTCAATGAGACCCTCCACGAGGCGGCCGTAAGCGTCGAGATCGATGCTGTGATCGTCCTTGAAGGGGGTAACCATGGCGGTTATGAGGCGGCCAAATTCAAGCATTGTTCGGTCCTCCCGCTACCCGGGTGCGATTGCGCGATTGGTGGTCAGCGGCGGTACAGCCGGCTCGGCGGGCTCTTCCGGGTCGGGGGACCCGGCCACCGGGGCAGTGTTTGGGCCGCCGCTGACGTGGACGCCAGCTTAGCGCGATGGGCGGTTGCCGGCCCCATTTTCTTGCCGGACTCCGGCGCGAAGGATTATTGGTGAGGGCTAAAACGAGAGAATTTCGGCAATCTGGACGGAGTTGGTGGCGGCACCTTTGCGGAGGTTGTCGGAGACAACCCAAATGACGACGCCGTTGTCGGAGGAGGTGTCGCGGCGGATGCGGCCGACCCAGACGTCGTCGTTGTTGCTGGCGTCGAGGGCGGTGGGGTAGGCGGCGTCGGCGATGTCGTCGACAACCCGGATGCCGGGAAAGGCGGCGAGGGCGACGCGAACGCCATCGGGATCGACGGGTCGGGTGCACTCGACGGTGACGGCCTCGGAATGGGCACGGTAGACGGGGACGCGAACGCAGGTTGCGGAGATGCGCAGGTCGGGCAGGTGCATGATCTTGCGGGTCTCGACGGCCATCTTCCATTCCTCAGAGGTGTAGCCGTCCTCGGGGCGGAAGGATTCGACCTCGGGTACGACGTTCTGCACGATCTGGCGGGGCAGGATTTCGACGGCCGGAGGGTTGCCAGCGGCGACGGCGGCGGTCTGATCGGTGAGTTCGTGCATGGCGGCGGCGCCGGCGCCCGATACGGACTGGTAGGTGGCGACGATGACGCGCTCGATTCCATATTCGCGCTCGATCGGCGTGAGGGCCATGACCATCTGGATGGTGGAACAGTTGGGGCAGGAGATGATGCCTTTGTGCCAGTCGATGTCGCCAGGGTTGACCTCGGGGATGACCAGGGGGACGTCGTCGTCGTAGCGCCAGGCGGAGGTCTTGTCGATGACCACAGCACCGGCCTGGACGGCGTGGGGGGCGAGTTCGCGACTGGTGGAAGAACCGACCGCGGAGAAGAGCACGTCGATTCCGGCGAAGGCCTCGGGGGTGGCTTCGCGGACGGTGAGGTCCTGACCGCGGAATTTGATGGTGGAGCCGGCACTGCGGCTGCTGGCCAGCGGGACTAGATCGCGAAGCGGGAAATTACGCTCGGCAAGTACGTCGAGGACGACGCCGCCGACGGCGCCGGTGGCGCCAAGGACGCCTACCAGTGGATCAGCCATTGTGGTTTGTCCCATTCATGGTGTGACGCAGAGCAATTCGCGCTAGCGAAAAAGAAGTCTGTCGAGCCCGACGACGAGCCCGGTCAGGGAGCGGACTTTACGAATAGCCAGGACGACACCGGGCATGAAGGATTCGCGGCTGGTGGAGTCGTGGCGAATGGTGAGGGTCTGGCCGAGGTCGCCGAAGATGACTTCCTGATGGGCGACTAGGCCGGGGAGGCGGACGGAATGAATCTTGACGCCCTCGTGGTCGCCGCCACGCACGCCTTCAAGGGTGAACTTCGCGGTGGGGACGTGGGCGGCGGGGCGCCCGCGCGCATCGACGATGCCGCGGGCAGTCTGGTAGGCGGTGCCGGAGGGTGCGTCGATCTTCTTGTCGTGGTGCATCTCGATGATCTCGACGTGCTCGAAAAACGGGGCAGCGGTCTTGCAAAGGCGCATGAGTATCACCGCACCGAGGGCGAAATTGGGCGCGATAAAGGCGCCGATGCCGGCGGCGCGGGCGCGGGCGTCAATCTCGTCGATGGCGTTGGGGGCGAAACCGGTGGTGCCAACGACCGGGGAGACCCCGGCGTCGATGGCGATGAGGATGTTTGGCGAGCCGGCGGCGGCATCGGTGAAATCGACCATGACATCGGGTGAGGAGGAGGCGATTACGCCGGCCAGATCGGAACCAAGCGCGACGTCGGGAGCGACGGCCTCAAGGTGATCGGTCGGAATCTCACGCAAGTCGCAAAGCCCGACGAGTTGGAGGTCGGACTCGGCGGCGACGGCCTGCGCGACCTGCCGGCCCATCCGGCCGGCAGCTCCGCAGACAAGTACTCGCACGATTAGCCCCTAGCGGCGGTCCCGACCGCCGCGCGGCCGACCACGGCCGCCACCATCGCTGCGACCACCACGGTCGCCACCACCACCGTCGCCGGACCCGTCGGTACGGGAACCGCCGACGCCGTGCTCTTCGAGGACGGCGCGCCGGGAGAGGTTGATACGGCCGCGATCGTCGACTTCGACGATCTTGACCATGATCTCGTCGCCTTCGGAGACGATATCTTCGACGCGATTGACGTGGTGCTCGGCAAGCTGCGAGATGTGCACCAGGCCGTCGCGGCCGGGAGCGATCTCGACGAAGGCGCCGAAGTCCATAATGCGGACGACTTGGCCCATAATGACGCGGCCGATCTCGACATCGCCGGTGATGTCTTTGATCATCTGGACGGCGCGCTGGGCACCTTCCAGGGACTGGCCCATCACCGTGACGGTGCCGTCTTCGGTGACGTCAATTTCGGTTTCGGTTTCGGTCTGCATACGGCGGATGATCTTGCCGCCAGGCCCGATGATTTCGCCGATCTTGCCCGGGTCGATGCTGTGGCTGAAGACCTTGGGCGCGAATTCACCGACGTTTTCACGGCCGGAGTCAAGCGCGGCGTTAGTGGTTTCGAGAATCTTCAGCCGGGTCTCGCGGGCGCGCACGATGGTGTCGCGGACGATGTTGATGCCGATGTGGGAGACCTTGATATCGAGCTGGATAGCGGTGACACCTTTGGCGGTGCCAGCGACTTTGAAGTCCATGTCGCCGAAGTGGTCTTCGGCGCCCTGGATGTCGGTGAGGATGGCGTAGCGGTCGTCGCTTTCGATGATGGCGCCGATCGAAATGCCGGTGACGGCCCCGGCAAGCGGCACGCCGGCGTCCATGAGGGCCAAGCTGCTGGCGGTGGTGGCGGCCATGGAGGTGGAACCGTTGGAGGAGAGAATCTCGGAGACTACGCGGATGGCGTAGGGGAAATCGTCCTGGGACGGCAGCACGGCCCGCAGAGCGCGCTCGGCGAGGTGACCGTGACCGATCTCACGACGTCGGGGGCCGCGCAGCGGGTACGCCTCGCCGGAGGCGAAGGGCGGCATGTTGTAGTGATGCAGGAAGCGCTTGGGCTCCTGGATGCCGAAGTTGTCGAGCCCGATGCGCTGCTCCTGGCGGCCGGAGCCGAGAGTGGCGACGGAGAGGCACTGGGTCTGACCGCGCTGGAAGAGCCCGGTGCCGTGGACGCGGGGGAGAACGCCGACGTCAGCGGAGAGGTCCCGGAGTTCGTCGATGGCGCGCCCGTCGGGGCGGTGGCCATCTTCGAGGATAGCGCGCCGGGTTTCGGCCTTGAAGACGTCGGAGAGGGCGGACTTGAGGTCGCGCTCGCTGTGTTCTTCGCCGGCGAGGGCTTCGACTACGGAAGCCTGGATGGAGTCGCGACGGGCGGAGTGCTCGGCGCTGTCGGTGATGCGGACGGCGGCGCGGACGTCGTCACGGACGCGGTCGGCGACAAGATTGAGCAGCTCGTCCGGGTACTTGCGGATGATGGGCTCGATCTTGTCTTGGCCGACTTTGCGCTGGAGATCGTGCTGGAGCTCGATGGTGATCTGCGCTTCGCGGAAACCGTATTCGATGGCGTCGGCGATGCGGTCGTCGGCGACTTCGATGGCGCCGGCTTCGAGCATGACGATGCCGTCGGCGTTGGCAACGACGATGAGGTCGAGGCTCGGGTTTTCTTCGAGGAACGTGCGATCCGGGTTGGTGACGAAGTTGTCGCCTTCAATGCCCACCCGGACGGCGCCGACGGGGCCGTTGAAGGGAATGGGGGAGATGGTTAGCGCAGCGGAGGCCCCGACGATCCCGAGGACGTCGGTGTGGGTGTCCTGGTCGGTGGCGAGGATGGTGTTGATGATCTGGACGTCGTTGGCCATACCCTTGGGGAAGAGGGGGCGCAGGGGACGGTCGGTGAGACGGGCAGCGAGGATGGCGCTGTCGGGCGGCCGGGCTTCGCGACGGAGGACGGATCCGGGGATGCGCCCGGCGGCGTAGGACTTCTCTTCGATGTCGACGGAGAGAGGGAAGAAGTCGATCCCTTCGCGGGCGCGACTAGCCATGCAAGCCGTGCAGAGGATGACGTTGTCGCCGTAGTGGACGGTGACGGAACCCCCGGCCTGACCGGCCCAGCGGCCGTTTTCGAGTGTGAGGGTTTGGCCACCGAGGGTGGCTTCAGAATTGGTAAGCATTGATTTCTCTTCCTGGGCCGCTACGGGAAGAGTGAAGAAGTACGAAAGCGAGCCGGGGCTCGGTTGCGGGCTTCTTCTCTCCTCCCTCTTTTGGGCGACCGACTGGTGTGATAAATGGTCTTGAGGGGGTCGAGACGGGCGCTGCGCGACCCGGGGCCGACAGCGCGGAGACGATCCGCGTTAGCCGCGGAGGTTGAGGACTTTGATTACCTCCTTGTATTCGTCGGCGTCCTGCTTGCGCAAGTAGCGCAGAAGAGCGCCCCGGCGGCCCACGAGTTGGAGCAGGCCGCGGCGTGAGTGGTGATCGTGTTTGTGGATCTTGAGGTGCTCGGTGAGATGCAGGATGCGGCCGGTGAGGAGCCCGATTTGCACGCTGGCGGAGCCGGTGTCCTCACCGTGACCTCGAAGCTGTTCGATGATCTCGGTATTTGCGGTTGCGGTCACGAAGTTATTCCAGATTAGGGGGACTCGCCTCCGGCGAGTCGGCTCGGGCCTTCCGGTCCACGCTCTAGCGACAGAAACTGCCCGACGAGTGATTGCGGGGGAGTATACCATTCCGGGGACCACCGAACTGCATTACCAATTCGAACGGATGGCTGCATGGCGCGACGAAGGCGGCGGCGGACGAAGGGGCCGGCGAGGGCGCCGGTGGAGATCTCGACGGCTCCGGCAAAGCCGCAAAAGCGACGGGTGACTTTCGGCAGGGGGCGGATGCTGCTGCTGGTGTTTGTGGCCGTGGGGCTGCTGCCGGTGGAGTGGGTGATTTTCAACCGGCTGGGCAATTCGCAGCCGGGGGAGGAGACGCGGATCGCGGAGGAGTTGCTGCTGGATGACTACCGGGATGCGCATGAGCCGTATCTGACGATTCCGCCGACTTCGGGGGCCAGAGCGCGCGAGGGCGCAGAGGCCGGGGTTCACAAGGAGCCGGTGGTGAATGAGGCGCAGGTGGCGAATCTTGCGGAGGGTGGGGTAGTTATTCAATACAACTGCTATCTGGAGGCGGTGGGATGCGGGGAGTTGGTGGCGGAGTTGGAGGAGATCGTAGAGGGATATGCGGGGAGGAATGTGGTGCTGGCCCCGGGGCCGGCGGTGGCTGACACCCGCATCGCGGTTTCGTCGTGGGGGCGGATTCTGAAGATGGCGGAGCTGGACGCGGAGGAGGTGGTGGCGTTCGTGGATGCGTACCTGGACAACCGGGATGGTGAGGCGAGGGACTAGTCCTGGTCGGAGATCTCTTTTGGCTGACGGGCGACGTCGCCGAGGTCGGCGGCCGCGGCGGCGGCTTCGATGTTCTCCTGGCGGACCTGCTCTTGGAGTTCGTGGCGCAGGATGGTGACGCTGCGGGGAGCGTCGATGCCAATCTTGATGCGTTCACCGCTGATTTCGAGGACGGTGACGGTGATGTCGTCGGCAATGATGATGGATTCGTCGATCTTGCGGGTGAGGATCAGCATCGCGCCTCCGTGCGGCGAACCGATTGTTTCACGGGAGCGGGGAAACGCGTCCCCGGCGCTCGTCCGGGACCGGCTGTGGCGCTATTCCGCAGCCTCTGAATAGACGAGTTGCCGGACCGAGTACTCTCCGAGGTTATCAAGGACGAGCTAGCACGCCAAATTGTCGAGGGAGTCTATCAGAAAGACGATGATTTCTTCGAGGGTCTTCTGAGCTTCGATGACATGATTGAGTGCGTGGGGAGGATCAAGATCAAGGAGGAGATCGAGGTTGGCGAGACCGAGGTCGCCGTCGACGACGATGACATTTAGGCCCTGTCGGGCGTAATGGACACCAAGGTTGGCGACGAGAGTGGACTTGCCGACGCCGCCTTTGCCGCTGGTAACGGCGATGACGCGGGTGTCCTTTACCTCAGTGTCGTCGCTGACGCCGGCGAGTGCGCGGAGGTCGGCAGCCTGGTTCAGACATGATCAGGGGCCGGAGGCCTGGGGCGGGGTGGGGATCGGGTCGAGGATGAGATCAACGAGACGGCGGGCGTCGGCGACCTGGATGTCGGCGGGGACGTCCTGGCCGTTGGTGTAGTAGGTGAAGGGGCGACCGACTTCGGAGGCGAGATTGAGGATGGGCCCGAAGCTGACGGTTTCGTCGATCTTGGTGATGATGATGCCGTCGATGGGGACGGTTCCAGAGTGGCTGACGGCGTCGAGCATGTCGCGGTACTTGCTGGCGGCGCTGAGGGCGAGGTAGAGGGTGCGCGAGGGGACCTCGCGTATGAATTCGGCCATTCCTTCGAGCATGGGCTGGTTGTGCTGGCTACGACCGGGAGTGTCGACGAGGACGATGTCTTTGTCCTGGTGGCGAAGCACAAGATCCTGCAGCTCGGAGGGAGAGTAGGCGACGTCAAGAGTGAGGCCCATGATCTCGCCGTAGGTGCGGAGCTGAGGGATGGCAGCGATGCGGTAGGTGTCGGTGGTGAGGAGGGCGACGCGACGCTGTTCGTTGAGGGCGAAGCTGGCGCCGAGCTTGGCGAGGGTGGTGGTCTTGCCGACGCCGGTGGGGCCGATGATGAAGATGGTGCGGGTCTCGCCGGGTACTACGCGGAGCGGGCCGATGATGCGGATCTGGCGCTCCATCTGCGCTTTGACCTGGCTACGAACGGTGGGCTCGTTCTTGAGCGCCTGGGGGCTGAGCTCTTTGAATACCTGGTGGACGATGTCGTAGGCGAGCTCGCGGGTGACTTCCTGATGGAGGAGTTGATGGTAGAAACCGGCGAGGTGGTCGCCAAAGTGACTGACCTGGGAGGGAAGCTCGGTCATGTTTTCGAGGCGGGCGATGGCGTCGTGGACTTCGCCGACGGTGCGCTGAATGTCGAGGAGGGCCCGGCTGTCGGCGGGGGCGCGGCGGTGGCGGGCGGGTTGAATCTCGGGCCGAGCCGGCGGCGAGGTGGCTGGGATGTCGGTGTCGATGGCCGCGAGGACTTCCACGCCAGGGCGCTTGAAAGTCTTCCAGAAGCCCCCGTCGCGATGCTGACGCTGGTGGAAGATGATGGCCTCGGGGCCTAATTCCCGCCTTATCTGCCGCATGGCGTCGGCCATGTCGCGGGCGGCGAACCTCTTAATCCTCATTGGTCGATTCTGATCACGACTTCAGTGGTGACAGCGGCTTCGGAAGCTATTTCAGTATAGGCGAGCACCACAAGGTTGGGGGTGCGTCGGTGGGTCATGTTGCGGAGCCCCTGGCGGACCTGCTGGGCACAGAGGAGGATCGGCTGTCCACTACGGTGACCGTTTGCTGGATGGCGGCCTGAATGTTGGCGAGGACGGTTTCGATGGTGTCGGGGGGAAGGGCGACGAGGACTCCGGAGGGAGTTTCGCGCATGGCGCTGGCGACCTGTTCTTCGAGATGAGGATCGAGCATGAAAGCGTGGATGGCGCCGAGTACCGAGAGGCTAGGAGTTGTCAGGCTCGCCTGCTTCCTCAGCGACGATGGACTCGGGGGGTGTCTCGGACAACAGGCGAAGACGCTGGGCTGCATCCTGGAAGGGTGGAGAGGAGGTGTCGGGCTCCGGGGTGGATTCGTAGGTGGGTTCGGGATCGGGGGCGGGATCGGGGATCGGGGGCGGCTGGTCGGAAGCGGCGGCATCTTCGAGGATGTCTTCGAACTCTGACGCTCCAACACCGGAGCGGCGGCGCAGGTAGAGGATTTCGTCGGGGTCGTCGATGTTGGCGAGGTTGGTGAGGCTGGCGCCGGTGGCGCCGACGACAAGGACGCGGCGTCCGAGATCGACGGTGTGGATAGTCTGGTCGGGACCGATGGTGAAGGTGTCGAGGACGGCGAAGGTGCCGCCCGTGGGGACGGGCTCGTCGAAGAGTCCGAACCGGAAACGCATGTAACGCAGGACCCAGGCGGTGAGGATGATGAGACCGGCTACGAGACCGAGTTTCCAGGCCATATCGATAAGCAGCGGTGCGAGGGGGGTGTCGGGGCGGACGGTTATGTTGGGGTCGTATTCGGGGACAGTGGCTTCGGGGTCGATGATGCGCGCCCCGGAGTCGGGGTCGGTGGCGGGGACGGCAGTGGGGCCAATGGCGGAGAGCGTTACGAGGGAGAAGATGAGCAGGATGCCGACGACGACGGTCCAGAACCAGCCGCTTGTCCAGAGCGACCCTTTTCCGCGC
>CAZVZW010000054.1:0-13469 GCA_964631365.1 uncultured Chloroflexota bacterium | reverse complement strand
GCCGGTGATCGCCGCCACCTGGCCGTCCAGTACCCCCATAAGTCGTCCCGTCCTACTGTGTTATTGCCCTCAAAGGGAGCCCGATTCTAGCGCCGCCCGCCGCCGCGCCATATCCTTCCTGGTCGACTGCCACGCTCGAGCACAGTCAAAGCAACATGCAGAAAACGGGGGGCGCGATGGGTCTGGATGGCAAGGTCGCAATCGTTACCGGCGCGGCCCAGGGGATCGGCCACGCCGTCGCCTGGGAACTGGCCCTGGCCGGCGCCGCCGTCACCATGGCGGACATCGAAGCTGAATTGGGCGCCGCCGTCGCCGCCGCGATCCGCGCCGACGGCCACCGCGCGATCTTCCTCGAAACCGATCTCGCCGACCCTTCTCAGATCGAACGCATGGTCGCGATGACCGTCGCCGAGTTCGGCCGCCTGGACATCCTGGTCAACAACGCGGCAATCGTCGGGCGGACCGGCACCGTGGCCGAGGAAACGGTGGAGCGCTGGGACCAGGGCCTGGCCGTCAACGTCCGCGCCGTGGCCCTGGGCATGAAACTGGCCGTGCCCGAAATGCAGAAGGCCGGCGGTGGGGCCATCGTCAACATCTCCTCCGTCCACGGCTTCCTGGCTTCCGAGCGGCACGTCGTCTACGACACCTGCAAGCACGCCGTCCTCGGCCTGACTCGCCAGTCGGCGCTCGACCTGGGACCGGACAACATCCGCGTCAACGCCATCTGCCCCGGCTTCATCGTCTCCAATCGCCGCGAGCAGGACGCCTTCGGCAGCGACGAACAGGCCGAGCTGAACGAGGCTATCTACCCGCTGCGCCGGGTCGGGCGTCCCCACGACATCGCCGCCGCCGTCCGCTACCTGGTCTCCAAGGACGCCGCCTTCGTCACCGGCGTCGCCCTGCCGGTCGACGGCGGGATGTCCGTGCAACTGGTCGATTCGGTGACCCACAACATCCAGGCGGTCATGCGCAAAGACGAGCCCGCCGGCCCGCCCAACACCCCACCCCTGCGCGAGTACCCCTAGAGCGCATCGACTCCAGTGGCCAGTGCCAGCGGACCGTCGGGCGAGCCGGTCACCGCCGCGAACAGGTCGTAGGGCTGCGCCGCCGTCAGCCGCGCGCGCACGATCTGTCCCGCCACCAGCGGCAGGTCCAGCAGCACCCGGCCATCAATCTCCGGCGCCTCGGCGCGGCTGCGGCCGGCCGCCTGGTATCCGTCCAGCGTAGGCCCGGGAAAGGTCTCCTCGACCAGGACATCGATCTCGGAACCCAGCCGGGATTCGCGCCGGCGCAGCGCGATTCGTTGCTGGATCTCCATCAGCTGCGCGTAGCGCTCGTCCTGCAGAGCCGGGTCGATCTGCCCGGGCAGCGCCGCCGCCGGGGTGCCGTCCTCCGGTGAGTACGTAAACGCGCCCAGGTGATCGAACGCCGCCTCTTCGACGAACCGGCACAGATCGGCGAAGTCGTCCCCCATCTCGCCGGGGAAGCCGACGATGATCGTGGTCCGGAAGGCAAAGTCCGGATGGCGCTCGCGGGCGCGTCGAATTCGTGCCGCGATTTCTGCCGCGCCAGCCGGCCGGCGCATCGCCCTCAGCACGCCCGGCGCCGAGTGCTGCACCGGCACGTCGATGTAGTTGCAGAGCCGCGGCAGACCGGCGATTGCGTCCAGCAACTCGGCGGTCAGCATCGAGGGGTAGAGGTACATCAAGCGCACCCAGTCGGGCCCGGGCGCGTTCTGGATCGAACCCAGCAGGTCGATTAGCCCCGCCCCGGCCCCGGGCAGATCCAGCCCGTAGGAGCCCAGTTCCTGGGCCACCAGCACCGCCTCGCGGACCCCACCGGCCGCCAGCGCTTCCAGTTCATCCAGCAGGTCCTCAACTGGCCGCGAGACCTGCCGCCCCTTGAAGGACGGGATCGTGCAGAAGCTGCAGTTCTTGTTGCAGCCATCGGCGATCTTCACGTAGGCGCTGGGTCCGCCGATCAGCCGCGGCGCCGGGTCAGCCAGCGCCGGCGCGAGGCCCAGCCGCGCCGGGCGGGGGGTGGTGGTGAACGAGCCGATCAGGTCGCCGATTTCGGCCCAGCGGCGCGTTCCCAGCACGCCGTCGATGCCGGGCACCGCATCCGCCAGCGCGGTCCCGCGCCGTTCCGCTAGGCAGCCGGCCGCGATCAGGCGCTGACCGTCCCATTTCTCCCCGGCCATCTCCGCCAACGCGTCGGTGGACTCCTCTTCCGCCGGCCCGATGAAGCCGCAGGTGTTCACGATCAGGTAGTCGGCGTCGTCGGGCCCGGCCGGCGCCAGCCCGTCATCCAGCAGGCGCGCCGCCATGCCCTCACCGTCCACCAGGTTCTTCGGGCAGCCGTAGTTCACCAGGTAGAACGTCCCGGCCGCGGGATCGTGGCTAGGGACGATCGGACTTGCTCCACTCACGCTCGACCCGTTCGCCGACCCCACCCAGCGACCCGACCGAGGTCCCATCGATCTCTACCCGAACGCCGCCGGCGTCGCTGACCACCAGCCGCGCCGAATCGTCGGCGAACCACTCGCGGCTCTCGCCCGGGTTCATGAACCCGGTGAATACCGGCTCGCCATCCATAAATACCTGCACGCTCACATTCATCTCGGCGACGATCCTAAAGCGCAGGTCGTCCACAACCCCAATCGGTTCTGACTCGCGGGTCTGGAACGCCGGGATCAGCGACAGCGTCGCGGTCAGCTCCGGCGCCGGGGTGGCCGCCGACGCCGGCGTCGGCGGCGCGGCCGGCCCGGCCTCCACCGGCTCGTAATTGCGCACGAAGAGATTGATCAGCACCACAATCGCCACCAGCGTGGCCACCAACAACCCGACCGAACGCAACGAGGGCCGGCGGTCGTAGCCGATCGGCGTGTTGGTGTCCGGCATGTACTCCACCCCGGGGATGCGCGTCTGCGCGGCGTAGGCGTCCAGCGCCGGGGCCGGGTCCTGGCCCAGCGCGCGGGCGCAGCCGCGGATGTAGCCGGTGACGTACACCGCCGCCGGCAACGCTTCAAAGTTGTCGTTTTCCAGCGCCTGCAGGATGTCCAAGCGAATCCGCGTGCGGCTGGCGATTTCCTTGAGCGAGACGTTACGCAGGACCCGCCAACCGCGCAGGATCGCCCCGACCGTGCGTGGTTGCTCGCCCTCAGTCACGGCGGGTCAGGGCCGGAAGACGGCGAAACCGAAATCGGTGACCGTCTCGATGCGGATGCCGAGCGCGCGAATCTCGGTATCGCTGTTGATTCCGCCGGCGTAGCGCTCGAGGATGTCAGTCATGTTGTCCTTGAGAATCTCGGTCACCGCGCCGCCCTGCCGCGACTGGATATCGCGCCGCTGCACCTCGATGAAATCCGTCAGGTTCTGCGCCATCGTGTCCGCCACCACTTCCTCGGCGCGGGCGTTGGAACCCCGGCTCACCCAGATGCGCACGTCTTCGATCTGGTAACTGAAGTCGATCTCCAGGGTGTCAAAACCGGAGCCTTCACGCGCGCCCAATAGCGCCTGCACGGAGACCCGGTGATCGATGGTCGGCACGTGCTCGTGGCGGGTCAGCGGCACCGGCCAAGCCCAGAACCAGCCCGGGCCGTAGACCGGGATCGCACTGGCCGCGTCCACTCCATCGACCGCCACCCAAGAGAGCCCGCCGGCGTTCAGGTGATCCAGCGAGCCGGGGAACGCCCAGCCACGATTTGGGCGTATGACCTCGAAGTCGGTCGGGCCGATCCGAAACAGACCGGCCAAGAAGAAGATCGCAAACGCGGCCACGAGCCCGGCCAGCACCCGGAAAACGCCGCCGATCAACCCGGACGACGCCCGGGCATTGGCCGGCCGGTAAGGCGCCAGCAAATCGGCCAGTTCGACCGCGTTGCGCCGGCCGGTCAGGAAGCCGAGGCGTTTCTGCGGCGGGCGCGCCGCGGCGTGGAGGCGGCGGCGCAGGTCTAGGTAGACCGCCGCCGCCACATCGATCCCTGCGCGCCGGGCCTGCCGGTAGGCGCGGTGCACCACTTCCTCCAGGCGCACCGCGTCGGCGCCGGCCACCGACTGCCGGCCGCGGGCGAGTTCGCGGGACTCCTGAATCACCGGCTCAATATCGGCAACGAAGCCGGCCAGGTTGCGCTCGACCGGAACGAATTCGAACCGCTTCGGCAGCCGCCGGGGCAGTTTCGGCCAGTAGTCGTCGGGGTCGTCGGTCTTGCGCCGCCACAACCAGATCGACGGCAGGATCGCGATCGCAAAGCCCACCGGCAGCCCGCCTACCGAGGCGCCCGCTGAGCCGATTAACTCGCCGACCGGCGGTCCCACCAGCGGGATCATTCGCACCAGCAGACCGAGATCGCCCAGCAACGCCGCCACCAGCAGCGGCAGCGCCACCGCCACGATCTTCCAGAAGATCCGCCGTGCGCCGCGCCGGATGCGCCGCCCGCGCAGCCGCGCCACGGCGGCCTCTTCGATGTCGCGCACCCGCAACTCGGGTGACCAGATCAGATCGTCGGCGGCCTGGATGCCTCGCCGCCGATCGCCGGCGGCGATGGCGGCCACCAGCGCCTGGCGGTCGTGGGCCACCAGCGTTCCCTCGCCGAACGGATCGGGGATTTCGGCGTACTGCACCCCGGGCGGTGGGGGTGGGGCTGGAGGTGGGGCGGCTTCGGGTTCGCTCCCGGGAGCGAACTGCGTCGCGTCGACCGGTTCGGCCAGTTCGGCGTCTACGTCAATCGGCTCGATCTCCAGGTGGAAGGGGTCTTCGCGGTCTTTTGCGGGCGGGCGCTCAGCCATCGTTCGGCCCGGCCTCGCCGGCCGCGGCGACGCTCGCGGCCGAAGCGGCCGCGAGCAGGAAATTGGCGCGGCGGGTGGGGCTGCCGGCGGTCGCCAACGCCGTCAGTCCGAAGGAGCCAAGGTGGCGGTGGGCATAGCCGGCGGTGGTCAGCGGATCGCCGCCGTCGGAGCGCGACACGTCCCAGAACACCCCGGGAAACGCCGGGATCAGCCCGGCGGCCGCCAGCCCGGCCAGTTCCGCCGGGTTCGCCGGGTAGTACACCGGCAGTTCGTTCTCCTCAAGGCGATCCGGGACCTCGCGGTGCCGGGTGCGGCTGTCGCCAAAGCGCAGAAAACTCGAGAGGAAGCGGCTGGCCGGCAGCTCCGGCAATTGCGCGAAGCGCTCCGCGAACCAGCGGTAGCCGCAGCGCGGGTCGTAGCGGCCGAAGCGGTCGCGCCAGCGGGCGTCGAGCGACCCGAGCAGATGGACCGACTGCAGGTCGCCCAGCGTCACCGGCAGCGTGACCAGCCCGTCATAACGGCCGGCGGCGGCCACCCCACCGGCGTCGCGCAGCCCGACCACCATCGAGGGCCGGGCCTGCTCCAAGTCGTTTTGCAGGGCGTTCCAGATGGCCGGGTTGGCGTTCATCGCGCCGCCCACCAGTACGCTGCCGATTCCGCCGCCGGTGGCCGGCACCCGCCAAGTGGGGCGCTCGGCGTCTTCGGTGTATTCGAGGGTCACAAAGTGCAGAAGCAGCCGTGAGAGCAGGCGACGACGCTCGGACGAGTCGGCGGCGAAGGCACGCAGCAGCGCGCGGCCGGTGACGATCTCGGCGCTGCTCGGCCGCGAGGAGGCCAGGTCGATCCAGACCACCCCGCCGGCCCGGCCCTCGCCGATGGTGTAGACGGTCAGTCGCACCCAGGCACGCGGGCCCAGTTGATTCTCGGCCAGCACCCGCCGCTCGTAGGGCAGCCGCACGGTGGCGAATTCCTCCTGCCAGCGCCGCTCGTCGACCAGTACCGCGTAGGCTTCGTCGTGCAGCGGGATCCGCAGCGTCAGGGGTTGGTCGGCCACGGCGTGCATCAGGCCACCGGCCCAGCTTCGTCGGCCGCCTCGAAATCGGCGTCGAGAATTTCAGCGTCGATGGCCTTGATCTCGTCTTCGATGGATTCCAAGCCTTCATCGTCGGCCAACGATGCCTGGGCTAGGACCTCGCGCACGGTCGTCGCGTCGGGCAGCCACAGGCCGGCTTCGGGGGCCAGCGCCGAAGGGCGCGGATCGAGCAGCAGTCTGGTGTAGAGATCGGCGGCCTCCTTAATCCCCAGCCGTCGGCTGACCTCGTAGGCCTCGGCGTAGGCCAAGTTCTCTTCGAGATTGCGCCCGATGACTTCGCGCAGCGCACCGATGCCTGAGTGGGCGACGCGCCGCACGGCGATCGAGGGCGATTCAGAAACTGCGGTGGGACGCCGGCGGCGCAGGCGCGCCAGCAGCCACGGCCGGAACGCCAGCAGCCAGACTCCGGCCGTCGCCGGCAGCCAGAAGCCGAGCGAGGCGACGATCAGGGCCAGGCCCAGCACCATGCCCGGCAAAGCCAGAAACAGCTCCCCACCTCGCCGCGACGGAACGGCCGTGGCCCCGTCGCTCTGCAGCAGGAAGCGCCGCGCCTGCAGGCGGCAGGCGTGTTCGAGATCGGCTGCCGTGACCCGGCCGTCGGCGGCCACCGCCGCCTGCACCGTCACCGCCGCCCCGGCGAACGCCGTGTTGCCCAGCAGCCGCCGCGAGGCGTAGGTGGCAATTACGACCGTGCCGTCAACCACCGGAATCCCCAGGCAGGTGGTGGTTCTCATCGGGCCCGGCTCACGACCGCCGGGACGTAGCGCGGGCGCCCGCCACCGGTCAGCCAGCGCAGCCGCCCGCAGTGACCGGGCCGCTCCCGACCGCTGCGCCGGGAACGGTAGAAACGCACCCCGGCCGGCCAGTTGTTGACCCGGCAGATGTGCTCCAGGGTCAGCAGGTCGCGGTCGCCACTGGCGCGTTCGAGTCCATCCCAGACGCCCTTCACAGACGCCGCTCCCGAGCCGCCCTGGCCGCTGACCGCACCGGCGAATCCGGCCCTTTGCAGCCGGCCGACGCGCGCCTGGCGACGGCGGCGCAGGATCATCCCCACCGCGATCAGCGGACCCGGCGCCAGCGCCAGAACGAACGCCCAGGCGAAGATCAGGAAGGCACGGTCGGCGTTGGTCAGCGCAAACAGCAGCAGCCCCACCAGCACTACCAGGTCCAGCAGACCGATGGCCGCCGCCCGCCGCCAAGGCCGGTCGTGGGTAGCCGTGCGCCCGGCGTACTCGACCATCGCCGCCTCGAATTCGGTCTGCATATAGGCCAGCTCGCCGTCGCTCATCGCGTAGGGGCTGTACACATCCAGGCGCAGCGGCCCATCCCCGGGATCGAGCCGGGCCAAGTCCGGCTCGAAGAACGTGGCCGCGCCGTCGGGCAGTGGCACCACGTAGGCCTCCACCGGGTGCGCGCCGCGCAGCGAGTCGGCAGCGGCGGGTCCGGACGACGGATTCTGGAAGGAAGTCGCGATATTGCCCCCACGCGAAACACTGGGCCACCATTAGGCTTGTGCAGATTGTAGACGCGGCCACGGAAGACCGGGCAGAGGATTCATGACCCCCGACGGCAACGGCGGCACCAACAGGCGGGCCGAGGGCTACGATGTGATCGTGGTCGGCGCCGGGCATGCCGGCTGCGAGGCCGCGCTGGCCGCCGCCCGGCTGGGCGCGCGGACGTTGCTGCTGACCATGGACCCGAACGCCGTCGCCGGGATGCCCTGCAACCCGTCCATCGGCGGCCCGGCCAAGGGTCACCTGGTCCGCGAAATCGACGCCCTCGGCGGCGAGATGGGCCGCATCACCGACCGCACCCAGCTGCAGATACGGATGCTCAACACCGGCAAAGGCCCGGCCGTCCGGGCGCTGCGGGCGCAGTGCGACAAGTGGCTCTACGCGCGGGCGATGGGTCGGGTGCTGCGCGGCCAGTCGGGCCTGGACCTGCGCCAGGGCTCGGTGACCGGGCTGCTCTGGGAAGGCGGCGGCGACGACTGGTGCGTGGTCGGGGTGGAGACCGAGCTGGGCAGGCATTTCCGGGGAGCGCAGGTCATTGTCACCACCGGAACCTTCCTGAACGGGCGGATCATCGTCGGCGACACCAGCTTTCCGGCCGGGCGCGCCGGCGAAGCTCCGGCGCGGGGGCTGTCCGAGGACCTGGCAGCGCACGGCTTCGCGATCGGCCGCCTGAAGACCGGCACGCCGCCGCGCATCGACGCCCGCACCATTGATTTTTCGCAGACCGAGCCACAGCCCGGCGCGTCCGAGCCGCTGGAGTTCAGCTTCGACCCGGTGCCCAAAGACGAGATTGCCCGCGCCACGCCGAATCCGGTCTACCCGGGCGCGGCGCGGCACGACGGACGCCTGCAGATGGCCTGCTACTCGATCTCTACCAACCCCTGCACCCACGACCTGATCCGCGCCAACCTGCACCGCGCGCCGCTGTTCAACGGGTCCATCGAAAGCACCGGGCCGCGCTACTGCCCGTCTATTGAGGACAAGATCGTGCGCTTCGCCGACAAGAATGCCCACCAGCTTTTCCTGGAGCCGGAGGGCTTCACCAGCAACCAGGTCTACGTGCAGGGCGCCAACACCAGCCTGCCCCAGGATGTGCAACTGGCCATGCTGCGCAGCATCCCGGCGCTGGCCAACGTGCAGATGATCCGGGCCGGCTACGCGATTGAGTACGACTTCGCCCGCTCGCAGCAACTGCGCGGCAACCTGGAGACGCGGCGCGCCCGGGGGCTCTACCTGGCCGGGCAGATCAACGGCACCACCGGCTACGAAGAAGCCGCCGGGCAGGGACTGCTGGTGGGGATCAACGCGGCGCTGGCAGCGCGCGGTGAGGCGCCGGTCGCCTTCGGCCGCGACCAGGCCTACCTCGGCGTGATGATCGACGATCTGATCACCAAGGAGATCGACGAGCCCTACCGCCTGCACACCTCGCGGGCCGAGTACCGCCTGCGGCTCAGGCAGGACAACGCCGACCTGCGACTGACGCCAGTCGCGGCACGGATCGGCCTGGCGTCCGAATCGCGAGTAAAGCGCTGGCGCGAGAAGGCGGCCGTCATCGACACGGCGGGCGAGTGGCTGGAGCAGGCCCGCATCCGCCCCGACGACGCCAGCGCCGCCGCCCTGCGGGCCATCGACAGCGCGCCCATCGCCGAGCCGACCCCGGCCGCCGATCTACTGAAACGCCCGCGGATGAAGCTGAATGTATTGCGCCAGCTGGCCGGCGAGCCACCGGTGGACCCGGAGGCGGCGGCCCAGGTGGAGATGGAGGCGCTGTACGCGGGCTACATCCGTCAGCAGTACCGCATCGTGGAGCGCAGCCGCAAGCTGGAGCACGCCCCGATCCCGCCGGCGTTCGACTTCGCCACCGCCCGCGGCCTGCGCACCGAGGCCCGCCAGAAACTGGAGCGGGTGCGCCCGGCGACGCTGGGGCAGGCGGGACGGATCAACGGCGTCACCCCGGCCGACATTGCCGTGCTGATGGTCTACATGAAGCGCGCCGGGGCCGCGCCGGGCTAGCCGCCGGCGATTCCCAGGATCGGCAGCAGCGCTCGCAGCGAACGCAGGTCGGCACCAGGCAACGGGCCCAGCGGCGACCCTTCGCGGTGGATCGCCAGCGCCTGCAGACCGGCGCCGCGCGCGACGCGGACGGAGTCCGGCGCGTCGTCGATCAGCAGGATCTCGGCCGGTTCGAGTTCCGCGTCGGCAACCAGCGAGCCCCAGAAACGGCCGTCGTCCTTCTGGTGACCGAACTCACCCGAGTGGTAGATGCGGTCAAAGCAGCCGGTCAGCGCCAGGTGGTCGAGATCGGGCCGCGGGTCGTGCCAGCGACCGGTGGCCAGCGCCACCCGGAACCCGGCCCCGCGGACCGCTGCCAGCACCGGTACCGAGTCGTCATAGACCGCCATGTCGGAAACATCATTGATGCGCGCGTCGATGCGTTGCGCCAGTTCATCACCGGCGTCGGCCACGCCCAGCGCGGCCAGTCCGCGGCAAACCACCTGCAAATAGGCCGCGGCCTGCGACGGCCAGCGCTGGCCGGCCTGCAGGTAGTCGTCCCAGCCGGCGTCATAGGCCGCCTGGACCGTCGCCCGCGGCAACCGGTGGCCGGCCGCTTCAAGCACCTCGACGTGGACCCCGACCGGATCGAGCATGAGCTGGATCAGCGTGTAGTCCAGGTCGAACAGGCAGAGGCGGACACTGCCCGGAAGTCCGGCGGCTGAGGCCAAAGTTCGTCGCACGGCTAGTCGGCGGCGATTTCCACGCCGCCGGCCACATCCTCGGCCAGGTCGTCGCCGTCCTCGTCGCCATCGCGACCGTCCCCGGAAACCGCCAGCCCGGCGACCAGCTCGTTTTCGTTCATTCGCATCACGATCACCCCGGCAGCGTAGCGGCCCATCGGTCGGACTTCGGCCAGGCTTAGCCGGATCAGGCGACCCTGGGAGGACAGCAGCATGATGTCTTCGTCGGGGTTGGCGATGACCCGCGCCGCGACCACCGGCCCGGTCTTGTCGCTGAGGTTGATGGCCTTCAGTCCCTTGCCCCCGCGTCCCTGGCGGCGGAACTCCTTGGCCGGCATCTTCTTGCCGTAGCCGTTGGCGGTGACCACCAGAACGTAGTCGCCCTCCATCGTCAGATCGACGCTGACGACGCTGTCGCCCTCGTTCAGGCGGACCCCGCGCACGCCACCGCTGGTGCGACCGCTACTGCGCACATCCTGTTCGTGGAAGTGGATGGCCATCCCGTGGGTGGTGAAGATCATGACACCGTTGTCGCCGTCGGAGAGCCGCACCCAGCCCAGCTCGTCGTCGTTGTCCAGGTCCATCGCCAGCAGACCCTTCTTGCGGACCGTGGCGTAGCGGGTCAGCGCGGTGCGCTTCACCTCGCCGTTGATCGTGCCCATTATCAAGCTCTCGCCGGCCTCGAAGTTCTCGATGGCGATCGGCGCCGAGACGCTCTCGGCGGGTTCAAGCTGGACCAGGTTGATGAGCGCGATGCCACGGGCCTCACGGCTCATCAGCGGCAGATCGTAGCAACGCATCCGGTAGGCGCGGCCGCGGTTGGTGAACAGCAGGATGTGGTCGTGGCTGTCGGTGGTCAGGAAGTGGGTGATCTCATCTTCCTTGACCGCCAGCCCGCGGATGCCCTTGCCGCCGCGTCCTTGGGTGCGGAAGACCGAGATCGGCTGCCGCTTGGTGTAGCCACGCCGCGTGATCGTGACCACGCAGTCCTCGATCGGTACCAGATCTTCAAGGGTCAGCTCGCCGCTGAGCTCGGGGACGATGCGGGTGCGGCGGTCGTCGCCGAAGCGTTCGCGGATTTCGAGCGTCTCTTCCTTGATTACTTCGTGGACTAGGTTGATGTCGCCCAGCAGGCTTTCCAGCTCGGCGATGCGGGCCTGGATTTCTCCGAGCTCGTCGCGCAGCTTCTGCGACTCCAGCGCCACCAGCCGGCGAAGCTGCATATCGAGGACGGCATTAGCCTGGACCTCGGTGAGCTCGAAGCGCCCCATCAGGCCCTCGCGGGCGTCATCGGTGGTGTCGGCGCCGCGGATGATCGCGACCACCTCGTCGATGTTGTCCAGCGCCACCAAGAAGCCCAGCAGGATGTGCTCGCGCTCGCGGGCGCGGTTGAGATCGAAATTGGCCCGCCGGGTGACTACCTTCTCGCGATGCTTGATGAACTCGGACAGCATGTCCTTGAGCCCTAGCGTACGCGGCTGCCCGTTGACCAGGCAGACCATGTTCAAGCCGAAGGTAGTCTGCAGGGCGGTGTGCTTGAAGAGCTGATTCTGGATCTGCAGCGCGAAGGCATCGCGCTTGAGTTCGATGACGATCCGCATGCCGTCGCGGTCGGACTCGTCGCGCAGGTTGCTGACCCCGCCCAGGACCTTGCCGCGCACCAGGTCGGCGATCTTTTCGATCAACGTGGTCTTGTTCACCTGGTAGGGCAGCTCGGAAATGATGATTCGCTGGCGGCCGTCGTCGTCTTCTTCCTCACGGACCAGGCCGCGCACCAGCACCCGGCCACGCCCGGCGGTGTAGGCCTGGCGAACGCCGTCGGCGCCGATTATGCCGTGGGTTGGAAAGTCGGGCCCGGTGATGATTTTGCAGAGTTCGTCGAAGGACAGATCGGGCTCGTCGACCAAGCGGATGATGGCGTCGGCGACCTCGCCGAGGTTGTGCGGCGGGATGTTGGTGGCCATGCCGACGGCGATGCCGGTGGCGCCGTTGACCAGCAGGTTCGGCAGGCGGGCGGGTAGGACCTCGGGCATCTCGGCGGTGGCGTCGAAGTTTTCGACGAAATCAACCGTGTCGCGGTCGATGTCGGCCAGCATGACCTCGGCCAGGCGCGACATCCGCGCCTCTGTGTAGCGCATCGCCGCCGGCGGGTCGCCGTCGATGGAGCCGAAGTTACCCTGTCCGTCTACCAGCATGTAGCGCAGCGAGAACGGCTGGGCCATGCGGGCCAGCGCGTCGTAGATGGCGCTGTCGCCGTGAGGGTGGTACTTGCCCATGGTTTCACCGACGATCCGGGCGCACTTGCGGTACTGGCTGTTGGAGCGCGCGCCCAGGTCTTGCATGGCGTAAAGAATGCGCCGCTGGACCGGCTTGAGGCCGTCGCGAACATCGGGGATGGCGCGGGAGACGATGGTGCTCATGGCGTAGTCGAGATACGCCTCACCCATCTCGGCTTCGAGGCCAACTTCCTCTACTTGGCCAATACCGGAATCATCCAAAGACGTACTTCCTCCTTGCCTCCGCTGGGGAACACTCTGTCAGTCGCAATTCGTTACTCAATCGGCGTGGTGGTCGCCGCTCGTGCCGCCGGTCTTGCTGAGGAGCCGGATTTCCCCGATGCGCATGGCCTTGTCGACGGCCTTGCACATGTCGTAGATGGTCAGCGCTGCGCCGCTGACGGCGGTCAGCGCCTCCATCTCGACGCCGGTCCGCGAGGCCGTGGTGACCCGCGCGGTGATGCCGACCGAATTGGACTGCGGCTCCGGCTGGAGATCGACTTCGATGGAGTCGATCGGCAGCGAGTGGCACAGCGGGATCAGCTCGGAAGTGCGCTTGGCGGCGGTGATGCCGGCGATCTGCGCCACTCCCAGCACGTCGCCCTTCTTGAGCCCTGAAGCCCGCCCGGCGGCCTGGTCAATGACCATCTGCAGGGTGTCGGCGCGCATCACCACGCAGCCACCGGCGACGGCGGTGCGGACGGTGGTGGGTTTGCCCCCCACATCGACCATGCGGGCGCGGCCGGCGTCGTCGAGATGGCTGAAGGTCAAAGGCAACCGTCCACGGGCCACGATTGCAGGACATCCAAGGCATTTTTTGGGAGGACCAACATCACGCAATTCTAGCAGAAAAGGGTCGGTTTTGGGACGGTTTCGCAGGTCTCGCGAGCCGGTCGGAGGGTACGGATGGCAAAGTGAAGAAACAAGGCCGGGAGGCCCGGCCGGGGCAGGTACAATTCAAAGACACGGGTGGCCGGCGTTTTGAAACCGGCCGGATCGCGAAAGGGCCGGGCATTGGCTGGAATCGAGGGTCGCGGCGGAGGCTTCGGCGCGGCCGCCTATGC
>CAZVZW010000053.1:12003-14120 GCA_964631365.1 uncultured Chloroflexota bacterium | reverse complement strand
GCTGCTAGCACGAAATTTCCACCCGTGCCCCGCCATTGGCGTCCGATTCCGCAATCGCCGCCAAGATCGTGTCACATTTGTAGCCGTCCTCGAACGTGGCCCCCATCGGCGCCACGTCCTTATCGTTCACGATGCAGTCCAGCAAGTGGTGCAACTCGTGCACGAAGGTGTGCTCCCAGCCGATGATATGTCCGTGCGGCCACCAGTTCTCCCAGTACGGGTGAAACGCCTCGGTCACCAGGACCTTGCGGAACCCGTTCGCCTCCGCCGGTTCCGTATCGGCGATGTAGACCTCAAGCTCATTGAACTGCTCCATGTTGTAGCTGATCGAGCCCAGCGAGCCGTTGATTTCGAACGCGTTCCCGTTCTTACGGCCGTTGCCAAAGCGGGTCGCCTCCACCGAGCCGATCGCCCCGTTTTCAAATTCCAGCAGCGCCATGTAGGCGTCATCCACCGTCACCGGCCCCCTCACGCTCGGGTCCTCGGCGGTCGGCCGTTCCTTGATGAAGGTCTTCAGCCGGCCGTTCACTGCCGTGATCTCGCCTACGATGAAGCGCGCCAGGTCCAGCGTGTGCGAACCCAGGTCGCCCAGCACGCCGCTGCCCGAAACGTCCTTGTCCAGCCGCCAGATCAGCGGGAAGTTCGGGTCGATGATCCATTCCTGCGCATAGCGCGCCCGGAAGTGAAACACCTCTCCGATCACCCCGTCCTTTACGAGCTTGCGGGCCTGGATGATCGCCGGCACGAACCGGTAGTTGAACGCCGCCATGTGCTTCAGTCCCGCCGCCTCGGCCGCGTCCCACATCTGCTTCGACTCCGCCGGGTTACGCCCCAACGGCTTCTCACAGATCACATGCTTCCCGGCCGCCAGCGCCGCCAGCGTCGGCTCTAGGTGCATATTGTTCGGGCCGCCATTGTCCAGCACCTGGATATCGTCGTCGGCGATCAGGTCGCGCCAGTCGGTCGTGCTTCGTTCCCAGCCAAAGCGCTTCGCGGCCGCCGCCACCGCCTCCGCGTTCCGGCCGGCGATGCTCTTTAGCACCGGGATCGCCGGTGGCGGGTACATCATGCTGGGGATCGTCTTATAGCCGTTCGAGTGGGCCTTGCCCATGAAGGCGTAGCCGATCATCCCGATACCGATCTCCGGCGCGTCCCCGCCCTCCGACACGTCCCCCATCGTCGTGAAACCTACGTCCTTCGCCATGCCGTCGCCTCCCGGCTTCTACTCTGCCATCGCTCTCTCTATACAAGGGCGCTCAAAGTAGCGCATAGCAGATAGGCGCGCAAATAGCCGATCCTTACGCTGAATGATCCTCTTCACACCGATAGCATTCCCTATCCGACAAGATCGGAGCGCGCCGCTCTTGATACGCCGTCTGCTGTTGTTTGCCATACCCCTCACCTTCACCGTGCAGGGCTGTCTCTTCCTCGGTGGGGAAGAGGGGCGGCCATTTCGGCGCCCGTGCTGATGCCCATGCTCGACCCCGACACCGGCGAGCCGATCCTCGATCCCATCAGCGACCTGCCCGTATACCCCACCCGCACCCCTACCCCCGGCATCGTCGCCAACCTGCCTAAGGAGATCGGCTTCGCCGAGGTCACTCTCGACAACGGGCTCGCCTTCATCTCCGGCGAGATCGCCGGCAATCCGCGCTACGGCATCCTCGTCTACTACCTCGAGAATCCCGCCGATCCCCAACTCATCGAGTCGCTCCGCGTCCCCGGCCTCGGCGGTATGTCGCGGGTCCGCGCCCACGGTAACTTCGATCTCGAAACCGAAGTCGCCGCCTCGCTGTTGCTCGTCGCCGGCGGCGGTCGCCTCTCGGCCATCAGCATCAACGACCTCTCCCGCGCCGATATCGTCGTCTCGCTCTTCGCCACCGACGACGCCGTCCACGTCGCCTGGGATGGCCGCTTGGTCGTCGTCTCGGGAGTCGACTGACCCTCTACGACGCCTCCGTGCAGCCCCGTGTCGTCCGCCTGCGGGTCTTCCTGACTCCGGGCGACGCCCGCGACGTCTCCGTCCACGACGCCGTTGCCTATGTGGCCGACAGCGCCGCCGGGCTCACCATCGTTCGCCTCCAGTAGCAGCCACAGGCTACCTCTTTGAAGCCTCC
>CAZVZW010000053.1:2072-11903 GCA_964631365.1 uncultured Chloroflexota bacterium | reverse complement strand
AGCTTCTCCGAAGCTTCCCGATCAAGAAACCAGGCTCAGCCTAGCGCCAGGCCAACTTCTCGCGCAGGTAAGTTATCAACTCGCTGATACCGACCCGGTCCTGCTTCAGGGTGTCCCGATCGCGCACGGTCACCGTGTCGTCTTCGAGCGAGTCGAAATCCACGGTCACGCAGAAAGGTGTCCCGGCCTCATCCTGGCGACGGTAGCGCCGGCCGATGGCTCCGGTCTCGTCGTAGAAGGTCATCCACTCGAAGCGCGCCTCGTCCTGTAGCCGGTGAGCCAGTTCCTGCAGCGGCTCCTTCTTAATCAGCGGGAAGAAGGCCACCTTTGTCGGCGCCAGCCGCGGATCCAGCCGCAGCACGGTACGCGTCTCCAGCTTGCCCTTCGCTGACTCGACCTCTTCCTCGGCGTAAGCCTCGGTCAGGAACGCCAGCGCCCCCCGGTCGACCCCGGCCGACGGCTCCACCACCCAGGGCAGGACGTGCTCGTTCTTCGCCTGGTCGAAATAGGTCATGTCTTTGCCCGAGGCTTCCTGGTGCTGGCGCAGGTCGTAGTCGCCGCGTCGGGCGATGCCTTCCAACTCGCCCCAGCCGAAGGGGAACTCGAACTCGATGTCGCTGGTACCGCGCGAGTAGTGAGCCAGTTGGTCCGCGTCGTGGGCCCGCAGGCGCAATTTCTCGGCTGGGAGGCCGTAGCGCTGGAACCACTTCGTGCGCTCCTTCACCCAGAACTCAAACCACTGCTCGTCGTCGCCCGGCTCCACAAAGAACTCCATCTCCATCTGCTCGAATTCGCGGGTCCGAAACAGGAAGTTCCCGGTGGTGATCTCGTTGCGAAAGGCCTTGCCGATCTGCGCGATGCCGAAGGGCAACCGACCGCGGGCCGATTGCTGCACGTTCTTGAAATTCACGAAGATCGCCTGCGCGGTTTCCGGCCGCAGGTAGGCTACCGCCGCGTCCTCCTCCACCGGCCCCACGAAGGTCTTGAACATCGTGTTGAACTGCCGCGCCTCGCCCAGTTCCTTCTTCCCGCACACCGGGCACTGCTCCGGGTTGGCCAGGTCGTCCGTCCGAAAGCGTCTCCGGCAGTTCCCGCATTCGATCAACGGGTCCGAAAAATGGTCTACATGCCCCGACGCCTTCCACACTTCCGGCGCCATCAGGATCGAGGCGTTCAGCCCCACCACGTTGTCGTGCGCCAGCACTACGTCCCGCCACCAGGCTTCCTTGACGTTGCGAATCAACTCTGCCCCCAGCGGCCCGTAGTCCCAGGTACTGCCGAAGCCACCGTAGATTTCCGAGCTCGCGAACACATAGCCGCGCCGTTTCGCCAGCGAGACCAGCTTTTCCACTGTGTCGTTCTTTGCCATGCCGTCCTGTCCGGTGCGCGTCGGGGCGCAGGTTAAGTGAATTCTGGTCCCGCGATTATGCCCTCTGCCGTCAACTGCCGTCGGCTTCGCTGCCGGCACCCCCGGTTTCTGCCACCGGCGGATGCGACCGGTCCATCCGCCTCAGACCGTCAGTACTAGCGTCCCCTAATACCGACCCCTCCGTCATGTACCGCGACCGTTGGTGGTGTTGGAATCTAGCTTCCCGCCCGGTACGTGATTCCAGCCCGAGTTTGCACTGAGATCTGGGGTACGCTTGGGCTCAACTCCGCTCCCGCCCCCCGACACGAGCGCTCACCCACCCCTCTACCCGGCTACCGGCACAACAGACCGCCGCCATGGGGCGGGCAACCGGTCGCCGGTCTCAGCCGCCCGTCGACCGCACCCGATCCAGCAGCTGCGCCGAGCGGGACTCCGCCCCCAGCACGGCGCTCACGTAGGCCTTCAGCAGCTCCTCCAGTTCCCGCTCCAGTTCCGGGTCCGTCTTCAGCCGCCCGGCCGCGCCCGGGTCGGCCCCCAGCAGCCAGCGCAGCGACTTCAGCGCCCGCGGCGTCACCGGCAGCGACATCCCCTCCGTCCGGCAGGTCGGGCACACCACCCCGCCGGCCAGCGGCGCGAACCGGTTCGTCACCTCTTCCAGCGCCTCCCCGCACTCCACGCAGACCTCCAGGTGCGGCCGGTAGCCGGCCCGCGTCAGCGCCTGCAACTCAAACTGCCGCAGATGCAGCCCCGGACGCTCCGCCGTCGCGATCGCTGCCAGCGCCACTCCGAACAGGTCAAACATGTACCCGTCCGCCTCCGACTCCGGCGTCAGCCGATCCAGTGTCTCGCCGGCCCACGAAGCCTGTGCAAACCGCTCCAGGTCGCCCGCCAGTTCCGGGTAGGTCGTCAGCGCCTCCGCCTGCGTCAGCACATCCAGGTTCGCGCCCACCGCCAGGCACACATCCACCTTGGTGAATAGCTCGATATGTCCGGCCAGTCGGCTCTGCTGCTTGCGCACTCCCTTCGCCACCGCCCGCCGCTTGCCGTGCTCGCGGGTGTACAGCGTCACGATCCGGTCGGCCTCGCCCAGGGCGTGCCGCCGCAGCACAAACCCGGTCGCCCGATAGGTTTCCGATCGCTTTAGGCTCATCGGCCGTGTCCGTTCATCGCCAACTTCTTGCCCGATCCTCGCTTCAGTCCATTATATGTAGCGGCATCCCCGGTTCACTTCTGGTGGCGAGTTTCGTTGACGTCTTCCAAACAAGAAGAGGCGGTGAGCTTCCTAGCAACCGCGCCTGGCCAGGAACTCCTCGCCGGGCTCGCCCCCGCCGACCTGCGCGGGCCCCGGCTGCCGGCCATCGTCCAGCGCCTGCGCGACGACTGGCCCGCCGAAGTGGTCGCCCTGGCCATCGACCTGGTCGCCGGCCGCGCGGCCGTGCGGCGTAAATTCGGCCCCGACGCTCCCCGCTGGTACACACCCACCGCCTTGCAGCAGGCCTCCTCCGCGGCCACCGCCGCCCATCGCGCCCGCCGTCTCGCGCCGCTCGGCCGCATCCTCGAATTCTGCGCCGGACTCGGTGGCGACACCCTGGCCCTGGCCCGTGCCGGCGCAGCGGTCACCGCCTACGAATCCGACCCCCTCCTCGCCGCCATGCTCGCCCGAAACCTCGCCGAAGCCGGCTTCGATGAGCCGATCGAAGTCCATCCCGCCCCGGCTGAATCCGCCGCCTTCGAAGGCTTCGCCGCCCTCTACGCCGACCCTTCGCGCCGCTCCTCCACTCGCCGCAGCACCTCTCTCGACGACCTCACCCCTTCCATCGACTTCCTCCGCGACGCCATCAACTGGGTGGCTGCCGCCGCCCTCAAGCTCTCCCCCGCCACCCCCCTCCCCGTCCTCCGCGACGTGTTCCCGACCGCCGAGATCGAGTTCGTCGCCGTCGCTGGCGAACTCCGCGAAGCCGTCATCTGGACTGGCACGCTCAATCCCGCCCCCTCTCCAACCTTTCGCGCCACCATCCTTGCCGCCGATCCCGCCGCCCCGCCCCTCGCTCAACTCGCCGGCGAACCCGGCCTCTACCTGCCCGTCGAGGCGGTCGGCTCCTACATCGCCGAACCCGACCCGGCCCTCGTCCGCTCCGGGCTCTTCCGCGAATTCGCCGACTCCACCGGCATCGCCCACGCCCGCCTTGCCCAGCAGATTGCCTTCCTCACCAGCTCCACCGTCCCGGCCACCCCCTTCGCCCGCTACTACCGGGTCGTCGATTCTCTCCCGTTCTCCGAGCGCGCCATCGCCACCCGCCTCCGCCGGTGCAACTGCGGCGAAATCACCGTGCGCTGCCGCGGTTTCCCCGAGCCCGGCCACACCGTCGCCGCCCGCCTACAGCCGAAACTCACCGGCAACGTCCGCCACCGCCTTTTCATCTACCGTTCCGGCGAGCGCCACCACGCCGTCATTTCCAGGTTCGATCCGATGGCCGCCGGGTAGATGGTCCTCTCCGCCCTCGCCCTCGTCCTCGTCTCCGCCTTCCTCCACTCCGGCTGGAATCTGCTCGCCAAGCGCTCCCGCGACCAGGGCCCCTTCCTCTGGCTCGCCATCATCGCCGGCCTCGTCGCCTTCGCCCCGGCCGCCCTTTACTTCCTCGTCACCCAGCCCCCATCCGGCAGCGGCTGGATCTTCATCGCTGCCTCCGCCGTTATCCACGTCTTCTACTTCCTCTTCCTCGGCGGCGCCCTCGCCCGCACCGACCTCTCCGTCGCCTACCCCCTCGCCCGCGGCATCGGCCCGCTGTTCGTGCTCATTATCGCCCTCATCTTCCTCGGCGAAACCCCTTCCGGGCCGGGCATCGCCGGCGTCTTGTTAGTCATCGCCGGCATCTACTTGCTCAACACCCCCCGCCTCACTCTCCGGGCCCTCACGCAACCTTTCCGCGCTCTGATATCCACCCCCGGCACCCGCTACGCCCTCCTCACCGGACTCACCATCGGCATCTACTCCGTCGTCGACAAAGCTGGCGTCGACCGCGTCAATCCCTTGCTCTACATGTGGCTCTGGGTCCTCGGCACCGCCCTGCTGATGGCCCCCTTCTACCTGCGCAGTCCGGACCGCGTCACTTCCATCCTCCGCCACGAAGCCCGTCCGGTCATCGCTGCCGGTATCCTGCTCTTCGGTGCCTACACCCTGGTTCTCACCGCCATGACCTGGAGCATCGTCACCTACGTCTCCGCCGCCCGCGAGTCCAGCATCCTAATCGCCACCCTCTACGGAGCCCTGCTCCTCAAGGAATCCGTCGGCCCCGCGCGGGTTCTTGGTGCCTTAGTCCTCGCCCTCGGCGTCGCCTTCATCGCCATTGCTGGCTAGTTCCCCCCCGAACTCTGGACTGCTCATTTGTTGTCAATAGAGTCTCATGACCCACGAAAACGACATCTATGCCGCGATACACCGATCTAGGGACACGCTAAGACTTAGCCTATCAATCGTTTGGATAACGGGGGAGGTCACCGATGGACGAGGACAAACTGAACGACGAGCCGGCAGCGGCACCCGTTCCCCGGCCTCCAACCGCGATCTGATCTACATCTTCCGCACCACCCGCAGCGCCTCGAATGCCTTCGCCGCCGTCTCCCCGCGCGTGTTGCACCCGGGCAACTCCGGATTCTCCGCCGTGTAGGTCCAGGCGCTGTTCGAGTGCCATTCCGGCGTGACCACCACCGTGTAGGGAAGTTCCAGATGTTCCTCCAGCGTCCGTTCCATCGCCTGCCCGCCTCACTCCCCCCGGCGTCATTCCCACTCGATTCTACGCCCACGAAAATCGCCCCAACAACCTCCTCGAATCCGCTACTCCGGAACCTCGTCAAACGGCTGTGTCAGCAACTCATCCAGTCGCGCCGACCCGACTGCGCCGTCCATCCCGCGGGTCAGCACCCGCACCCTTCCGCCGAACTCCGCCAGCACCTGCAGGCACTCGCCGCAGGGCCAGATCGCGTCGCGGGCGTCACTCACAATCGCCACCGCCACCGGCCTGCCGGCCCCATGTGAAATAGCCCCCAGCACCCCCGCCCGTTCCGCGCAGATCGTCGCCCCGTACGATGCATTCTCCACGTTTGTCCCCGGCACGATCGCGTCGCTTTCGGTCAGCACCGCCGCCCCCACCGCAAAACCTGAGTACGGCGAGTGCGACCGCATTCGGGCCTCCTCCGCCACCGCGAACATCCGCTCCACAACCGCCCCCGCCAGCTTCCCATCGCCCGCCGAAGCCAACCCCTACTCCTCCTCCGCCACATCCGCCTCCGCCAACCGCACCAGCCGCACCCGCCGGATGCGCGTGTTATCCACCCGCAGCACCTCGATGCTCACCCCGTCCACGTCCAGCTTCTCGCCCTCATCCGGCACATGTCCCAGGCTCAGGAACACCAGCCCGCCAACCGTATCCGCGCCATCCGCCTCGACATCCAGGTCCAGCTCGTCGTTCAGGTCCGCCAGTGCCATCCGCCCGTCCACCACCGCTGTGTCCGCATCCAGTCGCACCAATCCGGGTTGTTCCACGTCGGTCTCATCGGCGATCTCGCCGACGATCTCCTCGATGATGTCCTCCAGCGTCACGATCCCGGCCGTATCGCCGTACTCATCCACCACGATCGCCAGGTGCGTCTTCAGATCCTGCAACTCGGCCAGCAGGTCTCCGGTCAGCTTCGTTTCGGGCACGAACAGCGAATCCCAGGCCAGCTCGTCCACCGGCGTATCGCCATTACCTTCGGTCCGCAGCGCCGCCGCGATCTCGCGCACCGACACCACCCCCACGATCGTATCCACCGTGTCCTTGTACACCGGCAGTCGCGAAAACCCGTGCTTCAGCGCCACGTCCAGCGCCTCGCCGGCCTTCGTCCCCGACTCCACCATAATCACGTCCGGCCTTGCCGTCATCACCGCCCGCACCGGCCGGCTGGCCAGATCCATCACCCCGTGGATCATCGCCGCCTCCTCGTCCTCGATTGCACCACGCTTCTCCCCCTCCTGGATCAGCCAGCGCAGGTCCTCGCTGCCATTTATCGGCGGGCCCACCGGCCCCCCGCCCCGCAACCGGCTCAACAGCGCCGCCGGCCTTCCCACCAGCCATGCCAACGGCGCCATTATTTGCAGCAGGGATTCAATCGAGCCCGCGGTACTCAGCGCCAGACCCTCCGGGTCCTCGGTGCGGCGCCGTGCCGCGATCTCGGTCGCCGCCAGCGTCACCGCCAGGGTCGTCAGCACCACCAGCGCCACGGCCAGCGGCTCGTTCGGGATGGCGCGCTTCAACTCCGGCCCCAGGTTCATCGCCGCCACCGTCGCCGCCGCGAAGGCCAGGATCGTCGTCACCGCCCGCAGCCGCCCACGCAGGTGCAGGGGCATATCGTTCAGTCGCTGCACCCGCCGCGCGCGCGCGTCACCCGCTTCCGCCAGTTCGCCAATCCGTCCGCGACGCACCGATAGCAGGGCCGTTTCCGAAGCCACGATCAGGACATTGACAAGCGTCAAACCCAGGACAATGGGCAGGCTTACCCAACTAGAAGGTTCCAAGAAAAGGAACCGACCTCCTGGTATTCGCCGCGCTTCCGGGCGCCGGCGGTGGGCTCGCTGTCATCCCCGTCGTTGGGGCGTCTAGCTGAACAGCGCGCTGACTGATTCGTGATCATGAATTCTGCGAATCGCCTCCGCGAACAGCGGAGCCGTCGTACACACTCCTATCTTACTACTGCCATTTGCCGACTCGCTGATTGGAATCGTGTCCGTTACCAGCACGCGTTCCATCACCGAATTCTGCAGCGCCCCCACCGCCCCTTCGGTCAGGTCCGGGTGCACCGCGCAGGCGTAGACCTTCTCCGCGCCGCGATCCTTCAACGATCGCGCCGCCGTCATCAGCGAAGATCCGGTCGAGATGATGTCGTCCACCAGGATGGCGGTCCGGCCGCCCACGTCGCCGACCAGCTGCAGAGGCGTCACGTCGTCCGGCGAAGTCCGCTTCTTGAAGCTCACGAAGATGTCCTGGGCGCCCAATCGTCGGCTGAAGTCCTCCGCCCGCGCCACCCCGCCCGCGTCCGCCGACCCCACCACCACCTCCGAACCCAGTTCCATTTCCCGCACCGCCTCCACCAGCAGCGCCGCCGCCCGCAGGTGATCCACCGGGATGTCAAAGAAGCCCTCAATCGCCGGCGCATGCAGGTCCATCGTGATCACCCGGTCGGCCCCGGCCGCCTGGATCAGGTTCGCCACCAGCTTCGCCGAGATCGGCTCCCGCCCGGCGGTCTTCTTCTCCTGGCGGGCGTAGCCAAAGTACGGGATCACGGTCGTGATGCGGTCGGCGGAGGATCGCCGTAGTGCGTCCACCATGATGAGCAATTGCATCAGGTTGTCGTTCACCGGCGTGCACATCGACTGCACCACGTACACGTCCAACCCGCGCACGTTCTCTTCGATCCTTACCCGAGTTTCGCGGTTCGGAAACTGCGCCACCTGAGCCTGTCCTAGCGGGACTCCCAGCGCGTCGCAAATTCCCCCTGCCAGCGCTAGGCTGCCGCGCCCTGAAAAGACCTGTAGATCGCCTTCCAACCGTGCCTCCCTGGAGGGTATGTCTGTCTATTCGTTATCCGGGGGCCGTGCCTTCGCCGGCACCCCGTATACGACCTCCCCGGCCGCTACGTCCCGGGTGACCACCGCGCCCGCGCCAACATACGCGTCCGCGCCAATCTCCACCGGAGCGATCAACATACTACCGCTCCCCACAAACACCCGGTCGCCCACAATCGTACGGTGCTTGTCCTTCCCGTCAAAATTGCAGGTCACCGCCCCCGCCCCCACGTTCACATCCGCGCCCAACTCCGCGTCCCCCAGGTACCCGAAGTGGCCCATCATCGTCCGTTCACCGAGCCGTGCGTTCTTCAGTTCGCTGTGCGCGCCCACGTGCACCTGCTCGCCCAATACCGACCCGGCCCGCACGTGCGCAAACGGCCCCACATCCGCCCCATCCTCCAACCGCGATTCCTCCACCACCGCGGCATTCACCTTGCAGCGGTTGCCCACCACCGAGCCCACGATCTGCGCGTTCGGCCCGATCTCGCAGTCCATTCCGATAGAGGTCGCCGCCCGCAGCTGGCACCCGGGCCGCACCAGCGTGTCCGAACCGATCCGCACATCCAGGTCCACATAGGTCGTTGCCGGGTCCTCGATCCGCACCCCCGAATCCATCAATTCGGCGATCTTACGCTGCTGCAGCCGCCGCTCCGCCTCGGCCAGATCCGCCCGATCATCACAGCCCATCCCCTCCTCGGCGTCGGCCAGCGTCAGGCACTGCACGCCCCGCCCCTCGGCCAGCGCCAGGGCCACCAGATCCGTCAGCAGCAACTCATTCTTCTCCGGGTCCGGCCGCAGCCTGCCGATGTTCTCCCGCAGCCAGGCCGTCTCAAACACCATCACCCCGGTGTTGATCTCATCGATCGTCCCTTCTTCCGGGCTCGCCAGGTGCGCCTCGACGATCGCCGTCACCTGCGCGTGGCTATCCCGCACGATCCGTCCGTATCTGCCCGGGTCGTCCACCTTTGCGCTCAACACCGCCACTGCCGCCTCGCGCCGCTCGCGCAGCTCCGTCAGGTAGGTCAAAGTCGCCGGCCGCAGCAGCGGCGTATCGGCATACAGCACCACCGTCGCCTCCGGGCCTTCCGCCATCTCGGCCACCGCCGCCCGCACCGCGTGCCCGGTCCCGTAGCCGTCCTCCGGCTGCACCACCCCCCGCACCGCGTCGCCGGCCGCCAGCGCCAGTTCCGGGTGCTCCGCGTCGTACACCAGCGTCACCGGCCCCAGCCCCACCTCTTCACAGAGCTCCAGCGCGAATTGCAGCAACGGCCGCCCGGCCACCTCGTGCAGCGGCTTCGGGCGGGTAGATTTCATCCGGGTGCCCTTGCCCGCGGCCAGAATCACCGCCGCCGTCGAACCCGCGTTCATCCCGCCCCGCCCCGGCCGCTCGCCTGCATTCCGGTCAAGATCGTTCCTTCGACTTCAAGCCCGTCATTTCGCCGGACGCCCCGGTGGGCGTCCCCGGCTGGGGCGGTAGGATTCGAACCTACGAATGCCGACTCCAAAGGCCGGTGCCTTACCACTTGGCGACGCCCCACTCAGCGCCAATTCTATCCGGCCCGGGGCCCGGGATAGTCCCGTTCTTACCCGTGCGCGGCTCCCGTCAACCCACCCGGCGCCGCCCACCGATCCCGTTCGCTCAACTCCTCGGCCGTTTCCTTCGCCGCAATCTCGTCTCCAAAAAGACCGAAACAAGTACTGCCGCTGCCCGATACCATCGCGAATTCCGCCCGCTCCCGCAGCGTCGCCAGCACCGGCCCCATCGTCGGACACAGTCGCAGCGCCGCCGCGGCCAGGTTGTTGCGCATCAGCCCGTAGTCCAGCCGACCCTCCCGCAACCCTTCTGCCAGCGCGCGAG
>CAZVZW010000053.1:0-2062 GCA_964631365.1 uncultured Chloroflexota bacterium | reverse complement strand
GTGTGCTCCGCCGCCCGCAGTTCGGCGTACACCCCCGGCGTACTCAGCGACTCTGCCGGCTTCGCCAGCACGATCCAGCGTTGTGGCGCGTCCGGCAGCGGTTCGACAATCTCCCCGCACCCGGTTGTCAGTGCGGTCCCGCCCCACAAGAAGAACGCCGGGTCCGAGCCGAGCCGCACCGCGATCTCGGCCAGTTCTTCCCTGGACCGGCCCGTCGCCCACAACTCATTCAGCGTCCGCAATACCACCGCGCAGTTCGAACTTCCCCCGCCCAGCCCCGCCCGCGACGGGATCTGCTTCTCCGCCCGGATGCGCACCCCCGCCTTCGAACCAGTCGCCTCCCGCAGCGCCATCGCCGCTCGCCACATCAGGTCGTCCTCCTGCCTCAGCCCCGCCACTCCCGACTCCACCGCGATCTCAGCCGCCGGCTCGAAGATCAGCACATCCGCCAGGCTCACCGTCTGCATCACCGACACTAGCTCGTGAAATCCGTCGTCGCGTCTTGAAGTGATCTCCAGCCCTAGGTTCACCTTCGCCGGCGACTCCACCCGCCATTCGCCGTCCCACCGGTCTGCGCTCAAAACTCCTCCGTCCGTCGGTAACCCAGCGCCTCCAGCAGCCGCTCCGCGGACCTTCTTTTGCCCGGCCTGGTCCGTCCCTCCATCAAAAATCCTCCGTCCGTCGGTAACCCAGCACCTCCAGCACTTCCTCCTCCGCCCTCCGCATCTTCCGGTACGCCGCGTCATCATCGTGGTGGTGTCCCAGCAGGTGCAGCACCGCGTGCGCCGTCAGGTAGGCCACCTCGCGCTCCCGCGACCAGCCCGCTTCCTCGGCGTGCTCCGTCGCGATGTCCAGCGCGATCGCCACATCGCCTCCGCCATCGTCATTCGGAAACGCCAGCACGTCCGTTGGCCGGTCCACATCGCGAAAGCGTTGGTTCAACTCGTGCAACCGGCCCGCGTCCGCCACCACCACCACGATCTCCGGATCGCCCGCGCCGTGCAGGTCCACCGTCTTCGCCACCGTCGTCCGCACCACCTCCGCCAGCGCCGCGCCCACGTCCTCCGGCAGCCCAACTTCAATCTCTACGGTCACCGCCATCGCAACCGCGGCTTCCCTACTCCTCGCCCGCCAGCAACTCACCCACCACCCGGCTCACCAGACTGCCGTCCGCGGCGCCCTTGAAGCGGCCCATCAGCGGGCCCATCACCTTGCCCATATCCGAATGCGACTCCGCGCCCACCCGGGCAATAATCTCCTTCGCCGCCGCCACAACTTCCGCCTCGCTCACCTGGTCTGGCAAGTACTCTAGGATGATCGCCAGTTCCGCCTCTTCCTTGTCCGCCATGTCATCCCGGCCTCCGCCGCGAAACTCTCCGGCCGCGTCCCGGCAGCGTTTGGCCTGCCGCGCCAGGTTCTGCGTCACCTCATCCTCGGTAAGCGGCTCCAGCTTTGCCTTCTCGGCCTTCTGGAGGTCATCGCGGATATTGCGCAGGGCCAGCAGGCGCGGCCGGTCTTCGGCGCGCATGGCGACCTTAAGTTCCTCGTAGATATCGTCAACAATCCCCATCGCCGCTCCTACTTGTACTGCTCGGCGGACCGGTACATCTTGCGCCAGTCATCACTCAAAAGACAGCCCGGGGATATTCGTGTCCCGACCTGTTCTATGGCCCGTCCCCTCTCGTGCCCCGACATCTCTCGTGGCCCGACCCCTCTTGTGGCCCGCCCTGCGAGCAGGTTGGGGCCCCGCGCCGCAGACATTGCACAACCCGCGCCGATCACTCGGAACGAACAGACCGTGGCCGCTAGGGACCGTGTTTCCACGCCGACCGCTTCTCATGAATCCGCCACGCGCCCCCATCGAGGCCCGCGCCACCAACATCCGCAATCGCGGGTCTCTAGAAGGCGTACTCGTGGTTGATCTGCCGCGCTGCCTTCATAGCCGTCCGGCGAGCCTTACGCGTCCGCGCCGCCTGCTTCTTCTTCCGCCGCACGCTCGGCTTCTCGAAATGCTTTCGTCGCCTGGACTCCGCCAGGATTCCGTCCTGCTGCACGCGCTTAT
>CAZVZW010000052.1:4317-14190 GCA_964631365.1 uncultured Chloroflexota bacterium | reverse complement strand
GGTGCGACCGGCCGTGCCCGATGAACACCAGCCCGTTAACTCCCAGTAGCGGCGCTCCGCCCCACTCGGCATAATCAAACGACGCCCGGATTTCCCCCAGCGCCGGCCGCAGCATCATTCCGCCTAGCCGACCCCGGTTTGATGACGTCGCCGCCGAACGCAGCAGGCCGAACGCCAGGTCGCCGGTCCCTTCCATCACCTTGATAGCTACGTTCCCGGTGAATCCGTCGCACACGACCACGTCGACGTCCCCGGTGAACAGGTCGACCCCCTCGACGTTGCCGGCGAAGTTGACGTCGCTTTCGCGCAGGAGGGCGTGAGCCGCCAGCGATAGTTGATTTCCTTTTACTTCTTCGACGCCCACGTTCAGTAGGGCCACCCGCGGCCGCTTGACCCGGTGCATCACTTCCATGAACAGGGAGCCCATGATCCCGAACTGCAACAGGTTCTGAGGCACGCAGTCGGTGTTGGCGCCGATGTCCAGCAGCAGCGTCCCGGCTCCCTTGCCGGGCAGCAACCCGGCCAGGGGCGGCCGGTCTACTCCCGGCGCCCGCCCGACCACCAGCACCCCGGCCGCCATGGTGGCCCCGCTGTTGCCCATCGAGATCAGGGCCTCGGCCTGGCCCGCGCGCACCAGGTCCGCGGCCACGCGAATGGAGGAGTCTTGTTTCTGCCGGATCCCGACCGTCGGGGCTTCGTCCATGCCGACGACTTCGCTGGCGTGCTCGATGCGCAGCCCCTCTTCCGCGGCCCCGAGGGTACGCAGTTCGGCCTCCAGGCGGTCTCGATCTCCCACTAGGATCGCGCGCACCCCGTGACCGCGCAGCGCTTCGACCGCGCCGGCCACCGTCGCCGTTGGCGCGTTGTCTCCGCCCATCGCGTCCAGCGCGATACGCTCGCCCGCGTCACTCATTCCGGCAGTTCCCCTCCGGTCAGTTGTTCCGCCCTAGACGTCCAAGTTTCGCACGTTCCGTGCGTGGGTCATTATGTAGTGGCGACGGTCAGCGACATCGTTGCCCAGTAGGGTGGTGATAAGCCGGTCGGCGACTTCTTCGTCTTCCATCACCACCTGTAGCAGTGTCCGCGTCTCCGGGTCCATCGTCGTTTCCCACAACTGGTTCGCGTTCATTTCGCCCAGGCCCTTGTAGCGCTGTACATGATAGTTGCCGGACATCCCGGCCAGCAGCTTGTCGCGCTCGCCTTCGGTGTAGGCGTACACGCGCTTCTTCCCGCGGCTGATCCCGTATAGGGGTGGCAGCGCGATGTACAGGTTGCCCCGCTCCACCAGCTCTCGCATGTAGCGGAAGAAGAACGTTAGCAACAGCGCGCGAATGTGCGAGCCATCGACGTCGGCGTCGGTCATGATGATGACCTGGCCGTAGCGCAGCTTGGATACGTCGAAGATGTCGCCGATGCCGGTCCCGACCGCCGCGGTCAGGTCGCGCAGCGCGGCGTTGCCGAGCATCTTGTCGAGGCGGGCCTTTTCGACGTTCAGGATCTTGCCCCTGAGCGGCAGGATCGCCTGATTGCGCCGGTTGCGCCCCTGTTTGGCGTTGCCGCCGGCCGAGTCGCCCTCGACGATGAACAGCTCGGACTTTTCCGGGTCGGTCTCCTGGCAGTCGGCCAGCTTGCCGGACAGCGCCATGCCGTCCAGCGCCCCTTTACGCACGACCAGGTCGCGGGCGCGCTGCGCCGCCAGCCGCGCGCGGCTGGCCACCAGGCACTTCTCGACGATCCGCCGTCCCTCGCTCGGGTTTTCGTGCAGGAACTCGGAGAGTTGCCGCGCGACCACCGATTGCACCTGCCCGGCGACTTCGGGGTTGTTCAGGCGAACTTTGGTCTGGGCCTCGAACTGCGGCTCGCTCAGCAGCACGCTGATGACCGCCACGACGCCTTCCCGCACATCCTCTCCGCTCAAGTTGGGGTCGTTGTCTTTCAGGTAGCCGTTGTTGCGGGCGAACTCGTTGATGGTCCGCGTCAGCCCCGCTCGGAACCCGGACAGGTGGGTGCCGCCGTCGGCGGTGTGCACGGTGTTGGCGAACGGGAAGATCAGCTCGCGGAATTGATCCGTGTACTGCAGCGCTACGGAGATGGCGGTGCCTTCTATGACCCCCTTGACAAAGATAGGGGTCGGGTTGATCGGCTTCCGCGCCATTGCCAGCTGACCGACGTAGGACTTGATCCCGCCCTCAAAGAAGAATGTCAGCACCTCGCTGCTGCGCTCGTCCTCGAGGGTTATTTCTAGGTTCGGGACCAGGAACGCGATCTGGCGCAGGCGCTCGACCAGGGTGTCGAAGCTGAAGGACAGATCCTCGGCATTGAAGATTTCGGCGTCGGGCTTGAAGCGGATGGTCGTCCCGGTCCGGCCCGATTTACCGGCCGTTTTCAAATCTGCCAGCGGCTTGCCGCGGGCGTACTCCTGCCGGTAGATCTTCTTGTTGCGGTGGACTTCGACGACCAGATGCTCGGCCAGCGCGTTCACCACCGATACCCCGACGCCGTGGAGGCCGCCGGAGACCTGGTAGGCCTTGGCGTCGAATTTGCCACCGGCGTGCAGGGTGGTCATCACCACTTCCAGTGCCGGCCGGTTCACCTTCTTATGCTTGTCGACCGGGATCCCGCGGCCGTTGTCCGCTACGGTGCAGTAGCCGTCGGCTCCCAGGGTAACGATGATCTTCGTGCAGTGCCCGGCTAGGGCTTCGTCGACGCTGTTGTCCACGACTTCCAGCACGCAGTGATGCAGTCCCGCATCGTTGGTGTCGCCGATATACATCGCCGGCCGCCGGCGAACCGCCTCCAGCCCCTCCAGTACCTCGATCGTATCGGCGCTATACGTTGTCAATCAGACCTCCTTAAAGATCTGGTTCGGGCTCGGCGGCCTCAAATTCGAATTCGACATCCTGGGTTCGTGAGAGATAGAAGACCATGCTCCCGGCCGCCATGACCGTGCCGAGGAAGGCGTTTGCCCCGACCGCCAAGAGATACCCGGGCACGGCCGAGGTCAATTGACTCAACACCGTGTTGGCCATGAACTGCACCACAAATGTCAGCACCACGATCCCCACCACCGGCATGCCGTTGCTGCGCAGGAAATTCACGGACGCCTGAATCGCATCCCGCGGTGAAGCGTCGTCGAGGATCACGGACAGGTTGGCGAAGAACATCACCAGCGGGATCCCGATCAGCGCGACCAGCAACGGCAGCCCGATCATCGCGGCGAGGAACCCTGCAAAGAGGAGCGCCAGCGTGGCTATGAAGGCCACCGCCAGCAGCGCCGCGATGGTCAATACGGTCAGCCCCAGCAGGCGTGGCGCGCGATCCATCACCATCGCGGTGAGGTCATAATCCTGCACCCCGGGTTGGATGGTCTTGCGCAGCGACCCGAGCCAGAAGGTGGATATCACCACCCCCATGAGCAACAGCAGGAGTCCCAGGCCGATGGCGGTGCCCATGCCGTCCAGTTGGACGCCCCCGCCCAGCTGCCCGGCCGCCGGCGCGGCTACGCCCATCGAAGGCACGTGCAACGCGAGGGCCAAGACCAGCAAGGCGGACAGCAGCGAGCCCAACGCCTCGGCCCCGGCGGTGTCGGCGCCCCCGACCCCCAGCAGAAGCTCGGGAGCGATTGGTTTCGGGGACACCAATAGCACGATATCCAGCAAGATCGGGATGGTCAGGAGCAGGGGCCTTCGAACCACAATTCGAAAGCCCTCATTGAGGGCGTCGATCACACCCAAGCAGTGCTCCAGTTGCCGAGGATTCAGCCCCGCGGTGGCCCCTCGCCGTAGCTTGCGGCGGAATGAAGCCAAATCCCTCGATTACACTCCATAATCTTGACATAATTGGCCCATTTTGTCCATCGTTTCGCCCCTTCTTGGGCCCCTCTCTTGGCCTTGCCTGACTGCTGGCTACAACCCAAGCTTGTATCATTGTCGCGGGATCGCCACAATCGGATCGTGACCACGGACCGAGAGGAGCCGCAATGGCCGGAAAGATCGACATCTCGCTCGAATACTGCTCTGCTTGAAACTATCTCCCTCAGGCCGTGAGCTTGACAACCGAGATTCTTAGCGAGTTCAGTACCGACATCGATAACTGGTCGCTCATTCCTTCCGGGGGTGGCGTCTTTGAGCTCGTTATCAACGGCGACTTGGCCTTTTCGAAGAAGGCGGAGGGTCGCTACCCGGAGACTGCTGAAGTCCGCAACCTGATCAAGCAGGCGATGTAGCGAAACGAAACGAGCGGGTGCGGCTCACGCCGCACCCGCTCGTTTTCGCTTTCCGGGCCGTTCGCTCCGGCTATCCGACGAATTCGGAGGCCGCGTTGATGGCCGGGTAGAAGAAGGTCATCTTCAACTGGCCGCTGGAGTCATTGCGGAAACCGTGCGGCACGCCGGCCGGGGCCAGCACCGCGTCGCCGGTGGCAATGGGGATCTCGCGGTCGCCGACCAGCGCCACACCGCTTCCTTCGTAGATGCGGAAGGCCTCCTCGATGAGGTGCTTGTGCAGCGGCAGCACCGCCCCGGGCGCGAAATCCAGCTCGCCCATCGTCACCGCGCCCGCGCCCTGGTCCGGGCCCATGAGCTGGCGCACTTTCATGCCGTCAATATTAGAGTCTTTCCAGGCTGCGTCGGTCGTCGTGATCACCGTCATTTTGGGGCCGCCCTTTCCGCGTCACCATGGCTTCGTCAACCCGGCGATGCTCGCAGTTCCGCTCCCCGGTGTCCAGCCGCCCGGTCGCGCGTGTGCGGCGCGGCTAGTTGGGCGAGGCGGTGACCTCTCGCTCCAGCCCGGGTCCCGGCAGATCGTCAAACAGACCCGGCAAGCGCCGCATCGGCCCCACCGAACCGCTGGTTGCCACCGGCGGCGCGCTCATGACGAAGGTGGAGGGCGCGTAGATCTCGGCCGCCTCCATCCGCACCCCGAGCCCGTCGCGCACGAAGGCTCGGTCGCCGTCGATCAGCACGATCCGCTTGCCCAGGTGGCGGCTGTGCAGTCGATCCAGCACCAGGTCTTCGACCGGGAACCGGAAGTCCCACTTGCCGACCAGTCGGTTGATGGGCACGTCGGTGAGAGCGATCTCGAACACGGCGCTGGAAATCTCGTTGAAAACTTCGGTGGCGCGCTCAAAGAACTCGTCCAGCCGGGGTCCGCCCTCGCGCTGTACCCGGCGCCAGCCGTGCAGCTCAACCCGGCCTTCAATCTCGGTCAGTAGCTGCCTTGCCTCGGGATCGTTGTGCCGACGCACCAGGCGCCGCAGGTCGTCGAAGGTCCGCGGCCGCAGCAGCGACAGCGGACTGCCCGATCCACCCGTCTGTCCGGTCGAACCTCGTTTCATGCCAGCTCCTCCCACACTTCGCCTGCGCCGATCGAAAATGCGCTTGCCACCCGCGCCACCGGGCGGAACAATCCAGCCCGGCGAACACTGCCTCGCCCGAATCGCGACTCGAGTCCGTCCACGGCCGCGTTCAGGCGTTCCGACCGATCGGTTCCGAACAGTGGCATCTCCATTTGGCGCGCATCCTCGGGCGCAAAGTCCGCTACGTGTACGCCAAGGAGACGGTACCGCTCGCCGGCCTGAAACTCTGTGCTCATCAATACACTCGCCACGTTGTAAATCGCCCCGCCGTCATCGGTGTACACCGGCAGTGTCCGCCGCCGCGTCAAGGTGGTGAAATCGGCCCGTCGAATCTTCACCGTCACCACCCGGCCCTGCAGTTCGTGGGCGCGCAACCGGCGGCCGACCTCGTCGCTCAGTCGCAATAGTTGTTTCAGCAGGGCGTCTAGGTCGCCGATGTCCTCGCCGAACGTGTGTTCGTTGCCCACCGACTTGCGTTGCCCCGCGGTTGATACCGAACGCCGATCGATCCCACGGGCCAGATCGTGCAGGCGGTGGCCAAATTGTCCCAAATGACGTACTAGGTCGGCCCGGCGCATTGCGGCCAGTTGCCCGACCCGTTCGATGCCCAGCGTCCGCAGGCGCTCTTCGGTGCGCGGCCCCACCCCCCAGATGCGCCCCGCCGGCAGCGGCGCCAGGAAGGCGCGCTCACGGCCCGGATCAACGGTCAGCAGGCCGTTTGGCTTGCAGAGGTCGGAGGCGATCTTGGCCACCGACTTGCTGGTGGCGCCCCCGATGCTGATGGTCAGGTTCTGCTCGGCCTTGACAGTCCGTCGAATTTCGCGTGCGATCTCTTCGGGCGACCCGAAGCGGCGCTCACCGCCGAAGACGTCCAGGAATGCTTCGTCCAGCGAGATTGCCTCGACCAGCGGGGTGAAGCGGTGGAATACATCCATAACCTCGCGCGAAACCTGCCCGTATACCTCGTGCCGGCCCGGTAGGAACTCGGCGTGGGGGCAGCGCCGCGCCGCCTGCCGCAGCGGCATGGCGGAGTGGATGCCGTATTCGCGGGCTTCGTAGGACGCGGCGGCCACGACGCCGCGCGAGTCCGGCCCGCCGCCGACCACCACCGGCTTGCCGCGCAGCGCCGGGTTGTTGCGCTGCTCGACGGAGGCGTAGAAGGCGTCCAGGTCGGCATGCAGGATCGAGGCGGTCGCATGCGGCCCACTCATTCCCGCCGCACCGGTGGAATCGTCCCTGGCCACGTTCGTCGCCCGGTCTGCCGCCGTGCCATTCATAGCCGTCGTCCCCTGTCCTTCTGGCCGTTTCCTGGACATTAGCGAACGATTACCAAACAGTCAATGATTTCCTCGAGAAAACTCTAAGTATGAGATCCGGCGGCTTTTTGCTTGGCATCTGTGGGGTTCGGGCATGACAATGCGGAACAACGTGAAACTTTGCTACGTAGACGAAAGCGGCACCGGTGGCGAATCGATCGCCACGATGGTTGGCGTTGTCGTCGATGCCCAGCGGATGCACCTTATGAAGAGGCATTCGACGGGTCTGATAGAAGCGCTTGGTGAGATGGCCGGCCGCGATATACCTGAGTTACACACGAGGGATTTCTGCTCAGGAAACGGAGCATTCTGAGGCATCGACGGAAATCAGCGCGCTGCGATCATTTCGCGGATCCTTGAGTGGGTGGGAGAAAGGGGACACCGGGTGGTTTATGCGTCTGTAATGAAGGATCACTACTTCGCCGCTCGTGCGGCGCAGAGGGTGCCCACTGAACTCAACACGCTCTGGAGATTCCTCGGCTTTTGCCTGATTTTGGCGATGCAGAAGTTGTGCCGTCGAGCAAGAGGGACCAAGGGGCACACGATTCTTGTTCTCGACAACCAAGAGTGGGAACGAATGAGGCTTACCGATCTCATCCTGAACCCTCCGACCTGGAGTGACGAGTACTACCGACGGAAGAAGGGCGAAGAGCAGTTGGATCAGGTTGTCGACATCCCGTATTTCGGAGACCCTAGGGAGGTATCGCTTGATCCAGCTTGCAGATGTGCTCGCGTTCTTCCTCCGACGGTACGCGGAGATGAAGGAGCAGCTGGTGCCTGCCAAATACAGCGATGAACAAGAAGGGGTGGACGGATGGATTGAGCTCCTTTGTAGAAGGTCAATCGGAACCTCGTTCACTTACCCGAAGAAGGGCCGGGTGCGTTCGGAGAGTCTCTTCTACGACAGGGCCCCCAAGTCTATTCGAGACCTCTAGCTCTGGCAGCGCCGCGCGATGATCAACCAAGTGGATGAGCGGCCCGGGCCGGTCATCTGGTCGAGTGGGAATCTCGCTTTCGCCTAGCACCTTCGGGCCCCATCGTTCGAGGAGTGTCCTCCTGCCAAGGGTCCCGCTCGCAACCTCCTCTGACCCCCGGACCTTCCGGTGCGCTAGTCTTTCTCAAAGGCAACCGACGCTGGCGTTGACCGAATCCAACCACCCGCCAATTCAACCCAAACTGGAGTACCCCGGTGACGACCAAAGAAGACGTAATCGCCGCGCTCGAGACCGTAGTCGATCCCGAGCTCAACCTCGACATCTGGAACCTGGGCCTTATCTACAACGTGGAAGTAGATGAGTCGACCGTGAACATCGATCTTACCCTGACGACCCCGATGTGCCCGGTAGGCCCGATGATAGTCTCCAACACCAAGGAGGCGGTGGAGAAGCTCGATGGCGTCGAACTGGCAAACATCGAGATGGTCTGGGACCCGCCCTGGGACATGGAGATGATGAGCGAGGACCTCCGGTTCATGCTCGGCAAGATGTAGCCATCCGACCGCGGTCGCCTTCGGGCGGGTCTCGCCCGAAGGCAGCCCCCATCAGCACGCTTCGCGATCTCGTCGACCGCGCCATCCCGCCGGCCCCCTGGGCCGAGGGCGACAACATCCCCTGGGACGATCCGGACTTCAGCGAACGCATGCTGTCCGCCCACCTGGACCAGTCCCACGACCTGGCCAGCCGCCGGGCCGGGCTGATCGATTCGCAGGTCGCCTGGATTGATGACGAGGTTCTCGGCGGCGACACTGCCCGGGTGCTCGAACTGGCCTGCGGACCCGGCCTCTATCTGCAGCGCCTGGCGCAGCGGGGCCACGAGTGCGTTGGTATCGACTTCGCCCCGGCGGCTATCGCGCACGCCGTCGACACCGCCGGGGCCGCGGAGCTTTCCTGCACGTACCAGCGCGGCGACCTCCGCCAGGCCGACTTCGACAGCGGATTCGACCTTGTACTGCTGATCTACGGCCAGCTGAATGTGTTTCGCCCGGTAGAGGCCGTCGACATCCTTGGGCGCGCCCGGGCGGCGCTGGCGCCCGGCGGCCGCATCTTGCTGGAGCCGTAGACGTTCGCGCATGTTGAAGAGGGCGGCCAGTCGCGCAGCAACTGGAGCCCCGAAGAGACCGGGCTGTTCGCCGCGGATCCCCATCTCCTCTTACATAGAGTCCTTCTGAGACACCGGGCAGAGCGTCCGGACCGAGCGGTTCTTCGTGGTCGAACCCGACACCGGCGCGATCACCCGTCACGCGATGACCATCGCCGTTTACTCCGACGAGCAACTGGCGGCTATGCTCATCGATGCCGGTTTCCGGGATGCGATCGCCTATCCCTCGCTCACCGGCGAGCCCGACCCGGAGCATCCCGCCACCACGGTCCTGCTCGCCAACCGGTAACCTGCCGCCCGTTTCCCCGCCTCCGCCGAGCCGTTGTATCCTCGGCATCGGTCCGGCCGCCACCAACCAGAATCAGGAAGACGCCATGCCTCAGGTACCCACCGAAGCCCTCCGCGAGTACGCCGAAGGTCTGTTCGTGAAGGCCGGCACCCCGGCCGATATCGCCACCGCGCTGGTCGGATCGCTGATCCTGGCCGACCAGTCGGGGCATCCTTCCCACGGCGTTATCCGCGTTCCCCGTTACCTGGAGTACATCGACACCGGCCGTGCCGTCGCCGACGGCCGCCCGGAGATCATCAAGCAGACCGCCACCTCGGCGTTGGTCGACGGGCACCTGGGTTTCGGGCAGTTCACGGCGGCGTTCGCCGCGCAAACGGCGATCGACCTGGCCAAAGAAAGCGGCATCGCCATCGTCGGCTGTATCCGCTGTAACCACACCGGGCGCATCGGCCAATGGGCCGAGCAGGCCGCCGACCAGGGGATGATTCTCTTTGGCGCGGTCGGCGGACCCACCGGCCTGGCGAGTGCGCCGTTCGGCGGACTCGGCCGCGTCCTTTCCACGAATCCGATCACGGCCTCGGCGCCCGGCGGAGAGCACGATCCGATGATCATGGACTTCGCCACCACGGCCACCGCCGAAGGCAAGATCCAGGTGGCCCGCGCCAAGGGCGCCCAGTTGCCCCCCGGGCAGGCGCTTAACAAGCACGGCGAGCCGACCACCGCCCCGGCCGAGTTCTACGACGGCGGCATGCTGCTGCCCTTCGGCGGGCACAAGGGCTACGCCCTGGGCTTGCTGGCCGAGATCCTGGCCAGTAG
>CAZVZW010000052.1:0-4307 GCA_964631365.1 uncultured Chloroflexota bacterium | reverse complement strand
ATGGGCTTCACGATCATTGCCATCGACCCGGGTATTTTCCGATCCGCGGCCGACTACGGTGCTGATGTCGATAGTGTGTTCGAACGCATGGAAGCCGTCCCGCCGGCCCCGGGCTTTGATGGCGTCATGATCCCCGGCGAGCCCGAGCGTCGCTCACGTGCCGCCCACGCGGGCCGCGGCATCGAACTGGCCGAGGCCACCATCCAGTTCCTGCGCGATGAAGGTGCGCGCCTCGGGGTCGACTCGGCTGCGCTAGGTTAGACGCGGGGGGATCGCCGGCAACTGTCCGGCGCCACACGTCTGCCAGTAGCGGAGCCGCGCCATGATCCGATCATCCGAACCCGACGCCGTCGATCCGATGATGTGCGAACTGGTCGTCATCGGCTGCGGACCGGCCGGACTGGCTGCCGCCTTTTTCGCTTTTCGCTGTCCGCCAGCGCATGTGCGTGGCGGTGGTCGGCCGTGAGCTCGGCGGGCAGGCGATCCACAGCACCCAAGTCGAGAACTACCTGGGCTTCGACGCCATCACCGGCGAAAAGCTGATGGAGCGCTTCGCACATCAACTCGCCGAGCAATTCGTGCAGTTTTTCCAGGATGATGTCGAGCGTATCGAGCACCACGGCGACTACTTTGATCTCGTTCTCCACAGCGGCGCCGGCATGAAGGCCCGGGCGGTCATCCTGGCACCGGCATGGCCCCGAATCGTCTGGGCGTACCCGGCGAGGACGAACTGACCGGCCACGGGGCCAGCTACTTCACCGACCACCACGGCCCGACCGCCCACGACCAGAACGTGCTGGTGGCAGGCGGCGGCAACTCCGGCCTGCAGGCCGCCCAGGAAGTGCCCCCCCGCGGGCCGCGTGCACGTTCTCACCCGCGGCGGCTGAACCGGCGACTGCACCAGCGGCACCGGCAAGGAGATCGCCATCGCCACCGGCGACGGCGCCCGGTCGGCGCTTTCGGCGAAGCGCTTCGTCCGCTCGCAGCCCTGGATGACATAAGCACAACTCGTCTGTCTCACCGGCCTGGGGTTGCCGCGCTCGCGTGGCACGAGGCTGCTGCTCACATGCCATTTCAGAAGAAGATGCCTGTGGCGCCTGCGGCACTAGTCGGGGCGGCCGCCGAAACTCCGCGCGCCGGGTTCGAACAGTTCCGCGTACATGTCCACCGCGAAGCGGTCGGTCATCCCGGCCAGGAATCGCGCCACCACCATCGCCGGTTCCGCCGCCGGCTCCTTCAGTTTCTGTCGCGTTGACAGCGGCAGCAGCCGGGGATCGTCGACGAAGGCCGCGAAGAGCCGCTGCAGCACCATCTGACCGCGGGCGGTCTGCCGCAGGATCGGCGGCGAGTCGTAGACCCGCTCCTGCATGAAGGCGCTCACCTCGGCGCGGCGCGCCATGATCTCATCCGATGGCGCGATCAGCATTGCCTGGTGTTTGCGCACCGCCTCCGCGGTTTCGATTGCGGCCGCTTCCAGGCCCTCCCGGGCCGTCCGGACCACGTCCTTGATCAGCACGCCGATCACGTGGCTGGTCGCGCGGCGCAGAACCACCCGGGTGAGGTCGAATTCCAGGTCGGCGCGCTGCTCGCCGGAGCAGACCTCTTCGGCATAGGTCACGGCGTCCGACCACAGCTGCGGTCCCGCGCGGAGCAGGTCGTCCAGGCCGATCAGCCCGGCGTTGACCGCGTCCTCGATGTCATGGGCCAAGAAGGCGCACTCATCGGCCTGCGAAACGGCCTGGGCCTCGGGGCCCGGCTGTGGGTAGGCGTCAAACTCGGCACTCCGGGTCGGGAGGTCGTAAAGCGTCTCGTGGCGGGCGATGCCCTCGCGGGTGGCCCAGGTCAGGTTCAGCCCGCGAAATCCCGGGTAGGGCGCCTCGATGTCATCCACGACCTCCAGGGAATGCTTGTTGGCGTGCCAGCCGCCGTGATCGGCCATCAACTCGTTCAGGGCTGCCTCGCCGGCGTGCCCGAAGGGCCCATGACCCAGGTCGTGGCCCAGGGCGATCGCTTCACTGAGGCTCTCGTCGAGGCCCAGCTCGAAGGCGATGCTGCGGCCGATCTGGGCGACTTCCAGCGAGTGGGTGATGCGGGTTCTAAAGAAGTCCGCCTCGGTGACCACGAATACCTGGGTCTTGTGCAGCAGGCGGCGAAAGGCGCGCGAGTGCAGGACCCGGTCGCGGTCACGGGCAAACGGCGTCCGCCGCGCCGGCTCCTCCAGCTGTCCGTGAGCGCGATCCGTCCAGGGGTCTTCCCGGGGCGTCGCCAGATTCGATGAGTTTGAGATCGTGCTACTCCATCATGTTTCGGGGGACGGTCAGGGAGTCGAATTTGGCGATGGCTTTGTCGATGTGCGCTTGGCCGTTTTCGAGCGCGATGGCGGCGTGGCCGGGTAGCAGGGCGTCGATGCCGGCGTCGCGGAAGCGGGTGATGCTGGTGCCCAGTTCGAACACCGAGGTCTCCTCGGCCCAGTTGAGCACCACCAGCCCGCCGGTGAACACCAGATCGCCGCCGAACAGGTACTTCTTGTCGTCGGCTTCGAGGATGTAGCTCATGTGGCGGGCCGCGTGACCGGGCGTGGACAGGGTGTACAGCCGCAGGTTGCCGACGCGGATCTCCTCGCCTTCGTCCACCTCGCGGGCCACCGCCACCGGTTCGAGCCGGTAGGACGTCGGGTAGCGTCCGGCTTCGCGGGCGCGGGCTAGGTTGGTGGCGTCCTCGTCGGCGGTTTCGAGCCAGACTCGGGTGTCGACCGGCGCTATAACTTCCAGCCGGTACTGCTTGCGCAGATAGGCGGCGCCGCCGGCGTGGTCGCCGTGGCAGTGGGTGAGGATCAGGTACTTGACCGTATCGGGGTCGATGCCGTCGGCCTCGACGTTGGCCACGATCCGCTCGGGCTCGATCCCGACGCCGGCGTCGATCAGAGCGGTCTCTTCGCCGTCGGTCGCGGCGTAGACGTGGCAGTCGCCCGGGTGACTGAGCCCGAAGCCCATCAGCCCGCCGCCGACGATATGGATGTTTTCGGTCAGTTTCATCGCTCCGCCTTTGCCGCCTCGTCCGCGGCCCGGTGCTCTGCGACCCGGTCCGCAGCTAACTCGCTACCTTCCCGGCGAGCCTAGCGCATCGCCAGTCGCCGGTTCCCGCGTCGCCGCCCCACTAGAATGGCCGGACCATCAGGGGAACACAGGGAGAACGCCATGCCGGGACTATTCGACACCTATGAGATTCGCGGTCTGACCCTCAAGAACCGCATTGTCATGCCGCCGATGTGCATGTGGGCGTCCGACGCCAACGGCGCGGCCAACGACTGGCATTTCGTCCACTACGGCGCCCGCGCGGTCGGCGGGATGGGGCTCATCATCGTCGAGGTCAACGCCGTCGCGCAGTGTGGCCGGATCGACGATATGGACCAGGGCGACCTGGGCATCTGGGACGACTGCCACATCGAGCCGATGGCGCGATTCGTGAAATTCTGCCGCGAGCAGGGCGCGGCGATGGCCATCCAGATCGGCCACGCGGGCCGCAAGGCTTACGGCGGGGAGAAGGGTCGCGGGGCGGTACCGGCGGTCGCGCCGTCGGCGATCCCCTTCGACGACGGCTGGGAGACGCCGCACGCGCTGACCCTGGACGAGATTCCCGGCGTGATCCAGTCGTTTCGTGATGGCGCCCGGCGGGCGCTGGCGGCCGGCTTCCAGGCCATCGAGATCCACGGTGCGCATGGCTACCTGTTGAGTTCGTTCCTGTCGCCGCTGGCCAACCACCGCAGCGACGCTTACGGCGGCGACATCAACGCGCGCGCCCGGTTGGTCTGCGAGGTGACCGAGGCGGTCCGCAGCGACCTGCCCGACGAGGTGCCGATCATCGTGCGTGTCTCGGCCACCGACTGGAAGGAAGGCGGCAACACGATCGACGACCTGATCGCCGCCTCGAAGCTGCTCAAAGGGGCCGGTGCCGACATGATCCATGTCAGTTCCGGCGGCAACCATCCGGGCCGTCCGTCCACCCACCCGGGCTACATGGTGGGCCATTCGGAGGCGATCCGCCAGGGGGCCGACGTGCCGACGATCGCGGTCGGTCTGATCCGTCATCCGGAGCTTGCCGAAGAGGTGATCCGCAACGAGCGCGCCGACCTGGTAGCGATTGGCCGAGAGATGATGCGCACCCCGGCCTGGCCCTACATGGCGGCGGCCCGCCTGGGGGTCGATATGGAATGGCCGGAGCCTTACGAGACAGCCAAGCTCTAGGAGCGACGGCTCCCGGGAGGCGACTGCGACAGGGTGCGCTGGTGTGGGCCCTACCGCGGCACG
>CAZVZW010000051.1:0-14312 GCA_964631365.1 uncultured Chloroflexota bacterium | reverse complement strand
GTGGCCAGCCCCTGGCGGGCGAACTGCAGCCCGGTGTCGAGCGCGCCGGTGAAATCGTCGGCGAGGACGGTCCAGGCCATCAGCGGTTGACGGAGATGGGCGCGGGCCTAGCTCTCGGCGACGGCCGGATTGCTCAAGACGCCGACACCCTCGACTTCGATTTCAACGGTGTCACCCTTGGTTATCGGCCCGACGCCCTGCGGGGTGCCGGTGATGATGACGTCGCCGGGCTCTAGGGTCATCACCTGGCTGATCTCCTGAATCAGGAAGGCCACTGAGAAGATCATGTCGGCGGTGTTGGAATCCTGCGTGGTCTGGCCGTTGACCCGGGTGGCGACGTTGAGATCGTCGGGGTTGAGATCCGAGACGATGATGGGGCCGAGTGGCAGGAAGGTGTCGAAGCTCTTGGCGCGCACCCACTGGCTTTCGCGCGCCTGCCAGTCGCGGGCGCTGACGTCGTTGGCGGCCGTGTAGCCGATCAGGTAGTCGAGGGCTTCTTCCTGGGAGACGTTACGGGTCTTGCGGCCGATGACCAGGGCCAGTTCACATTCGTGCTCGACCTGCTCGGAGGAGCGTGGCAGGACGATCGACTCGCCGGGACCGATGACGCTGGACGGAGGCTTGTAGAAGAGCATCGGAAACGTGGGAATTTCCATGTTCACTTCGGCGGCGTGGGCGCGGTAGTTGAGGCCGACGGCGATGATCTTGCCGGGGACGACCGGGGCAAGCAACTGGAGCTCCTCGAACTGGCCGATGGTGGGTCCGACAGTGTAGTCGCTGAAGGGGGCGCCGTGGACCGAGTTCACCGTGCCGTCATGCTTGAGCGAGCCGAAGGCCGGTCCGTCGGGAGTCTGGTGGCGGAGAAGTTTCACGGGGAGTCCCTTTCGACGGGTGGCTACATGGCCTGCAGGAGCTTGAGGGCGGCATCGCGGTAGGCGTCCACATCGTCGAGCGCCGGGATGCGGTTGGCACCGGGTACCTCGGCCAACTGGGCCCCGGCGATGCGGTTCTGCAGGTGAGCGGCGTCGGCCGCGCCGACGATCGGGTCATTTTCACCACGGATGATGAGCGTGCGGGCAGTGATGTGGGGCAGCAGGTCCAGCGTGCTGCCGGTGGCGACGGAGCGGGCCAGCGCGACGACGGCGGCCTGGTCGGCGCTGGTGGCCGCCTGGAGCAGGTCTTCGGGAACCTTGCGGTTGCGCGGGACGCCGTAGTCGGCCTTCAAGATGCGGGCCAGGTTCTCGTCTTTCCAGGTGAGGCCTTCGAGCTCTTCTACCCGGGCGCTGGCCACGGTGGGATCGGTCGGCAGCGCGTCCCCGCCGATGAGGATCAGCTTGTAAATGAGCGAGGGATAGCGGGAGGCCAGGCTCTGCGCCACCCGAGCGCCTTCACCAAACGCCAGCAGGCTGCAGCGCTCGAGTTCCAGTGCGTGGAGGGCGTAGCGAATGTCGTCGGCGAGCGAGTCGACAAAGATGCCGTGCGGGGTTGCCGGCGAGCCGCCGAAGCCGCGGAAGTCGAAGGCGCGGCAGTGGAACTCCTCGGGCATGCCGGCGATGAAGTCGTTCCACATGGCGGAGGATTGCAGATTCCCGTGCAGGAAGATGGCGTTGTGCAGGCCTTCGCCGGATTCGAGGTAGTTGATCTCGATGCCGCGGACGGTGATGGCGGGCATGGGTTCCTTGTGAGACCGGGGCCGTTGGGCCGCGGGGCGGGCATCGAGCGAGTTTAGCGGGCCGGGAGCGTGGCCGGAACTACGGGTCGGGCTCGTCGAGGATCGCCAGGTGGGAGAGATTGCGGTAGCGCTGATGGTAGTCCATACCGTAGCCGACGACGTAGCCGCGGGTGAACTGGTGGCCGACGTAGTCGATATCGACGGCGACGGTGCGCGCGGAGATCTTGTCCAGCAGGGTGCAGATGCGCAGCGAGGCCGGATCCTGGGACCAGAGGTATTCGGCCAGGTAGCGCAGGGTCTGGCCGGAGTCGACGATGTCTTCAATCAGTACCACGTGGCGACCGCCGATGGGTTGGTCGAGGTCTTTGAGGATGCGGACGACGCCGGTGGACGTGGTACCCCGGTAGCTGGAGACGGCTAGGAAGTCGATGGACAGCGGGAAGTCGAGCTGGCGGATTAGGTCGGCCATGAAGATCAGCGAGCCCTTGAGGACGCCGATCAGGATCGGGTCGAGCGCAGCGACATCGTGGGTGATCTCGCCGGCCAGGCGGCGGACCCGGCTGGCTAGGGCGCGCTGACTCAGCATGACCTCAAGGTCGTCGGGGAGGCGGTGGGCGGGGTCGATGGGCATGGGTGGGGCCGGACTAGGGAGTGCGGTCGGGGTCGTCGGAGTTCAGCGTGCGCAGAAAGGCCGCCGTCCAGGCGTAGCCGCGCTCGAACCGGGTAACCGGCTTGAGGACGTGGCGCTCGATCCGTTCCTGAGCGGCCTGGTTGGCTCGTTCGACGGCCTTGGCCTGCTTGCGGATGCTGCGACGGGTGAGGGCGGTAGATTCAACGATGGCGATGCCGGCGACGACCAGCAGGATGAGCAGGCCGACCGCCAGCAGCATGACCTCGATGGCGAGGATCAGCAGGGCGATGCTGGCGGCGGCGGACATCAGGCGAGCGTTCCGGGCCTAGTCTTTCCGGGCATTCTCATAGCGGTCACGAATGGACTGTTCGGCGCTGTCAGCGGCGCGGTCGGCGTCCGAGCGAGCCTGTTCCAGGCGGCGCCGCAGGGCGTCGATGGGGCGGGCACCCTGCCGGGGCGCAAAGAGCGCTCCGGCCAGGTTACCGACCGCGAATCCGATGATGCCCCCGAGGACGATATAGATCATGGTGATGCACCTTAATTACCCCGGCGGAAAAGTGAGAAGAGCTTGCCGACAACCCCTACGGAGGCGACTCCACGGGCGACCTCGGCGGCGTGCGATTCGGCGGTGACGGTGGTGGCGGCCTTGATGGTCGCGGCCGTGTCGGCCGTGGACCGAATGATGGGCCTCACCTCGTCGCTGATGACGCGGAAAAGGCGCCACAGCATGAAGGCGGTGACGAAGAGCACGAGGGTCGTGACCAGGGAAATGCCGGCGAGAACGACGATTGCGATATCGCGTACTTCTCCGAGCGACATGGTCTTTGCCTCGTATCCTGAACTAGCGTCGACGCCGGCGGAAGATTCGCCTTAACAGGACCGGGCGCAGGCGCTTCCACGCCCGAACCACGACACGAAGGTCCGCCGGGGCCAACGTGTGGTCGCTGTAGGTCGATCGCGCGTATCCGCGCGCGATATCGGCCGGCGGTCGCGTGACTCCCGCGGAGGTGGCCCCGGGCCCGACGCCGGTGTCTCCGACCGGGGAGCCGGCGGGATACAGTTCGGCGCTGAGGCGCGTGGCAAACTCCATGGGAGTCCTTGACTCGTCGAGATTGTAGCCTGCCCAGCGTGAGTAGCGCAGCATTGCGCGGTAGGCGCGACGGACGCCGGCAGCGGGGCTTTCAAGTTGGGCCCGCAGGTAATTGACGAGGATGAAGATGAGCAGCGCGCCGAAGATCACCGCCAGGATGCCGCCAAGTACGATGAAGGCGCCGGACAACCGCGAAAAGACCCCGGCCAGCGGGTTGGCACCGGCCGAATCGTCTTCGAAGGCATCGAGATCGACGCCGAAAAGGTCAGCAAGTTCGTCGAGGTCATATTCGTCAACGAGTTCCAGCGTGCCGCTGGCGGAACTGCCCGATTCGGGCCGCGAGACCGGGGCACGGTAGCCGGACGGCTCGAAGCCTACCCAGCCGTAACCGGGAAAGTAGGCCTCAATCCAGGAGTGCGCATCCTCGGGGCCGACGACGTAGGCGCCGGATTCCTCTTCGTAGTAGCCCGGGGCGTAGCCGGCCACCAGCCGCGCCGGAATGTCGTTGAGGCGCAGGAGCATGGTCATCGCCGAGGCCGTGTAGTCGGAGAAACCGCGGCGCAGATCGAAGAGATAGAAGTCGACGGCGTCGCGGTCGTTGGGCAGCGGCGGAACGTCGATGGAGAAGGGGAATCGCCGCAGGAAGAGCTCGATTTGCAGGGCCAGGTCGTAGGGGTTGTCGGTGATGCCGCCGAAACGGTTGGCGAGTTCGCGCACGCGCGGGGTCATTTCGGGTGCCTGCAGGTAGCGGTCTAGATAGTCGGGATAATCGAGGCCAGCTAGGCGCAACTGGGCCGAGGTGGCCCCGGAAGAGGTGGCTTCGACCGCGTAGGTCATGCGATGGCCGACGCGGCGGATGCCCCGGATGACCGAATAGTCCTGCAGTTCGCCCTCTGTCGCGCTCTGCACCTGGTACTGGCGGTTCATCGAGACGATCTCGCCGGGGGTATAGAGGATGGAGGAGTTGGAATTGTAGATCTCAAAGAGCGCGCGCACGGTGACCTGCGCCTTGAGCGTTTCCGGATTGACCAGGCGATCCTGTTCGGCGTCGAGCAGCGTGAGTGCCGAGTCGGTGTTTTCCCAGCGGCTGCGATCGAACAGATCGAAGGTCACGCCGCGCCAATAGGTTTCGTGGGTGGAGAGGACCACCATGGTGGTCTGGCGGGTGAAGGGCAGGTTGTCACCCACGCCGAGTTCCTGGGGCCCGGAAAGCGATGACAGCCCGGAGGGGTTGGAGACGCCGCTGAAGAGGCGGTTGGTCGCGGCCTCGACGTTGCTCCAGCCATCGCCGAGGTAGGTCCAGAAGGCTTCCGAGACCGGATTGGCGCGCACCCGCGGGAAGAACACCGAGAACACCGTGACCGCGGCCACGAGCAGGAGACTGAGCGCCGTGATGTTGAGTCCCAGCTCGGCGGAATAGTCGGTGCGGGTGCGATCCCAGCGCTCGGTAAGCGTGGTCAGGTTTAGCTGGACCATGAGCAGCAGCAGCGCGATCGTGAAGACCACAAACGGCAGCCGCACCGGGCCCAGGTAGGTGATGTTGATGGAGAGAACCACCGCCGCCGGGAGCGCGGCGATGGTGACGCTGCGGCGCCGCAGCAGGCCCCAGGCTCCCAGGAAGCCCATGCCCCAGGCGGCAAAGGTGATCCAGAGCAGGAAGACAACGTTGTCGGTGCTGGGGCGCAGGCGAGTGAGGATCTCGACCCAGTCGCGCAGCCGCAGGCCGAGGTCGGTCAGGAAGCTCCAGCTGTTCTCCAGCGCGCTGACCAGCGGCTGCTGGCCGGCGGGCAGGCCTTCGCGGCGGTTGCCGACCCAGGTGATCGTGTCGCGAAAGAGGTCGATGAAATTGGGGACGATCTCGGTCGGCCCGGGCAAAGCCTCGGCGACCACAATAAAGCAGAGCGCAAAGCCGCCGAGGACGCCGATGGCGACAATCACCGCCGAGTGCACGCGGCGGCCGCAGAGCCAGGTGCCGCTCAGGATGCCGAGGATCGCCATCGGGAACATCACCGCGGTGTTGTCGGTCCAGCGGGCGCTGTTTACGGAGTAGACCACCGAGAGGACCAGGGAGACGAGGAGGATTGTCGGCAGCCAGCCGGCCGACGGACCGGCCAGGCGGCGGCGCAGATTTGTCGCTGCCGGCGGATGGGACAGGGCTCTGGCGGCCATCAGCGCAACCCGCGCCCGGAGGACAGGGTGAACTCGGGGTTGGCTCCGGGGACCGGCTGCAGACCGGCCGGGCGGATCGTGTCGAAGCGCGCGCCCTGGGAGACCGTGTGAATCGGAATGCCGTGGGTGGCGCTGAAGGACTGCAAGGTTGTCTCGCCGACGGCACCGTTGAAGGACGGGGCGTCGAGCAGGATGCCGCCGGGATAGAGCCCGCGCTGGCCGAGCTGCAACAGCGCCGCCGGCCAGGCCGCGTCCGCGGAGGGCGAGATGGCGACGATGCTCATGCCGCGGCCTAGCGCCGGGGCCACCTCGCGCAGGAAATCCTGAAACGGCGTCGCTCCGGCGGCGGCGACGATGGCGAGATTCTCAAGGACCTTCCAGAGCTGGCCGGTGCCCTTCTGCGGTTCCAGCAGCACGCGGTCGCGCCCGAGCGCGGCCAGCCCCACGGCCTTGCCTTCGCGGATCTGCTGGTAGGCGAGCGCGGAGGCGATCTTGGCCGCGTATTCCTCGGTTGACTCATCGCCGCTGCCGGCGTGGACCGAGCGTTGCATGTCCAGGATGATCCAGACGCCGGCCGAGGGTTCGAGGTCGAATTCCTTGGACATCAGGCGGCCGGTGCGGGCCGTGGAAAGCCAGTGGATGCGCTTGTAGGCGTCGCCGGCGACGTATTCGCGGATGCCCGAGGCGTCGGAGGTGACCTGCTGGGTCCGCTGCAGCGAGCGGGTGCTGCCGAACTGGGACCCGGCCGGGATATGGAAGTCGGGCATGACGCTGATCGGCGGATAGACGACAAAGGTGTTGGCCTGGGGGAAGCCGAACTCGGCGGTGAAGATGCCAAAGGGGTCACCGGTGCGGACCGTCATCGGTCCAAGCTGGAAAAGGCCGCGGCGCAGCGCCGTGCCGGTGCTGAACCAGCGCTTGGTCTGGCGAGCGTCCAGATTTTCGGCCACGCTGGCGGTGTAGCCGGGCAGGTTGGAGTGGTCATCGAGTTCGACCAGCAGGATCGGCAGACGGCCGCGATTGGTCAGGTAGAACTCTTCGCGGATCTCGTCACCGGTGGTGGCCGATTTGTTGGTGAGGATGCGCCGAATGTGGATGTTGTTGACGGCGGCCCGGGTCCAGAAATACGAGAGCGCGATGAGCGCGCCGATGACGTAGAAGAACCAGTAGAGGATGGCCGAGGTGGTGACCAGGGCCAGCACGAAGAGGACGCCCATCATGATCAGGATGGCCGGGCGCTGGACCGCGATGGTCGGTTCGGCGGGTCGGATTGTGGGCTGCTGCAAAGTGGCGATCCGATTTGAGGCCGATTCCCCCGGGACCGGCGCGCGAATGGCCGGCGGCTGGGCCGCCCGACTCATGAAGATTTAGTCTATACCGGCGTGCGGCAGGGGACCGAATGGGGGTGTCCGGGCTAGAGGTCCAGGATCATGGCGGTTTCGTCGCAGTGCTCGAACTTGGGGCAGCGATAGCACTCCTGCCAGACCTTCTGGGTGAGCGACTGGCGATCGACTTCGCGAAAGCCGGCGCGGGCGAAGAAGTCCGGTTCGAGCGTCAGCGTGAAAACTCTCGGGAGGCCGTAGCGGCGGGCGTCTTCAAGGCAGTGCTCGACGATGGCCCGGCCGATGCCGCGGCCGTGGTGGTCGGGATGGACGGCGACCGCACGGACCTCGGCCAGGTCGGGGGCGGCAATGTGGACGGAGCCGCAGCCGAGGATGTTGTCGGCTTCGCGGCAGAGGATGTATTCGCGGATGTTCTCGAACAACTCGGTGGAGGACCGCGGCAGCATGATGTCGTCGCCGGCGTAGGGGTCGATTAGGGCTTTGATGGCCGGCACGTCAAAAAGGCGGGCCTGGCCGAAGGTGAGTCCGGGGGGATCAGTGGGCATGGCGGATGGCGCGTGCGGCGGGGAGCGGCATGGTGAAGGTCATGCGGCTACCGGCCGGCGGGCGGTGCTGGCGCTAGTTGCTGCCGTTGGCCTGTTCTACGTCGGCCATGATTTCTGCGCCCCTTCACTGGCGTGGGCCGGCTACTGCGCCGGCTCGGTTTCGTGTTCTACGTGGTCGAGATCGTGCTCTTCGGCCATCAATAGTCCCCCATGAACGATTGATCGAACCGGGTGCGGCCGGTCGGTCCCATCCTGACATTGGCCGTCGCCGTCCAGAGTCAGCCCGCGATTGTCGCCGACAACTTACCATCCGGCGATTCGATGTTGGAAATGGGACTGCTCTTTGGCAACCCCGCGGGCCGGTGGCGGCGACGGCGAGCGTGAGTTAGGAGGGCCGTCCGGCGTATAATTGCGGGAACCCTGACGCACCCCGGAAGCGATACTCGCCCTTGACGACCCTGGCGCCGGAAACGGCGGAACTGAACCCTTCCCAGGTGCAGGCGGTTGAGCATACCGAAGGGCCACTGCTGATCCTGGCCGGGGCCGGGTCGGGCAAGACGCGGGTGGTGACCCATCGCATCGCGCACCTGATCGACGTCGCCGAAGTGGCGCCCTGGAACATCCTGGCCGTCACCTTCACCAACAAGGCTGCCGATGAGATGCGCTCGCGGGTGACAGCGCTGTCGTCGGACCGCGGCGCAGGGGTGGAACTGGGGACTTTTCACGGGGTCTGCGCCCGCATCCTGCGGCGCTTTTCGGACCGGATCGGGATCAACCGCAACTTCACCATCTTTGACGGGACCGACCAGACGGCGGTGGTGCGCACCGCGATGAAGGACCTGGGCCTGGCCGCTAGCCAGGTCTCCCCGGCCGGGGCGCGAAACGCCATCTCGCGCGCCAAGGACGAACTGATGACCCATCACCAGTTCGCTGAGCACGCCCAGGGCTTCTTCGAGGACATGGTGGCGAAGATATACGCCCGCTACGAGCAGATCCTCAACGGCGCCGACGGGCAGGATTTTGGCGACCTGATCGTGTCCGCCGTGCGCCTGATCCGCGAGGACGCCGAGGTGCTGGCCTACTACCAGGATCGCTTCCGCTACGTAATGGTCGATGAGTACCAGGACACCAACCGGGCCCAGTACGTGCTGGTGCGAGAACTTGCGGCGGCGAGGCGCAACCTGGCGGTCGTTGGCGACGACGACCAGAGCATCTACGGCTGGCGCGGGGCGGATATCCGCAACCTGATGGACTTTGAGACCGAGTACCCGGACGCCCGGGTGGTAAAGCTGGAGCAGAACTACCGCTCGACCCAGCTGATCCTGGACGCGGCCCACGGCGTGGTGGAGCGGCTGCCGGCTCGCAATGAAAAACGCCTCTGGACCGAGCGGACCGGCGGCGAGAAGGTGCGGGTGCTGGAGTCCTACGACGATGAAGGTGAGGCCCTGCGGGTGCTGGAGGAAGTGCAGGGCTTGATCGCCCGTGAGGGCGGCAAACGCGGTGACTTCGCGATCATGTATCGGACCAACGCCCAGTCGCGGCTGCTGGAGGAATCGTTCGTCAAGGCCGGTCTGCCCTACCAGCTGGTGGGCGCGACCGAGTTTTACGGCCGGCGCGAGGTCAAGGACATGCTCGGCTATCTGCGCTGCGTGGCTAACCCGCGCGATAGCGTCAGTTTAGGCCGGGTGGCGAATGTGCCCGCCCGGGGGCTGGGCGAGAAAACGCTGGGTCTCCTGAACGAATGGGCCGCCGAGCGCACGCTGGCTCCCGGCGAAGCGCTGCGGGTGCTGGCCGCGGAGCCACCGGACCCGGCGCCGCCGCTGCTGGCGGGAAGGGCGCTGAAAGTGCTGCTGCTGCTGGGCGAGATGTTCCTGCGGCTGGACGCGGCCGCCGCCGAGATGCCGCTGCCGCGCCTCTTGCAGGAGATCTACCGCGAGACCGGCTACGAGGACTACCTGCGCGCCGACCCGGAGGACGCCGAGGAACGGATCGACAACGTGGTCGAGTTGATCGGGGCTTCGGCTAAATACGCCGACCTGCCGCCGGAAGAGGCGATGACGTCGTTCCTGCAGGAAGTGGCGCTGATCTCCGATGTCGATGCGTTGAAGGCGGAGGCCGACGCGGTGACCTTGATCACCCTGCACGCGGCCAAGGGCCTGGAGTTCAAGAACGTGTTCGTGACCGGGTTCGAGGAGGAACTCTGCCCGCACGTGCGTTCGTTCGCCGACCCGGCCCAGATGGAGGAGGAGCGGCGGCTGGCCTACGTTGCGATAACCCGGGCGCAGGACCGGCTTTTCCTGAGCCACGCGAAGTTCCGCGGTGGCTGGGGGAGTCGGTCGCGGGTGCCGTCGCGGTTCCTGCAGGACATCCCGGAGGAGGCCATGGAACGCGACCGCCCGGTGGTGACGACCGCGACCGACTTTCCGGGGATGGCCGACCCGGCGGTGAAGGCGGCGCCAGTGGTAACGGAACGCTCGTATCGTGACGGCCAGAAGGTGCGCCACCCGGTGTTCGGGGTGGGGGTGGTTATTTCGGGCAAGCTGGGGCCCGGCGGCGAGGAAGTGCAGGTGGCATTTCCGGAGGCCGGGGTCAAGCTGCTGAGCGTGGCGTTCGCGAACCTGGACATCATCTAGGGTGGGGCGCAAGTTCCTGCTGGATTTCGACGGGACCGTGGCGACCGAGGACGTGGGGCACCAGGTGCTGGTTCACTTCGGCGATGACGAAGTGAAGGAAATCGACGATCGCTGGGTGGCCGGCGAAATCACCACCCGCGAGCGGGCCGAGGCGCAGTTCGCACTGATGAACATCACCGAGGACGAACTGGTGGAGTTCGTCGACGGCTTCGAGCTGGATCCGTTCTTTGGCGAGTTCTGCCGCTACTGCCGGGCGGCCGGGATCGAATTCGAGATTGTCAGCGACGGTTTCGATTTCTATATCGAGCGCCTGCTGCGCCGGGCGGGGTTGGGCGAGATACCGGTGACCTGCAACATGCTGGAGTTCGTAGACGGGCGTATCCGGCTGGACTTCCCGCACGAGCAGGAGGGCGACGGCCGCTACGGTGTGGCCAAGGACGTATTCGTAAAGCGCGCCAGGGCCGAGGTCGAAGTGGTGGGCTACGCCGGCGACGCCGACTCCGACAAGCCGGTGGCGGGGGTGGCCGATGTGCTGTTCGCGAAGGAGAAGAAGGCACTGGCGCGCCATTGCAAGAAGGAAGGGATCGCCTACACGTCCTATACGCATTTCGGCGACATCATCGCCGCGCTGACCGGCATCTGGGATCAGCGGGGACGTCGGGTGCCGGCCGAGGGCTCGTTCTACGAATTGGCCCGGGCCTTCGAGCGGATCGAAGCGGTGAGCGGGCGGATTGCGATGGCGGCCTACCTGGCGGAGCTATTGCGCAACTCGGACCCGGCAGACGGTCGGCGGATCGCCTACCTGCTGCAGGGCCGGGTGGCGCCGACGTTCCTGCCGGTGGAGTTCGGGGTCGGCGAGAAGATGCTGGTGAGCGCGATCGCGGCGGCGTTCGAGGTGGGCGCAGCGGCGGTTGAAGATCGGTTCAAGGAGATGGGCGACTTCGGTCTGGTGGCGGAATCGTTTGCCGGGATGACGGCCGGTTCGCGGTCGGTGGCAGAAGTGTTTGAATCACTGGAAACCATCGCCGCGATTTCCGACGAGGGTTCGGTGGAGCGCAAAGTGGCGCGAGTAGCGGAAGTGATGCGATCGCTGGGTTCGCTGGAAAACCGCTACTTCGCGCGTATCCCGATCGAGCGGCTCCGGCTGGGAGTTGGCGACCCTACGATCCTGGACGCGCTGTCGTTTGCCGGGGCCGGTGACAAGTCCGAACGCGCCGAGATCGAGCGCGCCTACAACATGGTGAGCGACCTAGGCCTGGTGGCCGGGCGCTATCTCGCGGGTCGGCTGGACGGCCTGGCGGACATCAGGGTCGAGGTTGGCAACCCGGTACGGATGGCTCAGGCGGCGCGGCTGTCCTCAGGAGCCGAGATCGTCGAGAAGATCGGCAAATGCGGTATCGAGCCCAAGTACGACGGCTTCCGCATCCAGGTCCACCGCGATGGCGACGAGGTCCACATCTACTCGCGCAACCTGGAAGACATGACCGGGATGTTCCCGGAGGTGGCGGCGGCGATGCGTACGCAACTGGCCGAGGACCGGGTGATCTTGGAGGGCGAGGCGATGGCCTACGACCCGGACACGCGCGATTTCCTGCCGTTCCAGGTGACGGTGTCGCGACGCCGCAAACACAGCATCGCGCAGATGGCCGACGAGGTCCCGTTAACGCTACTGGCGTTCGATCTGCTCTGCGCGTCGGGCGACGACCTGACTGGGCTCTCATACCTTGAACGACGCGAACGGCTGCTGGCGCTGATCGAGCCGAACGAAGCCATCGGGGTGACCCCGAATCTGGTGACCGAAGATCCGCAAGAGATCGACACCTACTTCTCCAGCGAGGTCGAGGCCGGGCTGGAGGGAATCCTGGCCAAGCGCCTGGACGCCAGTTACCAGGCGGGCAAGCGGAACTTCAACTGGATCAAGCTGAAGCGCAGCTACCGGGTCGAACTGAGTGACACGCTGGACTGCGCGGTGGTCGGCTACTGGCGCGGGCAGGGCAAGCGGGCGGTGTGGGGAATCGGCGCGCTGCTGACGGCGGTCTGGGACGAGGAGGAGGCGCGCTTGAAGACGATCGCGCGGGTGGGGACCGGGCTGTCAGACCTGGAGTGGTTGGGGATGCGGGCATTGTTGGACAAGGACGTACGTGACGACGCGCCGCCGGAACTCGACAGCGGAATCGAACCCGACGTCTGGGTGGACCCGCAGCACGTCGTCGAGGTGCTGGCCGACGAGTTAACCCGCAGCCCGAGTCACACCGCCGGGCGGAGCGGCGACGAAGCCGGCTATGCGCTGCGATTCCCGCGGGTGCTGGGAATGCCCCGGGCGGATAAGTCGATCAACGACGCCACAACCGTAGCTGAGGTCCGGCAGATGTTTGCGGCCCAGCCGACCGGCAGTGCCAAGCGCTCGTAACCGTCGGGTGAGAGGCTAGGGCGAAGGCCGGTCAGAAGGTGGTTGGTAGCGAGGCTTTGCGGTGGTGGATTGGCCGGATGCATCGGGAGGGCGCCGGGTGCGGCCCTTCACGAAGATCAGCGCGAAGCCGATGGCCAGGCCCACCGGAAATACAAAGATGAGCAGTTCGAGTGGGCCGATGCTGCTAATGAAGGGAATGCCGATCCGGGCTCCTTTTTTGGGCGTCTGGTCCGGCTAGATATTAGGCGCAGAGCTGGCGGCGAGGCCGGGGTGGCGGGCCACCTGCCAGAGCACCAGGGACAGCGCGCCAGCGATGACGAAGGAGACGGCGAGAGTTGCAACCAGATCGAGCGGCCAGGGGAAAGGCTCCCCGCGGCCGGCAAAAGCGCTGATGTTGATCGGGCAGTACATTGCTACAGACTGGCGCGGGCCGGCTAGCCACCGGAATCGCCAGGCGACTTCGGTCGGCTGGCGATGTAGCCGGCGGCGTCCCAGGGCGCGCCCCAGAGCCAGTACCAGACCCGTTTGACCAGGGTCATACTGCCGATGGCCCAGATGATGAGCCCGAAAATCGTGATGACGAGAATTGGCCAAATCAATAGAAACGGGATGACGATGCCGTAGGAAGAGACGACGAAATTGAGGCCAACGCCGAGGAAGAAGATGATGACCGCGACGATCGGGAGACGCAGGCGTGCCCATTTGTTCATCGGCCGGACCGTCTGCCGGTGGCGGTCACCTGGCGGCCTGGCGGAGGGCGGCGAGTCGTTGGCGCAGCGTCGATATCTCGTCGCGGGATTCGGCGGCCTGTTCGAATTCGAGCGCGTCCGCGGCCAGGCGCATCTTCTTTTCCAGTTCCTTGACCCGCATCGACATCTCGCGGGGAGTGGGCTCTGACAGACGAGCGAAGCCGGGCTCGTAACCGGGCTCGTCCTCGGCGGCGGTGGTGGCGGTTTCGACGAGCATCTCACGAATGTCGCGGAGCGACCTCTGCACGCTCTCGGCGGTGATGTTGTTGTCGCGGTTGTAGGCGACCTGAATGCTCCGGCGACGGTAGGTCTCGTCGATCGCGTTCTTCATGCTGTTGGTCACCCGGTCGGCGTACATGATGACGTGGCCATTGAGGTGGCGGGCGGCGCGGCCGACAGTCTGGATCAGCGAGACTTCGGAGCGCAGAAAGCCTTCCTTGTCGGCGTCGAGGATCGCGACCAGCGAAACCTCCGGCAGGTCCAGCCCTTCGCGCAGCAGGTTGATGCCGACCACCACGTCGTAGACCCCGCGGCGGAGGTCGCTGAGAATCTCGATCCGCTCCAGCGTGTCGACCTCGGAGTGCAGGTAGTGGACCTTGACCCCCATCTCGGCCAGGTAGTCGGCCAGGTCTTCGGCCATGCGCTTGGTGAGCGTCGTGACCAGCACGCGCTCCTTGACCTCGGCCCGCTTCTGGACTTCCGCCAGCAGGTCGTCGATCTGGCCCTTGGTCGGCTTGACCTCGATTGAGGGGTCGATCAACCCGGTCGGACGGACGATCTGCTCGACGATCCGTTCGCTGTGCTCGTATTCGAACCCGCCGGGGGTGGCCGAGGAAAAGATCGCCTGGTTGACGTGGGCCAAGAACTCGTCGAAAGAGAGTGGGCGGTTGTCATAGGCGCTGGGAAGCCGGAAACCGTAGTCCACCAGCGACTTCTTGCGGGCGCGGTCGCCGCCAAGCATCGCGCCGATCTGCGACAGCGCCAGGTGGGATTCGTCGACGATGATGAGGCTGTCGTCCGGAAGATAATCGATCAGCACCCAGGGCGGCTCGCCGGCGTCGCGGCCGGTG
>CAZVZW010000050.1:7568-14361 GCA_964631365.1 uncultured Chloroflexota bacterium | reverse complement strand
GTCGTCGCCCCCACCAGGGTGAACGGCGGCAGCGCGATCCGGTAGGTCCGCGCCGCCCCGCCCCCCGCCCCCACCACTAGGTCCAGCTGCCCGTCTTCCATCGACGGGTACAGGATCTCCTCCACCGGCTTGCCCAGTCGGTGGATTTCGTCGATGAACAGCACGTCGCCCTTCGCTAGGCTATTCAATGTCGCCGCCAGGTCTCCCGGCCGCTCCAAGGCCGGCCCGCTGGTCACCCGGATCTTCGCGCCCATCTCCCGGGCGATGATGTAGGCGAGCGTCGTCTTGCCCAGTCCTGGCGGACCCGAAATCAGGATGTGATCCACCGACTCGCCACGTTTCTTCGCTGCCAGCAGCAGTATGCGCAGCCCGGCCTTGGTCTTCGGCTGCCCGATGAACTCGTCGTTTTCTAGGGTTCGCGGACGCAGCGCCGCATCCTGTTGCAGTTCGGGCGGCTTCGCCTCCGGCGCGACTATCCGGTCCGGCCCCTCGGTCATCAGCGACGCACCGTCACCGACTGGCCAGCGGCACAGCCGCCCCCTTTCGCGCTCCTGTCTTTCCCATTCACCGACTCGCCAATGCCCGGAGCGCTGCCGATATCTGCATCTCCACCGACATATCCGGCTCCGTCCCCCGGGTCAGCCCGTCCAACGCCTCGGCCCGCGAGTAGCCCAGCGCCAGCAACGCCTCCAGCGCCTCCTCGGTGCCCTCCGGCTGCGCCGCCGCCGCCGCCGATTCCACCAATTTCCCCTTCAGTTCCAGCACCAGCCGCCCGGCCGTCCGCGCCCCCACCCCCGATACCGATTGCAAGATCTTCGTGCTCTCGTTGTTGATCGCCGCGATCAGCCGGTCCGGGCTCAGCGCCGATAGCACCCGGATGCCCAGTTTCGGACCCACTCCCGACACGCCGATCAGCGCCCGGAACACATCCAACTCAGCTTCACTCTCAAAGCCAAACAACCCTGGCCCGTCGTCGGACGAATGCAGGTGCGTGTGCAGGGTCACTTCGCTCCCACCGCCCACGTAGCGCGCCGCCGTGCTCTCCACCACGCTCGCCCGCAGCACCAGTCCGATCCCGTCCGGCTGCACGTCCAGCCACTCCACGCCGCCGGCCACCACCACGCCTTTGATTCGGGCTATCAAACCTCACCCCCACGCGCCGCGCCCGGACTTCCACTCGTGAAAGACAACCCCGCCCCGTCCCCACAGCGCCTCACCGCGTTCAGCATCTACGCCGTCGCGTACGCCGCAACGACTTCCTCCCGCAGGTTCAGGTTCGTATCCACCTTGCACACGTCATCCAGGTCTTCCAGTTTGTCCACCAGCCGCAGTACCTGCACCGCCTGGCGTTCTTCCAGATCCAGCGGCGCCTGCGCCACCCGGCCCAGTTCCGCCTTCTCGACTTCCAGACCGGCGGCCACCAGTTCCTGACGCACCGCGTCCAGCCGGTCCGCCCGCGTCCACACGAACACCATACCGTCGTCCTCCTCCACGTCCTCCGCCCCGGCATCCACCGCCATCATGAACACGTCGTCAAAGTTGCGCTCGCCCAGGTCAAGGCTGATTTCTCCGCGCGGCTCAAACAGCCAGGCCACGCTCCCGGTCTCGCCCAGGTGCCCGCCCGACGTATCCAGCACATTGCGAACCTGGGCCACCGAGCGGTTCTTGTTATCCGTGATCACATCAATAAAGATCGCCACCCCGCCCGGCCCGTAGCCCTCGTAGGCCAGTTCCATCAGGTCCGCCTCGCCCGCGCCGCCCGTCCCGCGCACGATCGCCCGCTCGATGTTGGCCGCCGGCATATTGGCGGACCGCGCCCGCGAGATGCTCATCTTCAGCCGGTAGTTGGCGTCGGTATCCGCCCCGCCCATCCGCGCCGCCACCGCGATCTCGCCGCTCAGCTTCGAGAACAGTTGACCACGCTTGGCGTCGGTCGCCGCCTTGGCCCGTTTGATCGTCGACCATTTGGAATGTCCCGACATACGACGCTCCCGGCTGCTGTTCTCCGAACGGGGCTCCGGTTATTCTCTTGCCGGGATTCTACTGTACCGCCGTTTGGCCGTGACCGTTCTCACCGGCCCGCGCCGTACCCACCCATCCACCTATATGCCAACCGAAAACATCCCTTCACTCATTCTTCTGATCTTGTCCATGACCTCGGTCGCCATGATGTTCAACCGGGTCTGGGCGCCCTTCTCGCGGCGCGCTCCGGGCCGCCAAGTCCACGACACCCGGCTCACCTTTATGCAGAAGATGCTGCTCCACCGCACCAACATGCTGGTCGCGTTGGGGCTGGCCAACCTCTTCTGGATCGGCCGCATCACCGGTATCACCGCCCTGGCCGACCTGCGCCTCACCAACGATGGACTCGGCGAGATGTTCGTCATCATGGCCATCTTCGGTGCCCTTATCATGCCCACCCGCTACGTCTTCACCACCGAAGGTTTCGCGCTCGGCAACGGCCCGATCCACCGCTGGGATGCCTTCACCCGCTACGGCGTTGGCCAGAGCCGCATCCGGTTCGAGACCAAGGGCGACAATCCGACTCACATCGACCTGTACATGAACCACATCCAACAGTCGGCGTTCCGGTCCACCCTCAAGCGCTACTTCGGCAAGACCCCGCCCGCCCCCCGCCCCACCGCCCGTCCCAACAGCTAGGCCGGTCCGCAGCGCCGCCCGGCAGCCGGCCTGGTAGCTACTCCCCCGCCTCGCTCTCCTCCGCGTACCGTTCCCCCCACCATTCCCGCAACCTCCGCGCCGCCTCGACCTCCGCCCCGGTATCCGCCGGCCGGTAGAACCGCCGGTGCCGCTCGGCGTCCGGCAGGTGGTCCTGCTCCACAAAATGCCCGGGGAAACTGTGGGCGTACTTGTAGCCCTTGCCGTGGCCCATTTCGGCCGCCGCCGAGAACGCCGCGTTGCGCAGGTGCAGCGGCACCTTCACGTCGGCCCCCTGCCGGATAGCCTCCCGCGCCGCGCTCAGCGCACTTCCCGCCGAGTTGCTCTTCGGGGCGCTCGCTAGGTACAGCGTCGCCTGCGCCAGCGGATAGGTCGCCTCCGGTAATCCAAGCCGTTCCACCGCCTGGTAGGCCGCCAGTGCCAGCGACAGTGCCCCCGGGGCCGCATTGCCAATGTCCTCCGACGCCGAGATCAGCAGCCTTCGCGCGATGAATTCCGGTGCCTCGCCGGCCTCCACCATCTTCGCCAGCCAGAAGATCGCTCCGTCCGGATCCGAGCCGCGGATGCTCTTGATAAACGCCGAAATCGTGTCGTAGTGGTGATCCGCCGCCCGGTCATAGCGCACCTGCCGCTGCAGCATCGCCCGCTCCAGCGTCTCCACCGCGATCTCCTGCAGCCCATCCGCGCGCGCCAGTTCTGCCGCCGCCTCCAGCCAGTTCAGCCCCACCCGCGCGTCCCCGTCGGCGCGCTCGGCCACAAAGTCCATCGCCGCCTCCGCCAGCCGCAATCCGTCGCCGGACAGACCCCGCTCCTCGTCGCCCAGCGCCCGGGTCACGATCGCGCGCAACTCCGTCTCGCCCAGCGGTTGTAGCTGCAGGACCCGCACCCGGCTCAGCAGCGGCCCGATCACGTCGAAATACGGATTCTCGGTCGTCGCCCCCCACAGGATCACGGTCCCGTCTTCAACGTGCGGTAATAGGGCGTCCTGTTGCCCCCGGTTGAAGCGGTGCATCTCGTCGATGAACAGCAGCGTACGGCGTCGATAGAGGCGGGTCTCCTCGCGGGCCTCGGCCACCGCCGCGCGGATGTCTTTCACTCCGCAGGTCACCGCGCTCAGAGCGATGAAGCGGCTCTTCGTGAGCCGCGCCGCGATCGTCGCTAGGGTCGTCTTGCCCGTCCCCGGCGGGCCCCACAGGATTACCGACCACAGCCGGTCGTTGCGCAGCGCCGCGCCCAGCGGGGCCTTCTCGCCCACAATGTGCGCCTGCCCCAGGAATTCCTTCAGCGACCGCGGCCGCATCCGCGCCGCCAGCGGCGCCTGCGCCGCCCGTTCTTCCTCAGCCGCGTGATCAAACAGGTCCTGCATGTTCCGATTCTCGCAGAAAGGTCACCCGTCGTCCCCGCCTAGGTCGGCTCTGGCGCCGCCGTCCCGCGCAGCCGCGCCTCCACCCGCGCCGCGCTAGCCTGTGCCTCTTCTACGCCGGCCGCCTCCGGGTCGGTCTGCGAATAGCGCGCCCGCACAAACACCGCGGTCACCGTCCGCAGGCTCTCCCGGTCGGTCGCCAGGTGGGGCTCCAGCGCCTGGCGAAACTCCTCCGCCGTCTGCGCGCCCTGCCGGGGGTGCCCGGCGGCATCCGCCGCCTCCAGTACGCCGCGATAGGCCCGCCACACCTGTTCGCGATTCGTCACCGGCGCGGCTTCCGTCGCTGATCCCAGCCCCGCCGAGATTCCCCGCAGCCGTACCAGTCCCGCACGGGCGGCCACCGTCGCCTCGGCCACCGCCTCGCCGGCCACCGCGAAGAAGCCCCGCAGCATCCCTACCAGCAGCCCCGGCCAGCGTGCCATTCCCGCCAGCCAGCGCCACGGCCCCATTCCCGCTAACCCGCCGCGGCGCGTCTGGAGGCGCCGCACGATCAGGTACGCCGTCAGTGCCAGCACCACCCACACGAACGCCGACTGCAAGAACGCCATCAGGTCGTCGCTGCCCGAGCTGCGCAGGACCGACAGGTCCGGCCGTACCGCTGCCTCGCCCTCGCTGTCCCCACCCCGCCCGAACAGCGAAAAGAACTTGCCCAGCAGGAAGATGATCGCCACGAACGGCGCCACCAGCAGCCCGAATACAAACTGCACCATCCCCACCACCGGGCTCACTCCGGCGCCGATATCCGGCGCCTTGAACCGGGGCAGGAACGCCACCACCAGCAGCGCCACCCCCAGCACCAGCATTGTCGCCCGCAGCCAATTGGTCGCGATCCCCGGTGTCTGCGGCACCCCGTCCAGGGTCCAGTTGGTCTGGCGGCGCACCAGGCTCGCGTAGCTGTGCAGCACCAGCAACGACACGAAATACAGCAGGATCACCACCAGCACCACTCCGGTCGGCACCGCCTCGCCAATATCCGCGTAGCGCGGGATCGCCACCAGCAGGCTCGCCAGCACGATCAGGATCACCGCCCCGCCCGCCGCCACCCGGTTCAGCCACACTATCGCCATCGCCCGGCTCTGCCGTTCCCAGCCGGCCCGGCCCTCCCCGGTGATATCCGGCCCGCCCCGCCCCTCGGCCGTCTGCGCGTGCAGGGCATCAATCTGGTCTCCCATCAGCGCGCCCGTGGTCCAGGTCGCCACCATCAGCAGCAGCAGGATGAACATCGGCATATCCAGCAGCAACGGAAACAGCGAAGACACCCAGTCGGCGTATTCCGGCGGCACGCCCTCGTCCACGATCCCCAGCAACCGCACCATCAGCAATGACGGCAGCGCGAACACAAACCAGTCTCGCCACGAAATCCGATCCGACGGTTGGCGATCCTGCACCCCGCCCATATAGACCCGCAGCGAAAACACTACCACTAGCGCCGCGAAGCTCGCCCCGGTGCGCATCTCCGGCAAGCCCGCCTGGTGCATGAAGAACACCACCGCCAGCGCCACCATTGCGTAGCCGAAGGTCACTACGCTCCACAGGATCGCCCGGCTATGAGACCGCGGCATAGCCTGGATCGTCCCCCAGCTGTTCGCGGTCGGTCACGGCCCGCGCGGCGATCCCGGACGCCCGCGCCGCCGCCACCGACTCTGCCGCCTTGTCCGCGTCGGTAAATACCGCCAGCACGTTGTGCCCCCCCTGCCGGCGTCCCCGCAGCATCGCCAGCAGCTCTTCGTCGGCGCGGCCCGTCACCACCACCAGCGTCGAGCCCCAGGGCAGCCGCGACGCCTCCTGCCGCAGCAGCTGGCCCATGTCCGCCCCGGTCAGCAGGCCGACTCGCGCCAGCAGCTCCAGGATCGCCATCAGGTGTCGCCGGCTCTTGCCCACCGGCACGAAGGGCGAGCGCTGCTCGCGTAACTCATCCACCAGCGTCGGCGACAGCAGCCTTCCGCCGGTCGCTACCTGGTCCACCCCGTTCACCGCCAGCCCCACCGACTGCCGCTTTTCGATCAGGTGCGCTGCATAGGACGCCGCCACCGTCACCGCCAACTCACTGGCGTAGTCGACCCACGCCGTCGAATAGCCGGCCGGGCTCAGGTCCAGCAGGATCAACACCTCATGGCTCACCGCCGGCTCGGTCTGTCGCACAAACAGGTCGCCGCGCGCTGCCGACACCTTCCAGTTGATCATCCGCGGGCTATCCGAAGGCGTGTATTCCCGCGCCCCGATCACCCGCGAGGGGTCCTGGTACAGAATCCGCGTCGACTTTTCCGTTCCCAGCGGTGTCGTTGAAGGCAGCCCCAGCCGCGTGATCGGCACCACCGTCGGGTACACCACCACCATCGCCGGCTGCTCGTGCCAGCGCTCCTCCTGGCGGAACCCGAACACATCGCCGTATTGCATATCCAGTGGCCCCACCGGGTAGTAGCCGCGCTTGCGGGCGGTCAGTTCGTACTCCACGGTTGCCTCACCGCGCGGCCGCAGCGCCGTCGCCCGCCGCAGCACATCCTGCGAAGAAAGCTCCTTCGGCAGCGTCTCCCAGAGCCCCACCCAAGGCACCGGCAAGAACGAGCCGTTGGTCACCTTTACCTGCACCGGGATCGTCTCGCCGATGAACACCCGCGTCGGCAGGATCCGCTCCACCTTCATCCCGCGCCGGATCAGCCCCGACCACGCCCAGCCCACCGCGTGGATGCC
>CAZVZW010000050.1:0-7468 GCA_964631365.1 uncultured Chloroflexota bacterium | reverse complement strand
AGCACGTACTCGGCCATTTCCTTCACATCGTCCGGGATCACGTAGTCGCGTCCGCGTACCGCCGCCACCGCCTGCCCGGCCTTAAACAGCGCCAGCGCCCCTCTCGTGCTCGCGCCGATGGCCACGTTCGGGTGCTCACGCAGCCGTTCCACCACCGACAGCACGTAGTTCGCCACCCCCTCCTCCACATGCACCTGCCCTACCTCGCCCTGCAGATCCAGTAGTTCGGTGATTGTCAGCACGGTCTCCAGCGAATCAATCGGGTGTCGCTCGCGCTGCTCATACAGCACCCGGCGCTCCTCATCGTGGGTCGGATAGCCCAGCTTCAGCCGCAGGAAGAAGCGATCCAGCTGCGCCTCCGGCAGCGGGAAGGTCCCCTCGTACTCCACCGGATTCTGCGTCGCCAGCACCAAGAACGGATCCGGCAGCGGGTGGGTCTCGCCGTCCATCGACACTTGGTGCTCGCCCATCGCCTCCAGCATCGCCGACTGCGTCCTGGGCGTCGCCCGATTGATCTCGTCCGCCAGCAGCACGTTCACGAATACCGGTCCCTCGCGGTACTCAAACCCGGTCGTGTTGGGATTGAACACCGACACCCCGGTCACATCGTTCGGCAGCAGGTCGGGGGTGAACTGGATGCGCTTGAACGAGCCGCCCAGCGAAACCGCGATCGCCCGCGCCAGCATCGTCTTGCCGGTCCCCGGCACATCCTCCAGCAGCACGTGGCCCCGGCAGAGCAGCGCCACCACCACCTTCTCCAGTTCCTGCGATTTGCCCACGATCACCCGCTCCACGTTCCCGCGCAGCGTCTCGTAAAAGGCCGCAAACTGGCCTGCGTCCATGTTCCCTCCCCGGGCGTTTGTTATTCCTCGGCGGGTCGCGTCCCCAGTACCACCGTCGCCGTCCGCTCCCCGGCTTCCTCGCCGCGGACGTATCTTACTTCCATCTCCGAGCCCGGCTTATTCCGCGCCAGCGACCGCTCCAGCAGGTCGCCCTGGTCGTCCACCGGCTCCCCGGCCAGTCCCACGATGATGTCACCCGGCCGCAACCTGGCCGCCGCCGCCGCGCTGCCGGCCATCACCCGGTCCACGTAGACCCCGTCGCTCACCGGCAACTCAAAGCGCCGGACAATCCCGGGCGTGATGGTCGCACTGACGATTCCCAGGAAACCCCGTTCGATTCCCCCGCTGGCAATCAGCTCGGCGATGATTTCCCGGGCGCCGTCGATGCTGATCGCAAAGCCCAGGTTGTCTGAACCGGCGATTCCGGCCGAACTGATCCCCACCACCTGGCCCTCCAGGTCCAGCAACGGCCCGCCGCTGTTGCCCGGTTGATCGAGGTGTCGGTCTCAATCAGGTCGGTCAGCGTCGCCCCGCCCGGCCCCACGTCGGTCAGCGTCCGGTCCAGCGCGCTCACCTCCCCCACCGTCGCCGTCGGCCGCCGGGCAGATCCAGCGCGTGCCCCATCGCTACCACCGTTTCGCCGACCTCCAGTTCCATCGACGGACCCAGTGGTGCGATCGTCAGGCCGTCCGGGTCAATCTTCAGTACCGCCAGGTCGGTCAGCCCGTCGGCTCCCACCAGTTCCGTCTCGGCGACGCGCCCGCCGGTCGGCACTGCCCGCCCAAATTGATTCGCGGTCACGTCCTCGGTCGAGATTTGCACCGCCGCCAGCGCAATCCGCCGCACCAGTTCCGGGATGCTCATCGACCCGTCCGCCGTTGCCGTCACCTCTTTCCTCGCCACCGCACCGGCGCCGCACCCCGCCAACAGCACCGCCACCGCCAGGCTCACCAGCCATCGCCTCCGTACGGATCTCGCTCTCCAGTTTCCGGCTCGAACCGGTCCGTCCGGCCCGACTGCAAATCCTACCCAAACCCCCGTCCCGGCCGTTGTTATCATTCTCAATGGCAGCCGCTTCCTCAATGGCAGCCGCTTCCCGTTTTCGCCATCCGGCAACCCGACCTCAACTCCGCTCACCAACACGGATTTTATGCCTCGCCAGAACCTCCGCATCCCCGGCCCCACCCCTCTTCCCGATCACATCCGCGAGGCCGTCGCCGCGCAGATGATCAACCATCGCGGCGACGAGTTCGCCGGGCTCCTCACCGAGGTCCGCGCCGGCGTCAAGACCGTCTTCGAAACCAACGGTGACGTCATCCTGCTGGGCAGTTCCGGCACCGGCGCCATGGAGGCCGCCGCCGCCAACTTCTTCTCCCCCGGCGACCCGGTCCTGGTGGTCCGCGGCGGCGTCTTCGCCGATCGCGCCGTCTCCCTCACCACCGCCTTCGGCCTCGAGGTCGAAGTGCTGGATGTCGAATGGGGCCGCGCCGTCGATCCTGCCGTCATCGTTCAGCGACTCGACGCCGGCGGCCATCGCGGGCTATTCGTCACCCACAACGAGACCTCCACCGGCGTCACCACCGACCTCGCCGCTCTTGGTGCCGCCCTCGGCGACCGTGACGTGCTTTTCATCGTCGACGCCGTCAGTTCCGCCGCCGCCATCCCGGTGCGCACCGACCACTGCCGGATCGACGTCATCTACAGCGCCTCGCAGAAGGCCTGGATGGCCCCGCCCGGCATCGCCATGGTCGCTGTAAGTCCCCGGGCCTGGCGCTTCCAGAAGACCGCCCGCCTGCCGCGCTTCTACTTCGACCTCAAGGCCCTCAGCGATCAGGCCGACGCCGGACGCTACCCCTGGACGCCGGCCCTGCCGGCGCTCTTTGCCCTGCGCCTGGCCCTGCGTGAGTTCCTCGACGAAGGCCTAGCCTCGGTCTATTCTCGCCACCAGCACACCGCGCAATACGTCCGGGACCGAATCGTCGCCATGGGGCTCACCGTCTTCCCCGACGAGGCCGTCGCGTCCGACACCGTCACCGTGGTCGTCCTGCCCCCTGGAGTCAACGACGTCGCGTTCCGCGAAGTCGCCCTTCGCGGCCACGATGTTGTATTCGGTGGCGGCCTCGATCACCTGGTCGGCTCCGTCTTCCGCATCGGCCACCTGGGCTGGCTCGACCGCGACGCCATCAACCGCTCACTCGATGTGGCCGAAACCGTCCTCGAATCGCTCAAAGCCTCTTGACCACCGACTCCACCGAATTCCTCATCGTAGGTAGCGGCATTGCCGGGCTCCAGGCCGCTCTCCTGGCCCGCGAGCACGGCTCCGTCACCGTGCTCACCAAGACCGCTCTTTCCGAGACCAACACCTACCACGCCCAGGGCGGCATCGCCGTGGCCACCGGGGTCGACGACAACCCCGATCTCCATTTCCAGGACACTATCGCCGCCGGCGCCGGCCTCAGCGACCCGGCGGTGGTCCGCGCTCTGGTCGACGAGGGCCCCGACGCCGTCCGCCGCCTCATCGACACCGGCGTCAATTTCGACATGCGTGCCGGCGAGTTGCTCCGCGGACTCGAAGCCGCCCATTCCGTCCCCCGGGTTCTGCATGCCGCCGGCGCCGGCACCGGTGAAGAGATCCAATCCACGCTCAGCCGCGCCGCCCCGGTGCAGATCTTCGAGCGCACTATGGCCATTGACCTCATCATCGAGGCCGGCGAATGCCGCGGTCTCATCGTCCTCCATGAAGGCGAGACCGCCCCCCGCTCGATCCGCGCCCGCCACGTCATCCTGGCCACCGGCGGCGCCGGCCACCTCTATTCCCACACTACCAACCCCGGCATCGCCACCGCCGACGGTGTCGCGCTGGCCATTCGTGCTGGCGCCGTCGTCAGCGGACTCGAGTTCTTCCAATTCCACCCCACCGCCCTGGACCTCCCCGGCGCCCCGCCGCTGCTGCTTTCCGAGGCCCTGCGCGGCGCCGGCGCGAAGATCACCGATCGTTTCGGCCGGCGTTTGCTGCTCGACGCCGTCGAGGGCGCTGAGCTCGCCCCGCGCGACATCGTCGCGCGGGCCATCCTCTGGCAGCTCGAGGCCGCCGGTCCCGGGACCGTCTTCCTGGACTGTACCGAACTGGACGAAGGCCGCGCCGGCGCGCGCTTCCCTGGGCTCGCCGCCAAGCTGCTCGCCCACGGCATCAACCTCAACACCGAGCCCGTGCCCATAGCCCCGGCGGCCCACTATCTGATCGGCGGCATCGTCACCGATCCCCACGGCCGTACCTCGCTGCCCGGGCTCTTCGTCTGCGGCGAAGTCGCCGCCACCGGCGTCCACGGAGCTAATCGCCTGGCCAGCAATTCCCTCCTCGAGGCCGTCGTTTTCGCCCGGCGCGTCGTCGCGGCCGCCATCGATCCGCCCACCCTTCAGTCCGACATCTTCGCCAACGTCCAGCTCGGTCCCGGTCCCCGTCCCGGCGCGCGACCGCTCGATCGCGCTACGATCCAACAAATCATGTGGGATAACGTCGGCATTCTCCGCGATCGCGAGCGGCTCCGCGAAGCCGCCGAAGGCCTCCTCGGCGGCCTGGCAGACCCGTTGGCGCTCACCCGCGCGGCCATCGAAAACGCCAACCTCACGCTCGCCGGGCTCTTCTCTGCCCACGCTGCCTATGGACGACCCGAGAGCCGCGGCGCACACTTCCGCCTCGACTTCCCCGAGCCCGAGCCTGACCTCGCCCGCCCAACGCTCTACCGGATCGCCGACCCGGCTCCGCTGATCCTCCCAACTCCTACCCCATGAAGCTCCCGCAACTCGACCCGGCCGAAATCCAGCGCGTCCTCGTGGCGGCCTTCGCCGAAGACGTCGGCCCCGGCGACATCACCACCGCCGCCATCATCCCGGGCGATGCCGCCGCCCGCGCCCGTGCGGTGGTCCGTGAAGCCGGCGTCATCGCCGGCCTGCCGGTCTTCAGCGACGCTTTCCGCTTCACCGACCACGCGGTGCAGGTGGTCGAGTCAATAGACGACGGAGCAGCCGTGCTGCCCGGTGACGTCATCGCCGAACTCCACGGCCCCGCCGCCGCCATCCTCACCCCTGAGCGTGTGGCCCTCAACTTCCTCCAGCGCATGTCCGGCATCGCCACCGCCACCGCCCGCTATGTCGCCGCCGTCGCCGGGACTCAAGCCCGCATCCTCGACACCCGCAAGACCGTCCCCGGCCTGCGCCTCCTGGACAAGTACGCCGTCGCCGCCGGCGGCGGCCACAACCACCGCCTGGGTCTCCACGACGCCATCCTCATCAAAGACAACCACATCCGCGCTGCCGGCTCACTGGCCAGCGCCGTCACCCTGGCCCGCGAGGCCGTCCCCGCCGACCTGCCGCGCTTTCAGGTCGAATGCGACACCTTGGCCCAGGTCGACGAATGCTTGGGGCTCGGCGTCGAGTGGCTCCTGCTCGACAACATGTCGCTCACCGACCTGCGCGCCGCCGTTGCTCGCGCCGCCGGCCGCGCCAACCTGGAAGCTTCCGGCGGCGTCAACCTCGACAATGTTGCCGCCATCGCCGCCACCGGCGTCGACTATATTTCTATCGGCGCGCTCACCCATTCGGTAATCGCCCTCGACATCGGCCTCGACTTCCTCTGAGGAGACCTCATGGACCGGACAAAGATCAGCTTCATGCGCCAGTACCGCACCCCCTCCTCCGAGGGCTACCTGGTTCGCCTGGCCGGAACCGCTATCGGCCGCCTGGATCTGCACTTCGGGGTCGAGTCCTCCTACGCCACGCTCATCCTGCTCGCCGAGCATGACGAAGCCGAGGCCCTCGATCTCATCTGTGAAATCGACGAACAGCTGGTCGTCTCAGCCGAGACCAGCCGCGAGGAGTTCTACGTCACCGTCTACCAGGGCCACGAGACCGGCTTCTATTCCGACGAACACATCGACGAGCACCGCTCCCGCCGCCCCGCCGAAGGCAACGGCTCCAGCTAGCCGGCACTGCCGGCTTTCTCGTTCGGGTTGTCTTCCGGCGCGCCGCTAGCTGATTAGCGCCTGGGCCTCGCTGTTCAGCAACTTTCGCTTCAGGTCCAGCCCCCCGGCGTAACCCGTTAACGAGCCATCGCTGCCCACCGCCCGGTGGCACGGCACGATCACCCACAGCGGATTCGCTCCCACCGCCCCGCCCACCGCCCGGGCGCTGCCGGCGTCCAGCCCCAGCCTTCCGGCGATCTCGCCGTAGCTGATCGTGTGGCTGCGCCGCACCGTGCCCAGTACCTCCCACACCTGCAAATCAAAGTCCGAGCCCCGCGCGTTTAATCGCGGCAACTCGCGCGTCTCTCCCCGCAGGATCGCACCCAGGTACTCGAGTCCGGCCTGCGCCAGCCCGTCATCCGGAGCGAAATCCTCCGGCAGATCCCCCTCCAGCCCGGCCCGCACCGCCGCCTCTGAGCCCATATCCCCCCGGGCCGCTACCAGCCCGTTCTGGCTCGCAGCCACCCCGCACCAGCCCCAGCCGGCTACCTCGCCCACCGCCAGCCCGGCGCTCAAGCTGCTGTTGCCCCCGGTACAGGTAGCGAATCCAGAATCTCCTCCACCGTATCGCGGGTATCCAGGTTGCGGATCCGCGCCGCCGGACTCACGATCAGCCGGTGCGCCAGTACCTCGCCGGCCAGTGATTTCACGTCGTCCGGCACCACGTAGTCGCGACCGCGCAGCGCAGCCATCGCCTGTGCCCCCCGAAACAGCGCCAGGCCCGCCCGCGTGCTTGCCCCCAGGTAGATATCCGAGTGATCCCGCGTCAGCCGCACGATGTCCACGATGTACTCGCGCACCCGCTGGTCCACGTACACCGCCTTCGCCTCCTCCTGTATCTGCAGCAGATCCACCACATCGATCACCTGTTCAATCGACTCCAGCGGATGGGACGTCAACTGTGAATCAATTATCTCCAGCTCCGCCTCCCGGTCCACATAGCCCAGCGTGATCCGCATGAAGAACCGGTCCAGCTGCGACTCCGGCAGCGGGAACGTCCCCTCGTACTCAATCGGGTTCTGCGTCGCCAGCACCAGGAACGGGTCCGCCATCTTGTGCGTAATCCCGTCCGCGGTCACCTGCCGCTCCTCCATCGCCTCCAGCAGCGCCGACTGGCTCTTTGGTGTTGCCCGGTTAATCTCGTCCGCCAGCACGATCTGCGCCATGATCGGCCCCGGCCGAAACTCAAACTCCCCCGTCTTCTGGTTGTAGATCGAGACCCCCGCGATATCGCTCGGCAGCAGGTCCGGGGTGAACTGAATCCGCCGGAACTCACAGCCGATCGATTGGGCAAACGCCTTCGCCATCGTCGTCTTCCCCATCCCCGGCACATCCTCGATCAGTACATGCCCCCGCGAAACCATCGCGACCAGTACCTTCTCCACCGCCTCGCGCTTCCCCACAATCACCCGTTCGACGTTCTCGATCACCCGTTCCGCGATGCCCTGGCCATCCGCCATGATCACCATCTTCCTCAGTAGTAACAATCCCCGACCGCGCGTTGCCCGCTCCCGTAATCCGGCCCCATCTCCACCGCGTGTCCGTACCTAGTTCCCTTCCGTTGACATTATGCCAGCCACGTCGCTACCGTCACACCACCGGCGG
>CAZVZW010000049.1:0-14445 GCA_964631365.1 uncultured Chloroflexota bacterium | reverse complement strand
CCCCTTTTGTAAGCGGCTACACTGAGTGCCGCTCGGCGCGAATCAGGCACCTCCGGAAAGCGGGTAGCGACATGGCGGATATTAGGCTCGGCCTCATCGGATGCGGTGGCATCGTCGGCATGCTCCACCTGCCGGTCTACATGGGCCAGTCGGATGTGGAAATCGTCGGCCTGGCCGACCCCAACGCCGACGCCATCAAGGCCGCCAAAGAACCCCACCCCTCCCTGGCCGATGTTCCCGAGTATGCCGACCACCGCGACCTGCTGGACAAGTCCGGTGCTAACGCGGTGCTGATCTCGTCGCCGCATGCCTTCCACAGCGCGCAGATCATCGATGCCCTCGACGCCGGCTGCAACGTTCAGACCGAAAAGCCGGCCGGGGCCAGTCCCGCCGATGTCGAGGCCGCGATCGCGAAGCGTGACGCGACCGGCAAGGTCGTCCTGGTGTCGTACAACCGCCGCTTCATCCCGGTCTACCAGGGGATCGTGAAGGCCCTGCGCGACGGCAAGATCGGCAACATCCACGGCGTCTCGCTGACCCACACCGAGAACTGGTTTGAGCGCAACCGCACCACCTGGCGCACGGCGAAGAAGATGGCCGGCGGCGGCTTCATCATGGACACCGGCGCGCACACTCTGGACTTCATCCACCACGCGATCGGTAAGGATACCAGCAAACTCTCCGCCCACATCGACTGCATGGGCAGCGAGGTCGATGTCACGGCCGGGGTCAGCTTTCAGTTCCGCGACGGCCCGATCGGCTCGGTGTTTACCACCGGACTCGGCCCCGCCGTCGCTGGCTACCTGTGGGAGGACATCAGCTTCTATGGCGACAAGGGCGCAATCATGCTGCGCTCGGTCGGGCCGGAGGCCTTCATGAAGCCGACCGTGTTCACCAACGACTACGCGACCGGCGAGACCACCGTCGAAGCCAATCCCGACGGCATTGGCGACGACTACTACCCGGGCCCCGGTACGAACTTTGTCAACGCTGTCATGGGCCGCCCGACCGCTGAATACGCCACCCTCGAGGATTCCCTCCGCGTCCACAAGTTCGTCGACGCGGTGTATCGGTCGGCCGATGTCCGGGGGGATGAGGTTTCCGTCTAGGGTACGCTACCCGCCCCCTGGTAGGCCTCCATTGCGCCGGAGATTTCGAGCCTTCAATCATCCCCGGGGATGGTAGATATACCCCTCCCCTTACCTCTCCCCACTCAAGGGCGCTCGGGTGCAATTCTCAGTTTTTGGGAGACAGCCTAGTTTAGCTAACTATATGGGCGTCGCATCGCGCCTAAGGGGTCCAAAACAAGCGCTGTCGCAATAGAGCCACACCAGAGCCACACCGATGCCACCGAGGCGCTTCATCGATGGGTGCATACTCCGTCGGGGCCAGCAGCCACCCTGGGGAACCTGGAGACCGAATATCTCTCCCCTGGGCCATGCCAGTCCCCACCGCCCGCCAGGCAGGCAACCAGGAACTCGTGAAGTCGTTCGCGCTCGTCATTCTCTTCGCTTTCAAGGCGGTTACTCTCTATCCAAGGTTGGACCCATCCGCGACTAAGCCCCACCTGTACCGGACGATGGACATAGTTGCTCGTCGTGTTCAGTGGCCGGGTAAGTTCGAGGTCCACCGTTACTAGCAGCCCCATGAGAAGAAGGATGACGCCTACTATCCCCACGGCAATCCTCACCGCAGTGCCCTCCATGAACCTTGCAAGAAGTTTCCAGAGCCCAAGAAGGATGCCCCCGACGGCCGCTAGGTAGACGACATACGCGGCGAGCTCCCCGGCCGAAGGGATGGCACTCATTCGCTACCTCCAAAGAGCCGCTTCACCCAGCCCCGGGTATCTCTCGGAGCGGGCAGCAAGCGCTCAAGCTGCTGCTGAGTCCCCCGGTGAAGCCGTTGCTCCTGGTCAAGTAGATTCTCAAGCGCCTCGACTCTCTTGCCCTGGTCCTCAATGCGTCCCTGCAAAGCGTCGACAACCTGGTTCAATTCCGTTGCCGCTGCCTGCCCTGGACCACCAACCCGTCCCGGACCATCGACAATCCGCACTTCAGTCTTGTGTCGCCGCCCGACCACCGTCCTAAAGAAAGTCCCTGTGGGATAGGTCCCGAAAGGACCCTAGTCCCACGGCTCGCGGCCGTCGGTGCGCTCCGGCCAGCGCGTGATGACTACCTTGGCGTCGGTGAAGAACTGCACCGCGTCGCCGCCCTGCCCGTGTAGGTCGCCGAAGAACGACGCCTTGCGGCCGCTGAACGGGAAGAACGCCATCGGCGCCGCGACGCCGACGTTGACGCCGACGTTGCCGATGTCCACCCGCTGTGCGAACTCCCGCGCCACCCCGCCGTGGCTGGTGTAGATCGACGCCGCGTTGCCGAATTCGGATGACTCGATCGCCGCGACTGCGTCGTCCAGGGTGTCCATGCGGATCAGGTTCACCGCCGGTCCGAATACCTCTTCGCGCGCGATCTTCATGTCCATAGTCACGCCCTCCAGCAGCGTCGGGCCCACCCAGTAACCATCCGGATTGCCCGCGACGGTCGCCCCGCGCCCGTCCACAATCGCCGTCGCGCCCTCGGCCACCGCCCTATCGACGTAGCCGACGATCCGCTCCTGCGCCTCCCTAGAAATCACCGGCCCCATCCCGGTCGCCGGGTCGAGTCCGTCGCCCAGTGCAATCGCCTCGGTGGTCGCCACCAGGCGTTCTTTCAGCGGTTCATAGGCGTCGCCGACGGCGATGATGTTCGATCCGGCCAGGCAGCGTTCTCCGGCGCAGCCAAAGATGGAGCCCATCATGTTCGACACTGCCGCGTCCATCACCGCGTCGGGCAGCACGACCAGGAAATTCTTGGCCCCGCCCTGGCACTGGGCGCGTTTGCCGTTGGCCGCCACAGCCGCATAGACCCGTCGCGCCACCGGCGTCGACCCGACGAAGGACACTCCCTGGACTTCCGGGTGCGCGCAGAGCGCCTCGCCGACCGCGGTGGCCCCGTGCAAAATCGTCAACACCCCCGGCGGGAACCCGGCCTCAAGCACCAGCCGGGCGAGTTCCATCTGGCTCAACGGTGCCTGCGGCGAAGGCTTGATCACGTAGCTGTTGCCAGTGGCCAGTGCGTAGGGCGCGAACCACCATGGCACCATACTCGGGAAATTGAATGGCGCGATCTGGGCGAAGACCCCGAGCGGCTCGCGGATCATGGTCTCGTCAAAGCCGGATGCGATGTTGGCCGCGAAGTCGCCCATCTGCAGCGACGGTATCCCAGCCGCCGTCTCGACGTTTTCGAGGGTGCGGATCACCTCGCCGCGCGATTCCTCCAGGGTCTTGCCGTTCTCGATCGTGCAGATCCGCGACAGCTCCTCGAAATTCTCTTCAATCAGCCGGTGCAGCCGGAAGAGATAGCGGGCGCGATTGATCGCCGGTACCTTGCGCCATTCCAGGTATGCCGCCTGGGCCGCCGCCAGCGCTGCGTCGACCTCGGCCGGGGTCGATAGCGGCACGGTGGCGATGGTCTCGCCGGTGGCCGGATTCGTCACCGCCACCGTCTCGGTCGCCTGTGACAGGACCCATTCGCCGCCGATCAGGTTGGCCAGGGGTGTGTCCGGAGATGTGCTTTCGAGGATGGAACCGCTGCTGCTCATCAGGATCGCTCTCGCCCCCCGCCACGGGCCACGGGGTACTGGTTCTTATTGTGCGGGGAAGTTAGCAGGTTGGCCACCATTCTGGAAGCATCACCCCCGACATTGATGCCGGGGCTTAACATAAGGCCGCAACACGGAGCGTGGCGCAATCGGGGAGCTCGACCGGAGGCCTGCGATGACGACCGAGGACGGACGGCTGCGCTACACCTTCGCGTTCTGCACCTACCGGCGCGGCTGTGTCGTCGAGGACGCCATCGGCCTGCGCCTGCAGGAGCGCCTTTCACGTCTCGCCGCCGAGTTTGATACCGACCTACTGGACATCGGCTGCGCCGCCGACTCGGTCCTATTCCGCGTGGCCGCCCCGCCCACCATCGCCCCGACCGATCTCGCGCTGGCGCTCAAGGAGGGCTCCGAGCGCACCTTGCGCGCTGAGTTCCGCCAGCTGCGCGCGGTCACCGCCCTCTGGACCGCCGGCTACCTGGTCACGACCGATCCGGATCCCGATCCGCGGCGATTGGCCCGCTTCGTCGAGGAAGAGCGGGATCACGAGGCTGGATTGCGGGTCATCATTACCGCCCCGCCCCACACCACTTCCCGCTAGCCGCCCTTGTCTCCCGGGGCCACCTCGACAAACTCCACCACCGCGCCCACCAGTTCCTCGCTCGCCAGCAGCGCGTAGTCGTTGTGATCGGTGCCGGCGATCTCCAGCAGCCGCTCCGCTCGCTTCGCCGCCGCGAAGAGTCGCCGGCTTTGCTCCGGCGGGACCACCCGGTCGTCCGCCCCCACGATCACCAGCAGCGGGGCTGTTACCGCGCCGATCTTTTCAATCGAAGCGAAGCGATCCGTCAGCAGCCAGCCCGCCGGCAGGAACGGGTAGTACGCGCCAGCTATGTCCACCAACGAGGTGAACGGCGACCGCAGAATCAAGGCCGCCGGCGGGCGCTCCCGCGCCAATTCCACCGCCACCGCCGCCCAGCGACTCCCCGAAGCAGACGATCCGGTCCGGGTCCATGCCCGCCCGGCTTCCCAGGTATCCCAGCGCCGCCCGCGCATCCCGCGCCAGCCCTTCCTCCGACGGGCTGCCGGCGTTCCCGCCGTAGCCGCGGTAGTCAAACAGCAGCACGCCAACTGGTCCCACCAGCTCGGTAAGCGCCTTTGCCAGCGGCGCCCGTAGTGCGCGATTCCCGCCGTTGCCGTTGAACACCAGCACCGCAGGCGCAGCGGGCACAGCCCGTTCTGTTTGGGGTTGTTGGCGGGGCGGCACGAACCAGCCCGCAGGACAATTCCGTCCTCGGTCACGAACGTCACCGCCTCGCCATCTGGCAACAGCGCCGCCACCGGACCCGGCGTGCCGCCCGAGGGGAAATAGATCAGGCTCCGCTGCAACAGCCACGCCAGTAGCAGGGCCAGCGCCACCACCAGCAGCACGACGCCCACCGGGACCAGCCAGCGCTCGATTCCCGGCACCCGCCTACCCCTCCCTCGCCACCTCGAGCTCTCGGTGTTGCATTCGGTAGAACTCGGTCGCGAATTCCGCCCCGACCAGCAGCACAATCGCCGACAGGTAGATCCATAGCATCACCGCGATCACCGTCCCCAGCGAGCCGTAGACCACGTTGAACGTCGCCACGTTGGTCGCGTACCAGGCGAATCCGACCTTTAAGATCTCAAACAGCACCGCCGCCAGCGCCGCTCCCGGCAGCGCCTCCCGCCAGGGCACCGGCGTGTTGGGCAGCAGCACGTAGGTCAGCGCGAAAGCCAGCGTGCTGACAGCCAGGGGCACGAACCGCCCGACCACCCCGGCTCCTGACCCGGTGGCGAAGTAGCCGATCACCGGGATCGTCTGGCCTGCCTGCTCCACGACGAACCTTGCCGCGTCGATCATTCCCGAAGCCCCTACGGACACGATCGCCAGCCCCGGCAACACCAACACCGCGAACAGGTCCACCAGCTTGCCGTGCACCAGGCGATGATGCCGGTCCGCGTCCCAGGCCACCGTCAATGCCCGCCGCAGGGCCGCGAACAACCGCGAGGCCGACCAGAGCAATGCCACGAACGCCACCAGGCCAACCCAGCCGCGGAAATCCCCGGAGCCGTTGCCGGCGTCGGCGATCAGGCTCTCGCCGGCCGGAATTGCCTGGTTCAACGCGTCCAGCAGCGACTCGTAGGCCTGCTGTCCGAAAGAGAAATACGACACGATCACGCCCGCGCCCAGTAGTAGCGGAAACAGGGCGAAGAACGTGTGATAAGCGATCGCCGCCGCGTGGGTTGCGCAGTCGTCTTCCTCGAACTCGCGTCCGGTCCGGCGGATGAGTTTCACCAGCGCTCGCAGCGGACCCGGCAGCCGTTGCTCGGCCGACTCCAGCCGGCTGCCAACGCCCCGGCCGGCCGCCCGCACCCGCTCAACAAACCCACTGCGCGCGCCCGGCTCCCGGCCCTGGCTACCCGGCGGTTCGATCTTCATACCCCATTATCGCAGGCCATCACCGATGGCGCTCTTGCGCCGGGGCGGCAAGGGTGATCCCTGACCGCTTTCTCTTGCCGGCACGGTGGCTAGCAAACCCAGCGAGGTCCGCTAATATCGCCTCACGTACCGTTAGGGAAGGGGACCCCACATGGCGCTGCAACTCGACACCATCCAGGAAACCGGCGAGCAGGTCGAAACCGCCGCCCGCGAACTCGGCACCGAGATCTACGGTGTCGCCTCGGTCGAGACTTTTAATCGACTCTTTCCACGCAAGCCCTCGCCGGACAAGTTCGTCGAAGGCGCCCGCTCGATCATCATCCTCGGTCTGCCCTTCAGCCCCGAAATCCAGGAGACCATCGCCAAGCCCTGGCTGGCCGAGATTCACCGCGAAGCTTCCATGGACGCGGCCCTCGGAGACTCTGCCGAGCAGCACCCCCCGGCCGGCGCCGAACGCTACTACCACGGCCCCGAAGACGACATGCTGACCCACGAGATCCACATGATCGCCTACCGCCTCGCCGCGCAGATACGCGCCGAGGGCCACCGCACGTTCTACTTCCCGGCCGTCAAGCCCGAGCCCCGCTTCAAGACCGCGCCGTTCTACTTCTTGCCCACAATGTTCGCCGCCGGTATGGGCCAGCTGGGTATGAACTGCTGCATCCTGACTCCGGAATACGGCCCGCGCTTCCGGGTTACCGCCATCATCACAGACCTCGAACTGCCCGCCGGTGAGCCGCCCGAAGAGCGCCACTATGCCGGCTGCCAGGACTGCAAGGAGTGCATCAAGCGCTGCCCCAGCCGGGCCATCGATGGCAGCTACTGGAAGAACGTCTTCCGCTGCTCCGACTACGGCTGCTCGACCACCTGCCTGAGTGTCTGCCCGGTCGGCAAGGAGAACTAGCCGGCTGCCAATCGCCCGGCCGATTTCAGCACCTGCAGCGCGTTGAGGGTGATCGTCTTGCTGGGCTCGCGACGGCCCCAGTCGGTCATCTCTAACCCCGACCCGCGCAGGCCCGGTCGGCGCCAGTGATAGCCCTCCGGCCACCACCGCCCGTCCTTGCGGTGTTTCCCGGCGACCGGGCCAAGGGCATCATCCACGCGTGGGTCGGTCAGCGGCCCACGCGGCTCAGCACCAGCAGGCCGTGTAACGCGTCGTAGCGCCAGTACGACGGGTAGCGCAGGCGCAGCCAGGCCGGGTCGATGACTTCACCGGTGTGATCCGAGCGAAACATCGGGTGGCGTTGCAGCAACTCCGCCGCCCGCTTCGCCGCTTCGAGGGCGCTCGCTTCGCCGGTCGCCCGGTGGTATTCGACCAGGCCCCAGATCGGGATCAGGCTCTCGTTGAAAGACGAATGCCGCGCCGCCGGGTTCACGTCGCAATTCCAGCTGCCGTTCGGCCACTGCCACTCGACCAGCGAATTCGCCAGCAGCTGTGCCCGCGGATCGTCGGCGATGCCCAGCCGGCAGGCCACCGCCAGCACGTTGCCCTCCTGCGACACGCAGCGTCGCACCAATCCGTCGATGGTCGGGATTCGCTTGCGGTGGCGGTCGCTGGCGTAGAAATCCAGCATCGCCAGTGCCGTCGGGTCGCCGGCCAGCAGTCCTAACTCGACCAGCGACACCAGCCGTCAGTGGACGCCGCGGAACTTCTGGTAGCCGCCGGCGACGCCCTTCGCGTCGGGATGCTCTTCGCCGAGCAGGTCCATGACACGCCGGTCCGTGGCGACTTCGCCCCGGGCCTTCCGCACCTCCGGATCGCCGGCCGGGCGATCCAGCAGATCAGTCAGCGCCAGGTGGCGCACCGCCGGGTCGGCCGCTTCTAGCAACCACTCGATCGTCGGGTCGTTCCGGCTCAACCGGGGCCATTCCACTTCGGCCCTCCTTCTCTGTGCCGCCGTGCCGGGAACCGCCGGGACGTTGTCGCCGCCTAGCGCTCCTTCGGCGAGTCAGCGGTCCAGCTCTGTTTGGGCCGGCGGTACTCGCCCTCTCTGGAATGCGCCAGGATCCCCGGGTCCAGCCACGGCTCCACGAACTCCGGTGCATAGCGCTGCGCTCGGTAGACGTTCACCAGCTGCCCGCCGAAGAACGGCGAGTAGTAGTCCCACACGATTTCCTTCTCCGGCGTCACCTCGAACATCCGCCCGCAGTCGGACTCGCAGATCAACGTATTGCCGTTTGGCAGCCGCTGCTGGCCGGCGCGGAACGGACTGGCAAAGTTCTCCGGGTCCTCGTAGGTCCACAGCATCTTGTCGGGCTCGCGGGGATCGAACTCGCGGATGATCGAGTGACCGCGCAGCGTCCCGTTGTCGAACAGCAGGATGTGACCGTTGTCCAGCATTTGTGATTGGTGCTGGCCGTCCAGCGTACCCAGGCCCCAGGCCCAGACGATGTCTTTGGAGTCCTGGTCGACGATCGAGATGATGTCCAGCGAGCGGTGGCTCAGCAGGAAATTGCCCTCACGGAACCGGACGTCCTCGCGGCCGATCGGGTTGTCCGGCAGCACCGTCAGTGTATTCGTGTGTGCCCAGTCGGCCTGGTTACGCGGCAGCTCCAGCCCGCCCAGTTCGACCAGCTCATCGATGTGATCGCTCAGGTGCCATTCCCAGTGCACGATGCTGTCGCGGTCGATCTGCAAGATCAGGTCGTCCTGGATCGGCCCGCGGCTGAAGATGTCCGGCCGGTCGGCGTCGCGCTGAAACAGCGTCATGATGGCGTCGCGGTCCGGGTAGCGGTGGTAGTCGTGATGCACTCGCCCGTGCCAGGTCCACACAAGGTTGCCGTCGACGTCGGACTCGAACAGCCCGCCGAAGTAGTTGTCCCAGAACAGCGATCCGTCCGGGTTCAACTCGCCCCACTGGTTGTGCACCACCGGCCACGAATGCACCACCCTTCCGTTCATGTCGACCAGGTAAGAGGTGTCCCCGAACGCCGACGAAAACAGGGTGTAGCCGGCCCAAGCCTTGTCCTTGTTCCAGGTCCGCACCCCGCGCAGGCCGTTGTAGATCCGGGGCGGTTTCGGGCGCACGCGGTCGCCGTAGTCGCGTCCCGGCTCGGCCTCGGTCCCGAACTTCACCTGCGACGGTCGTAGGATTCTCATACGTGGCGCTCCCTGTTCCCGCTCAGCTATGCGGTCCCGGCGATAAGTCCCTGAATGTAGCCGATTGCGTGTGCTCTTGCGCGGTAGCCGTAGCCGGCGTCGTTGACGATGCCGGGCACGTGGTCGTCCAGTAGGTAGCCGTCGAATCCGGCCGCGCGGAGTGTGCGGATGGCTTCGGCCACGTCCACGTTGCCCTCTCCCAGGAAGCACTCCTGGAACTTGCCGGCGGTCCCCTGCACGTCGCGGAAGTGCACGTAGAAGATCTTGTCGCGCCCGGCGAGGTCGCGAATCGTCTCCAGGCACTGCATCCCCATCATTTCCGACCAGCAGCCCATGCAGAAGTCCAGGCCCAGGTTGGGGCTGTCGACGATGGCCAGCATCCGCTCGAAACCTTCGCGATCCTTCAATATCCGCGCCACCCCGCCCAGCGATTCGACCGGCGGGTCGTCCGGGTGCGCCGCCAGTTTGACGCCGGCCTCCTCGGCCACCGGCACGACTGCCTTCAGAAAGTATTCAAGGTTTGCCCACATCTCGTCGGCGCTGTACTCGCGGTCGAACGACAGCGGCGCGTCGGCGGCCAGGTCCATGTCGAACGAGGTCACCTGCGCCCCGCCCCGCCCCGGGGTCGTCCGCGAGGTCCGCCAGACCGAGTTTGGCATCCAGTGGAAGCCCAAGATCGGGACGCCGGCCCGGCCCAGGTTGCGAATCGTTTCGACGTAGTTCTCGATCTGCTCGTCGCGGCCCGGCAGGCCGAGCATCGCCTTATCGAAGAACGAGTTCGGCGTGTTTTCGAGGGCGAACAGTTCGAGTCCGGCGTCCTCGATCCGCGTACGCAGGTTCAGCAGGTCCATGAACTCCCAGCGCTCTGCGCCGGGCAGGTCCGGGTTGTTCAGCTGAATTCCGGTCGCCCCCAACTGCGCCGCGTAGGCCAGTGCCTCGTTATCCAGACTTCGCAGCTGCCCCACGGCGATCTTCATATCTACCGGCTCCCGGTCACACCACGACAACGCGGTCTGGATTATGAGCGGCTACCCGGAACCGGGGCAAGTGTCGCGATGTAGTCCCTGCACCGGGTTGCCAACTTACTTGCGCTCGAATCGCGAACCGGCGATCGCATCAACACCATCAGGGTATGGGAGCCGGCATCAGTCCCGGGGTATGCCGATCGCACCACTTCGCGAATACGGATTCAGAATGGAGTGTGCCTTAGGCACCGATGATGTCCAGGATTACGTCCGCCCCCAGGATCGCCAGCGCCGAGATCGTCACGTTCTTCGCCAGCCGCCCGAGCCAGGAGGCGACGATGAAGCGTTGCCAGCCGAACCGCGCCGCCCCGGCCACCGCCCCGGCGATGTCGAAAATCGGATTTGGCGTCGCCGCGAGGACCAGGATCGTCACGAATCCGTGAATCCGCAGGAAGCCCTGGATGCGAAAGTACCAGCGGTTGCGTTGAATCCAGCGCGAGCCGGTATACCCGAGGAAATAGGAGTACATCTCGCCGATCACCTGGCCGGTCGTCCCTATGATCGCCGGCAGCCACCAGTTCTCGAAGGCGATTGCAAAGGCCCCGATGGCGGCCCAGCCAAACCCCGGCAACATGAACAGCGCCCCGCTCAGCACCGCTGCCATGAATAGCGCCAGGTATCCCTCGGTCTGATTCCGCATCAGGGCGTCGGCCAGCGGGATCGCCGCCACCGATACTCCCAGCACCGCCACCAGCGTCACCAACTGGATCACCAGCACCACCCGCCGCCGTTGCCTGTGCTCCTCCTCGGTTTCAGGTGTCTGCGTAGGCTCGTTCATCGCCAAGAAACGCAATCTCCAGCGTCATCGGGTCCGTGAAACGGAGCATAATACCAGCATCAACACCGGACAAAGTCCTCGCCGCCCGGCGCCACTGAACCGCAGGTCAAATCATGAAAGCCGCCTACCTCGACCGCGCCAATCAGGTCTCCATCCGCGACATCTCTCGGCCCGCCCCGGGTCCCCGCGACGTTCTGGTGAAGGTCGCCTCGGTCGGCGTCTGCGCCTCCGATGTTCATTACTACGAGCACGGCCGCATCGGCTCGTTCGTCGTCGAAGAGCCGCTCATCCTGGGACACGAGTCGGCCGGTAAGGTCGTGGAAGTCGGCGCCGAGGTCTCCGATCTTCTTCTAGGCGACCGGGTCTCCATGGAGCCCGGTGTCCCCTGCGCCGAATGCGACTACTGCCGCTCCGGCCGCTACAACCTCTGCCCCGATGTCGTCTTCATGGCGACCCCACCGGTCCACGGCGCCTTCTGCGAGTACATCGCCCACCCGGCCGCCTACTGCTACAAGATCCCCGACTCGATGACCTTCGACGAAGCCGCGATGATGGAGCCGTTATCGGTCGGGTTGTTTTCGGTTGAGCGCTCCGGCGCCCACTCCGGGCAGCGCGTCGCCGTGCTGGGCGCCGGCCCCATCGGGCTGGCCGTCCTGCTGGCCCTCACCGCTCAGGGCATCACCGATGTCACTCTCTTTGACATCCTCGACAGCCGGGTCGCGAAGGCTATGGAATTGGGCGCCGCGGCGGCGGTCAACGTCGCCCGGATCGCGCTCGAAACCGACTACGCCGGCCGCTTCGACATCGTCATCGAGACCGCCGGCGCGGAATCCGCTACGACCGCCACGACCCGCATCGCCGCTCCCGGGGCCACGATCGTCCTGGTCGGCCACGTCGCCGCCGAGGTCGTCGCCATCGACACCAACGAATTCATCATCAAGCAACTCGATGTCGTCGGCTCGTTCCGCTACGCACACACCTATGCCCGGGGGATCGAGTTGGTCGCCGCCGGCAAGATCGACGTCGCGAAGCTCATCTCGCGGCACTTCACGCTGGATGAGGCCGAAGCCGCCCTGCAGTTCGCCCGCGACGCCAAGGACGAGTGCATCAAGGCCGTGGTGACTCCCTGACGGCACTCGCCGGGACGGTGGGGGATAATGGCCCCGAGTCCACCGCCGCCAACCGTGAGGTCGCCGATATGAGTGAAACAACCGGTGCGCTCACCATCGACTACCTGGGCCACTGTGCCTTCCGCTTCACCACCCCGGCCGGGCAGCGCATCCTGGTCGATCCCTACCGCAACTGGCCCGACGGCCGCCAGTGGTTCAAGCGAGAGTGCGCGAACGTCGCGGCCGATGTGTTGCTGGTCAGCCATCCCCACGCCGACCATGACCGCTCCGAGTCTGCGCTCGGCCAACCGCGACTTCTCGACGCTGAGGGCGAACTTGCCGGCCTCGACTTCCGCATCCGCGGGCTTACCGGCCGGCACTCGGCTCGCTTCGGCCGCGACATCGACTACTTCAATACCATCTTCGTCCTCGAAACGGCCGGTTTGCGCATCGGGCTGATGGGTGACAACGAGGCGAATTTGTCGGAGTGCCTGCGCAACGAAATCGGCCGGCTCGACATCCTGGTGGTGCCGGTCGAAGACGCCGGCCTGATCCTCAGCGCCGCCGAGGCTGAGCGCCTGGCCAACCGTCTCGATCCGTGCGTCGTCATCCCCACCCACTACTTCATTGAAGGGCTGACCGAGCGGTCTTCGGGCTTCGAAGGGATCGACGAGTGGCGCGGACTCCAGGCGACGGTCCGCGAACTGCCCGGGGCGACGCTCGAATCGCGCAGCGAGGACCTGCCCGAGGCGCGCGAGGGATGGGTATTCGGCGATTGCCTAGTGCCCTAGGACTGATTGCGCAGAATCAATTCACTGGAAAGGAATCGGCCCATGCCTCGCCAGATCATCGACCTGACCGCCACCATCGAAGAAGGCATGGTCCAGAACGCCCCCTTCCACCCCCGCGCCCCGCTGCTCTGGACCAACCAGACTCACAACGTCACCCAGTGGTACCAGGAGCACCTCTGGAGCGGCGACCTGCCGCCGCTTTTTGACGGTCTGCCTCTGGAGGCCGGCCAGCACGGACAGGGCCATGGCCAGCAGAGCGAGCAGGTGCTCTTTGGTACCCACATGGGCACCCACATCGACGCGCCGCTGCACTTCGACGGCCGATCCGAGGCCGGCGACGCCACCACCATCCCGGTCGAAATCTGCATGGGTGACGCGATCCTGCTGGATCTGCGGTCCGAGGTCGGCGACGACTGGGGCCACGTCATCACGTCGGAAGACCTGGACGCCGCCGAAGCCCGCTCCGGCGATACCGTGCGCCCCGGCGACATCGTGATTCTGCACACCGGCCACGCCGCCGCCAACGCCTACGGGCCCAACGCCAGTTCCGCCAGCTACGCGCCCATCCACCCCGGGCTCGGCTACCATGCGCCGGCCTGGTTCCTCGAGCGGAAGGTCGTCCTGATCGGCGTCGACACCGCCAACCTGGACACCAACCAAGTCCTCTCCGCGCATGTCAACTTCCTGCTGCGCCCGTGGATCGGCAAGGAACCGGTCTACATCATCGAGAACCTGGTCCGGCTCGAAGACATCTCGCGTAACCGGTTTGAATTCATCGGCCTGCCGCTGCCGATCAAGGATGGCAGTGGATCGCCGATCCGTGCGCTGGCTATTCTGCCCGACTAGACGCGCCGTCGGCCTACAGAACGGAGGTATTGTCACTGAGTCCGGGAGCTATTCTCGGGTCGCGGGTAGAAGACTTTCGGGTCGAGTGAGGAGCGAGAGGATGGAATCCGTAGCGTAAGCACCCTCTCCGTTGCCGTGGTTCTGGCCACTGTGGCGCTCGCCGGATACCTTCTTGTCGCCGAGGCCGACGCCATCGCCTGGGTCGGGATCCTGATCGCCGCCGTCGCTGCTGCCACGCTCTTCGTCACCAGCGCCATCCTGCGCCGTGAGCGCGCCGGCAACGATCTGGCAATCGCCTGCCTCACCGCCGCCCGCGGCCGCATCTACAGCTACCTCGCTGACGGCGGCGAACTAAACATCCCCTTCCTCCGCCGCATCATCGGCGTGCCACTCCGGGTCTGCATCTCCACCAGCGTAGTCACGGTGGTCGGCACCAGCACCGTCGCCGCCCTCATCCGCCTCCCCGCCGCCCAGATCGACTGGTCCATCGCCATCGTCGGCGCCGTTGGCACTCTGCTCGGCTCCCAGGCCGGCGCCCGCCTGGCCGCCGTTATCCCCATGGAATTCATGCGCAAGGCAATGGTCGGCCTGTTCATCGTCCTCGCCGCTCTCATGCTCGTGCAAACGATCGCCGCCTAGAGTCCCCGGACCGCTATTCTGGACCCCTGCCCCGATCCCCCTCCCCGGAGCCAC
>CAZVZW010000048.1:0-14483 GCA_964631365.1 uncultured Chloroflexota bacterium | reverse complement strand
GCTGGCGGCCGGCCTGGACCGGGGCTCGCGACGGGGCCGGCGCACCCGGCGGGGGCCGGGTTCGCGGCGCGGCGCCGGCTCGCGGGGCAGCGCGGGCAGCTCGGCTTCCTCTTCTTCGTCATCGCCGACGTAGGGCGAATCACGCCGGCTGACCCGTACCTGGGCCTCGCGGGCACCCAGGCCCAGCAGATGCCCCGGGGTGCCGGAGTCGACGATCTTGATGTCGACTTCGTCCAGGGTCGCGTTTAGCTCCAGCAGCGCCAGCTTGACCGCCTCTTCGACGGTCTTGCCGGTGGTTTCAACTTGATCAGCCACGTTTACGCCTCCGTCGTCGTCTACGTTTTCTGGTGCGGACTTTCTTTTCGGGTTTGGGTTCTTCGATATCGAGGGATTCAAAGTCGACTTCGCCGGCAACCTCGGCGGTGGCCCCGGCGTAGCGGCCGGCGCCGAGCCGGGTCAGCAGGCGGACGGTGCCGGGCGACAGGTTGTTCTCGAGCTTGCCGAGACCGCTGAAGAAGAATTGCTGGACGATCTGGATCAGCCCCGTCCACACCCAGTAGAGCAGGAAGGCGGAGAAGAAGAACCAGCCGATGAACACGAAGAACACCGGCATGAACTTCATGACCGATTGCATAGAGGCGGCGATACCGCCGGAACCGGCCGTGGTCGGGGTGGGGGTCATGTAGCTCTGCAGGAAGAAGGTGACGCCGCTGAGCAGGGCCATCACCGAGATGTAGGCGGGCCAGCTTTCGGGGAGGAAGGGGATATCGAACGTGGCGTCGGGCTGGGCGAGATTGAACCAGAGGAATTGCTCGTCGATCGGGATCGAGCCCCCGGCCGCGGCGCACGCGATGAGTACGTCAGACCCCGGCCCGCCACGGCCCATATCGACGATTCCCGCGTCGGTGACGCAGTGTCCGAGAGTGAGCAGCCCGCCGTACATGGCGAGCCAGACCGGCATCTGCACCAACAATGGGAGACAACCGGAGAGCGGGTTGATGCCCTCTTTCTTGTACAGCTCCATCGTCATCTGCTGCTCGCGCTGCTTGTTGCCGCGAGCGCGGTCCTTCACCACCTGCAGCTTGGGTTGCAGGGTCTGTATGGCGCGCTGGGCGCGCAGGCCCTTCACCGACAACGGCAGGAGGACCAGCCGAATCGCGAGGGTGATCAGCAGGATGGCGATGCCGAAACTGCCGACGTTCTCGGCGATCAGGGTGATGAAGTTGGACAGCGGGTCGACAACGAAATTCTGCCAACCGGGCATCAGGCGATCTCCTCGTGGTTGTGGGCGCGGTCGTGCGCGGCCGGGACCGGGTCGTGGCCGCCGCGGCTAAAGGGATGGCAGCGCCCGATGCGACGGATACCGAACCAGAGGCCGCGGAAACTACCGTGAGTCGCGACCGCTTCGTAGGTGTACTCGGAGCAACTGGGACAAAAACGGCAGCCGCCGCCGAGCAACGGCGAGATGGCGGCCTGGTAGCCGCGGATGGCTTTGAGAATCAGTGTTTTCATCGGCCGGCCCGGGACCGCAGTCGCGCGCTGTAAACGCGCTGGCAGTGGCGGCGTAGATCGGCGTAGGGCAGATCGACCGCGCCCGGCCGGCCCACAGCGACGATGTCGAGGGGGCCGAGGGTGGGGTCCAGCTCGGCGGCGAAGGCGGCGCGCAGGCGCCGGCGGATGCGGTTGCGCACGACGGCGTTGCCGGTGCGTCGGGTGACGGAGATGCCGAGGCGGGTTTCTTCGGTTTCCCCGGGAGCGCGGAACACCAGCATCGACTTCAGACTGACGGCGTCACGCGCCGAACGGACCCGCCCAAAATCGGCGCGGCGTCGCAATCGACCGAGTTTTGCCACGAAACCCCCCGGGAACGTTTTCTGGTGAGTGGTGCTGTGACCAGCGCCTGGCGAATGTTAGGCGGAGAGGCGGGTGCGACCCTTTTGGCGGCGCCGTCGAATGGTCGCGCGACCGGCACGGGTGTGCATGCGCCGGCGAAAGCCGTGGCGCCGCTTGCGGCGTCTGTTTTTTGGTTGATAGGTTCGCTTCATGGTCTGCCCATACAGGTGAGAAGAACTTGAGGACGCGGGTGCGCGTGATTCCTAGTGCTAGTCTGGGCGACGACTATATCACCGGCGCGACCGGACGGTAAAGGTACCGGCGGTGGCTAGAGGTGGATGATCTCACGGGTTTCGGGCGAGCATTCGGCTTCGGGAAGCATGGAGACCATGGTGCCGAGGACGCGGTCGAGTACCGAGTGGACGTAAGCGGCGTCGTTGGCGACGCAGGCCACACCAAGAATCGCGGACTGGTGCAGGTCGTTGTCGCCGACTTCGGCGATGGTGACGTTGAAGCGATTGTGGATGCGCATCACGAGGCGCTTGACGATCCGTCGCTTTTCTTTGAGCGAGCGATTACCGCGCAGCCGTAGACGCACCGAAAGGGTTCCGAGGATCATTTTCCCAGTCTAGGCCGGGCAAGTATGGTTCCAGTCGGGAAATGGCCGAGACGGCGGCGCGGGCCGGGGCCCGCGGGGACATGCAGGTGACACAGGAACGGGCGGCGCTGGGAATCGACCTGGGCTCGACGAACGCCAAGGCGATGGCCGTGGCCGAGGACGGCGCGGTGGTGGCGACGGGTACGGCGGCGACAGGATTCAGCTACCCGGGCCCGGGACTTGTGGAGATGGACCTGGCGGCGGCGTGGGAAGCGGCGGCCGGGGCGGTGCGGGGGGTAGCCGCGGAGGCCCGCCGGCAGGGCTACGAGATCAGCTGTGTGGGGCTCTCCGCTCTGGGGCCGGCGCTGGTGCTGCTGGACACGGCCGGCGACCCGGTGCGGCCGGCGATTGCTTACTCAGACCTGCGGGCGTCGGCCGACGCCCGCGAGATCGCGACCCGTGTGAACGTGGTGACCCAGGTGCGCCTGACCGGGGTACGCTGGGCGCCGGGGATGGCCAGCGCGCCGGTGCTGCGCTGGATCCAGCGCGAGGAACCGGAGGCCTACGCGCGGGCGGCGGTGGTGGGGCACCCGTCGACGTTCTTGCTGCACCGGCTGACCGGGCGGTTCGCGATTGACCATGCGGCCGCGCAGACGACAGGCCTGTTTGCGTACCAAGGAGAACCGCGCTGGCTGCCGGAGGCGGCGCAGGCGATGGACGTCGGGCTGGAAAAATTGCCGGAACCGGTGGATCCGGTGGCGGCGGCCGGGAGGTTGACGGCAGCGACGGCGGCAGCGCTGGGACTGGAGCCGGGAATCCCGGTGAGCGCCGGGGCGAATGACTCCTCCTGCGCGGCGGTGGCGCTGGCGATCCTGGAGCCGGGCCGATTGGGGTTCCTGCTGGGAACGACAAACGCGGTGGCGACCGCCGTGGCGGGGCCGCGGTTCGGGCCGGAGTTCGTGATGCGGCGCAGCATCGTCACCGGCCAGTGGCTGGCGGTGGGCGCGACGGTGACCGGCGGGGCGAGCATGGACTGGCTGCTGCGATTGCTGGACATCGCTACCAAGGACCCGGCGGAGGTGGACGGACTGGTGGGGGACGCGGAGATCGAGCGGGACTCGCCGTTCTTCCTGCCGCACCTGGCTGGGGAGCGCAGCCCGCTGTGGGACCCGACGGCACAGGGGACGCTGCACGGGTTGACCCTGGGCACGGACCGCCGGGCGCTGCTGCTGGCCGGGATCGAGGGCAACGCGTTCGCGATGCGCGAGGTGCTGGAGACAATGCGCGATCGATTTGGCCTGTCGGCGGAGGAGGCGGTGGTGACGGGCAGCCAGGCGCGTGGCGCGCGCTTTATACAGGCACTGGCCGATGTGACGAAGCTGCGCCTGCGGGTGGCGGCGATGGCCGATGCGGCGCCGCTGGGGGCAGCGCTGCTGGGCCGGGTGGCGGCGGGCAAATGCACGGTGGAAGACCTGCGCGGAGCGAAGGTGCCGGTGGCGGCGGTGGTGGAACCGACGGACGGAGCCGGGGATGTCCACGATGAACGCTTCGCCCGGTACCGGAAAATCTATGCCGCCCTGCGGACACAATGACGGGTGAGACAGGTGACAGATGGGCAGTCACGGTGTATACATTCACTGCCCTTGGAAGCGGTGGGAGATGTGGGGTGGGATGTGGTGCATGTGTATCTTTGATTAACCTGAGAACCACCTCAGGTAGTTCAGGAACTTAAACCCATTGCAAATTCGATCCCGCAGATGGTTGTCGGTGGGGATGGGGGTGAAGCGCTATATCGCGCTGGTCCTAGTTGGGACGGCGGTGGCGGCGCTGGCGCTGGCGATGTTCCTGGCCTACGTATATCGCACCTTCGATGTGCCGGAGTCGGCCGGCGGGCTGGTGCACCTGGTGACACTGCAATGGATCCCGCACCCCTGGCGTGAGGTCGGGCTGGCGGGCGTGGGGGTGCTGGTGGCGGTGCTGGGCACGCTGGCGCTGTTCCGATCGGTGCTGAGCGTGGTGATCGCTCCCGGGGCGGACGTGGCGGAGATCATTTACCAGGGAAGAATCCGGCAGCGCGGGCCGCGGGTGGTGAGCATGGGCGGCGGCACCGGGCAGGGCATCCTGTTGCGCGGATTGAAGGAACTGACGGCAAACCTGACGGCAGTGGTGACGGTGGCGGATGACGGGGGCAGCTCGGGCCGGTTGCGCCGGGATTTCGGGCTGATGCCACCGGGCGATATCCGGAATTGCCTGACGGCGCTGGCCGATTCGGAATCTTTGATGACCAAGCTGGTGCACTATCGCTTCGAGCAGGGCGATGAACTGAAGGGACACAGCCTCGGGAATCTGCTGATCGCGGCGATGCGCGATATCGAGGGGGGGATGGACCAGGGGATCGAAAGCCTGAGTCAGGTTTTGCGTATCCAAGGGGAGATTGCGCCTTCTTCGATGACGGACGTGCACCTGGCGGCGGAACTGGAAGACGGAACGATCGTGGTGGGCGAGTCGCGGATCGGTGAGGGCGGCAAGATTAAACGGGTGTTCCTGCAGCCGAAGCACGTAGCGGCCAATGAAGACGCAGTGTCAGCGATCCTGGCGGCGGACATGGTGGTGATCGGGCCGGGCAGCGTGTTCACGAGCATCCTGCCGAACCTGCTGGTGCCGGATATTGTGGCGGCGCTGCGGGCTTCGCGAGCGGTGAAGGTGTATGTGTGTAATGTGGCGACGGAGTCGGGCGAGACGGATGATTTCGGCCCGAGCGACCACGTGCGCGTTCTGACCGAGCACGTCGGCCCGGGGCTGTTCCACTATGTGGTTTTGAACAATCGAACAGATGTGCCGGGCAACGACGAGGACACCGACATCCGCATCGTGGCGGCTTCGCCACGCGAGCAGGCAGACCTGCAGCGGGGTGGGCTGGAAGTTGTTTCGGCGGACATAATTGACGCGGAATCTCCGGAGCACCATGACCCCGAGCGCCTGGCCGAGGCAGTGATGCAACTCTACGAGGGGGCTTCGGCCTCTCCGCGGGTGCTGGACCTGCCAGGCTCAATCCCCGGAAACCCCGGGTTTTAGAGAACCAGAATTAAGAGTCACAACTGCGACCGACTTCGCCGACTGGACGTGCGAGAGTTGGGCACAATCCAGAATCTTCAATGGAGGGACTATTTTTCATGCGCGTAGCCATAAACGGTTTTGGGAGAATCGGCAGGCTGGTGTTTCGCACGCTGGCTCAACGCCACCCGGAACTTGAGGTGGTGGCCATCAACGACCTGACCGACGCGGCGACCAACGCCCACCTGCTGAAATACGATTCGAATTACGGCGGCTACCCGGGAACGGTGGAGGTCGATGGCGACCACATGACGGTGGACGGCGCGGACATCCGGGTGCTGGCACAGCGCGATTGGGAGAAGCTGCCGTGGGGTGAATTGGATGTGCAGGTGGCCCTGGAATGCACCGGGGTGGGGACGGGCCGGGCGATGGCCGGCAAGCACCTCGCTGCCGGGGCGAAAAAGGTGTTGATTTCGGCCCCGTCGGGCGACGCCGACGCGATGATCGTGCTAGGCGTGAATGACGACATCTACGATGCCGCCAGTCACCACGTGGTGTCGAACGCCTCCTGCACGACCAACGGCCTGGCGCCACCGGTAAGCGTGGTGCACAACGAGTTTGGGATCGTGAAGGGTCAGATGACGACCGTGCATTCCTATACCGGTAGCCAGGCGATCCTGGATACCCAGAAGAAGGACCTACGCGACGCCCGATCGGGGGCGATGAACATCGTGCCGGCTTCGACCGGGGCGGCCCGGGCAATCGGGATGGTGATTCCGGAACTGAACGGCAAATTGGACGGCGCGGCCTACCGAGTACCGACACCGACGGTGTCGATCGTGGAGTTCGTGGTCCTGCTGGAGAAGTCGGCGACGGCAGACAAAATCAACGCGCGGCTGCGCGCGGCGGCCGAAGGCTGGCTGGCGGGAATCCTGGACGTTTCGGATGAACCGCTGGTCTCACTGGACCTGAAGGGCAACGAGCACTCTTCGATCGTGGACGCCGGCTCGACGATGGTCGTCGACGGAAATCTGGCGAAGATCGCCGCCTGGTACGACAACGAGTGGGGCTATGCCTCGCGGCTGGCGGACATGGCGGCGTTCCTCTCGAAGAACTAGCCGGGCCGATGGGCCGGGCTGGCCGGGCGGGTCCCGGGAGTAACCGTTGAACGATCTGCGGTCGGCGGAGCTGGCAGGCAAGGTGGTGGCGGTGCGGGTGGATCTGAACGTGCCGACCGACGACGCCGGGGCGATGACCGACGACACCCGGATGGTGGCGGCGCTGCCGACGCTGGAATATGTGGCGGCGGCCGGGGCGCGAGTGCTGGTGCTGGCGCATTTCAAGCGGCCCCGGGGCCGGCCCGATCCGGCGATGTCGCTGGGAGTGCTGGCGGAACCGCTGGCGGAGCGGCTGGGACGCCGGGTGGAGTTTGTGGAGGACTGCGTGGGAGCGGCGGTCGGAGCGGCGCTGGAACGGGTGGCGCCGGGAGAGATCGTTCTGGCGGAGAATGTGCGATTCCACGCCGGGGAGACCGAAAACGACCCGGATTTTGTGCGCCGACTGGCGGCGGCGGCGGATGTGTTCGTGAATGACGCGTTTGGTGCGGCACACCGCGCCCACGCTTCGGTGGCGGGACTGGCCGGGGCGCTGCCGGCCTATCCGGGTTTCCTGTTGCAAACGGAAATCGAGATGCTGGTCGGGAAGCTTGCAGATCCGCAGCGGCCGCTGGTGGCGGTGGTAGGCGGGGCGAAGGTTTCAACAAAGCTGGGGGTCCTGCGCAACTTGCTGGGACGGGTGGATTCGCTGCTGTTGGGCGGCGGGATGGCGAATACCTTCCTGATGGCGCAGGGCCACGATATGGGGAGTTCGCTGGTGGAGACCGACTTGCTGGATGACGCTCGCGAGATCCTGCGGCTGGCGAAGGAACAGGGCGTGGAGATCGTGCTGCCGGAGGACGGGGTGATGGCTGCCGATCCTTCGGAGGATGCGAGTGTGGAAATCCATCCGGCGACGCAGGTTCCGAACGGCTGGAGCATGCTGGATATCGGCCCGGAGAGCGTGGCGCTGTTCGCCGGGCACCTGGAAAGCGCCGGCACGATCGTCTGGAATGGCCCGATGGGTATGGCCGAGCGGGCGGCGTTCGCGGCCGGAACACGGGGTCTGGCGGAGGCGGTGGGCCGGTCGCAGGCGTTTACGATTGTGGGTGGCGGCGATTCGGTGGCGGCGCTGAAGGCGCTGGGATTGCTGGACACGGTGGATCACGTCTCGACCGGCGGCGGGGCCTCGCTGGAGGTGCTGGAGGGGAAGACGCTGCCGGGGATCGCGGCGTTGGGGTAGGTGCGGAAGGCTGGCGCGCGACTAGTACCGGAGCTATTCGAGCGGGGCGATCTGTGCGACGAGCGCCTGAAACTTCTCCGGGGGAACCGGCCCGACGATATTGCCGACGACCTCACCGGCCGCGTTGATGGCGGCGAAGGAGGGGTGCCCGGTGGCGCCGTACTGCATCCGGTAGGGGTCGAGGTCGCGGTCGTCGTAATCCATGATCAGGATCTCAACGCGGCCGGCGTATTCATCCATCAACCCACGCACGGTGGGGCGCATGCGCGCACAGTTGGGTCACCAGATGGCATCGGTGACCCAGAGCACCGGGACGCCGGCGGCGAGGACGGCCTCGAAGCGGGCGGCGTCTTCGGAATAGCGCTCTTTGATGGAGTCACGGTCGTCGGGGTTGTAGGGGGTGGGGTGGGGAAAGGTGGGCGCGGCGGGGGCGGATTCGGCGACCGGGGCGGCGGTCGGGGGCGATGCGGCGGCGGTGGGAGTTTCTTCGGAAGTCTCGGCTGCGTTGCCGACCGGCGCGGGGGCTTCGCTTGCGGGAGTAGTTTCGGCGGCGGTAGCCGAGGCGGAGGCTTCGGCGGTGGGCGCGGGTTCGGTTGTGGCAGCCGGAGCGTCGGTCGGAACCGCCGGGGGGGCGGCGGCCGAGGCGGCGGCGATGGACTTGGCCGGCGCGGCGGCTTCGGCGCCGCAGGCGACGGCCAGCGTGGCCAGCCCAAGCCCGCCAGAGACGAGCAACAGATGGCGGCGCGGCAATCGCGATAGCATTGGCGTTTTCACGCGGGACTGGCCTCCGTGTGCACCAAAACCGGCGTTACCAGATCGGCGGACGCCGGTGAGATACATGCTGTTCCCTACCCTGGTGGACCCAATCGGGCTCGAACCGACGACCTCCTCAATGCCATTGAGGCGCTCTTCCAACTGAGCTATGGGCCCAGAGTAGTTTAGCCAACTAATACCCGGTGCGGGATGTGATTGTGACTACGTTCGCCGCGAGTTGATGGCGCCGGCGGGAAGACTGGCGCGTCGGGGCATCTGTCATCATGGCGCGGGACACCCTACCGCAAGGGAACGGACCGATGTTTTTCGTCGACAGCCACCTAGACCTGGCCATGAACGCGCTGATCTGGAATCGCGACCTGACCCGGTCGGTGGCCCAAACCCGCGAGCTGGAAGCCGGGATGGCCCGGAAGGGGCGCGCCGGGGGCACGGTAGCGTTGCCGGATATGCGGCGGGGCGGGGTGGGGCTGTGCTTTGCGACGGTGATCGCGCGGACCTCAGACAACTGGCGCGAGGATGGCGGGCTGGACGCCAGTTCGCAGGGGATCGCCTTTGCGCGAGCGGCCGGGCAACTGGCGTACTACCGGCTCCTGGAGCGGGGCGGGGAGATGCGGCAGATACGGACGGCCACGGAGCTGGATGCGCATGTGGCGGAGTGGCAGGATTCGCCAGACAATGCGCCGGTGAGCTACGTGCTGGCGATGGAGGGGGCGGACCCGATCCCGGATGAAGGCGCGGTGGAGTGGTGGTGGGACGAGGGGCTGCGGATGGTCTCGCTGTCGCACTACGGGGTGAGCAGCTACGCGCACGGGACGGGAACGGAAGGCGGGCTGCTACCGCGGGCCGGCGGTTTGCTGGACGCGATGCGGGCGCAGGGGATGGCGGTGGACCTGACCCACCTAGCCGATCAAGCGTTCTGGGAGGTGCTGGAGGCCTTTGACGGGCCGGTGCTGGCGAGTCACCAGAATTGCCGCGCGCTGGTGCCGGGAGAACGCCAGATGAGCGACGCGCAACTGAAGGCGGTGATCGCGCGGGACGGGGTGATCGGGGCGGCGATGGACTCGTGGATGCTCTACCCGGACTGGGTGAAGGGCGAAACCGACCCGGCCGTGGTGACGCTGGAGAAGGTGGTTGATCAAATCGAGCACGTCTGCGACTTGGCTGGCGGGACGCGGAACGCCGGGCTCGGGACCGACCTGGATGGCGGCTTCGGGAAGGAACAGACCCCACATGACCTGGAGACGATCGGCGACCTAGGGCGGGTGGGCGAGATGCTGTCCGGGCGGGGATACTCGGACGAGGCCGTGGCGGCGATCATGCACGGAAACTGGCTGCGCTTCCTGCGGGATCTGTTGCCGGCTTAGCGGGTCGGGTCTTCCATGCGGATGTCGCCGGCAAGAACATCGATCTCCAAGACCGATACCACGTCGTCGACCCCAGAGCGCACGCTGAAGGCGAGGGCGTAGTCGTCGCGCCAGAACCGATCGCAGATGGACTATTCGTCTTGTGGGCCAGAGCGACTGACGGTGCACGGCTGTGGATCATCATCTCCGGCGGGTCGTCGATGCGTTACATCTCGACCGCTGGCAGGGCCACGGTGTTGGTCTCGGCAGCGAGATACTCAGAACCGGATGACCAGGCGGACGTTGCCGCCGAGCCTTCGAAGAGGAACTCGATGATGAAGACGCGGCGGGCGGACACGTGGACGATGCCGATCAGATCGTGGATAGCGCCTTCGACGTCCAAGGTGATCGGCGTAAGGACGAGGATTTCCGGGGAAGAGCAGTTGTGGCGGCGCGAGGGAGGATCGTGATCTGTGGCCGGGGATCGAGTCGGCGACCCGGGCAACCTGTGAGACCCTAACCGCGTCAGGCCCGGGACGTTCGCGACAATCGACGGTCCTTACTCAGATCCGGAAACGAACCTGCCGCTGGTCGAGCCGGACAAGGGGCGGTGGATATCGAGGAGTTTCGCAGAGTGCTGGAAGAGGTCAGCCTAGCAGGTGTGGCAGCGGTCTAGCAGGCGACGTACCGGCGCTGCCGGATCAATCGTTGGGTGTGGCGACCCAGGCCCGCGAGTATCTGCGAGCCCGAGCCCACGGATATGGGTAGGCAGGCCCGGTTTGCGCCGGACGGCCCGATTAACGGATGCTGGGGCCCGCGAGAGGGCTTCGACCGGACGGTGCGTCCATCGAGCGACCCGCGGTTTCAGGGAAACAAGGAGGATCAGGCGATGGCGGATTTCAACGGGCTGGGGGTGAACCTGGGCAACCTTTCGCGACTGTCGGGCGCGGTTACGCGCTCAATCAGCGCGGAGAATCCGACAGGGGCAAAGGGGCGGGGGGCGATGGCGACCGAGGGGTTCTGGCCGTTCGCAGTGGACCTGGGGCGGGGATGGAAGGTTGCGCCAGCGGTGATGCTCCAGCCGGGAGAAGTGCTGATGTTCGCCAACATCGAAGGCCCGGGGGCGATCCAGAGCATGTGGTTCGCGGGGCTAACAGTACGGCGTGAGTGCATCATGCGGATCTATTGGGACGGGCAGGAGCAACCGTCGGTGGAGTGCCCGGCGGGAGACTTTTTCGCATATGGCTGGGGACTGTTCGCGCAGGTAACCTCGATCCCGATCGCGGTGAACCCGAACAAGGGCGTTAACAGCTACTGGGAGATGCCGTTCAGGAAGAGTTGCAGGATGACTATTGAGAATCGCTCCCAACAACCGTTGCCGTTCGTCTACCAGGTGAACTACGTGCTGACCAAGTTGCCGGAGGACGCAGCGTACTTCCGCGCGCAATTCCGGCGGTCTAATCCGTTGCCCTACAAGGAGGTTCACACGATTGTGGACGGAATCCGGGGGCGGGGGCAGTACGTTGGAACGGCGATGGCGTGGGGGGTGAACAACAACGGTTGGTGGGGCGAGGGCGAGATCAAATTCTACATGGATGGCGACGGGGAGTTCCCGACGATCTGCGGTACCGGCACGGAAGACTATTTCGGAGGCGCCGACACCTGGGACATCGACGGGGAGTATGTGACCTACACAACGCCGTTCCTGGGGATGCACCAGATTATCGCGGGCGGGAGGACCTACGACGCCAACCAGCGGTTCAGCATGTACCGCTGGCACATCCCGGACCCGATCCGGTTCGAGGCTGATTTGAAGGTGACAATCCAGGCGCTGGGTTGGCGGAACTGGGAGGCATTTCGTGGTGCGACGGCCAGGCGAGACATGGAGGCGATGATGCAGGGGCGGTACCTGCCGCTGCAAGACGATTTATCATCGGTGGCGTTCTGGTACCAAACCCTGCCGACGGCAGATTTCCCGAAGTTGCCGGGCGTCGACTACCTTGAGGTGAACTAGTAACGCCATGAAGGCGAGTATGCGCAGATGCCGAATTGATTCCGGTATTCAGGGAGGATTCTGATGGCGAAATTCAACGGACTGGGGATGAACCTGGGCAATCTTTCGCGGCTTTCGGACGCGGTGACCCGCTCGATCAGCGCGGAAAATACCACCGGCGCGAAGGGCGACGGTGGCAAGGCGACGGAGGGCTTCGGGGCCAACGCGGCCCGCGATCTGGGCCAGGGATGGAAGGTGGCGCCGGCGGTCTGGATCCAGCCCGGCGAGACTTTGACGATGGCGGAAATTGAAGGCCCGGGCGCGATCCAGAGCATCTGGCTGGCCGGTCGGACCATCCGGCGGGAGTGCATCCTGCGGATCTACTGGGACGGACAGGAGCATCCGTCGGTGGAGTGCCCGCTGGGAGACTTCTTCGCGGTGGGCTGGGGCGTATTCGCGCAGGTGAATTCGATCCCGGTTTCGGTGAATCCCAACAATGGCGTGAACTGCTACTGGGAGATGCCGTTTCGCAAGAGTTGCCGGATCACGGTGGAGAACCGGGCCGGCGACCAGGTACCCTGCTACTACCAGGTGAACTACACGCTGACCGACGTGCCCGACGACGCGGCGTACTTCCACGCTCAGTTCCGCCGCAATAACCCGCTGCCGTACATGGAGAACCACACCATCATCGACGGAATCAAGGGTAAGGGGCATTTCATCGGCACAGCAATGTCCTGGGGAGTGAACAACAACAACTGGTGGGGCGAGGGCGAGGTCAAGTTCTTCATGGACGGTGACGGCGAGTTTCCGACCATCTGCGGCACCGGCCTGGAGGACTACTTCGGCGGCGCTTACGACTGGGACGTGGACGGAAACTACGTGACCTACTCCACACCGTACCTGGGGATGCACCAGGTGATCCTGGGCGGCGAGACGTACCGGGCCAACCAGCGCTTCAGCATGTACCGCTGGCACGTGATGGACCCGATTCGGTTCGAGGATGACCTGCGAGTGACGATCCAGGCGCTGGGGTGGCGGACCGATCCCGACCGGCGCTACCTGCCGCTGCAGGACGACATCTCGTCGGTGGCCTACTGGTACCAGACGCTGCCGACGGCGCCGTTCCCGGAACTGCCGGATCGCGACTACCTGGAGATTATCTAGCCGTACCCGCAGTTACCGGATTTGCCGGGAGGGTTGCCGACAGTCGGCAGCGCTAGTCGGCGTCGAACCCGCCTAGATTGGTTGGCGGGTTGACTTTGAAGCGATTGCTGCCGCTGGTGGCGGCATTGGCGGCATTGATCTTGGCCGGTTGCGGTGGTGGCGAAGGTACGGCGGCGGGCGGAGCGCCGGCCCTGGCGGAGACGGGGGTGGTGGCAGTGCCGACGTAGGTGCCCGCGGTAGAGCCGGAGCCCGACGACGGCGGCGGGGCGGACAGCGGCGATATGCAGCCGGACCGCCGACCCGGCCTCAGAACGTGAAGGAGGCCAGGTGGCCGCGCGAGCCGGATCCAGATGATAGTGCAGCGGCGGGGAGCTAGTAGCGGCCGGCCTCGCCGGGGGGCGGCGGGGACCAGGCGAAGTCGCGGTCCAGCGGATACATGGGACGTTTGGCTTCGTTGAACTCGAGGGTGTCCAGGTCCAGGGTGACGGTGCCGGGAGTGAGCGCCATCAGGCCCAGTGAGGCGATCTCACGCAATTCGCTGAAGAGGTAGCCGAGCTTGACGATGACGACCCGGTAGTCGGTGGGATCGATGTCGAGCAGGTCGAATTCGGCGAGATCGGTGAAGGAGCAACGGTGGGCGGTGACGATGATGTCGACGCCGCCGACGCGCAGCAGTGCCAACGCGCCGGTGTCGAAGGGTGGGCCGGGGTCCTCGCGGAACAACCGGACCCGGCCGGTGACCGAGAGGGGACCGCCGAAGGCGGGCGCGAAGACGCCGCCGAGCGGCACCGATAGCTCGGCGCCTTCGCCGGCGGCGCGGATCAGGTCGATGGCCGAGGAGTCGGCAATGCTGGCGTAGAGGGTTTCGGATTCCTCGTGCTCGATGAGTTCGGCGAGGGCGATGTTCAGGTCGGCGACACCGCCGGCGGTGGGATTGTCGCCGGAATCGGAGATGAAGACGGGGCGGCCGTCGTGCTCGCGCGCCCAATCGAGGCATTCGGCGAAGGACCCGGCACGGACGCCGTAGTTACAGGCTTCGCGGGCCTCCCAGTAAGTGGCGGCGATGCGGGCGCACTGCGCCCGGCAGGCGGCGGCATCAAACCCGACGACGATGGCGCTGGCCATGGCAATGGGGCTGTCGGTCCAGGTGAAACCGACCATGAGGGAGGCGTTGAGGACGCCGGGCTGGCTATCGACGTCGGGGAGCAGGCCGTAGACGGTCTTCATGGGCTCGTGGATGGTGGAGGCCAATTCGCCGGGGAAGAGCACCGGGATGCCGAGGCGATATACGATCGGCTCGAGATCTTCTTCGATGGTGCGCAGCAGCAGCGCGACGGCGCAGGCGCGGGTTTCCTCCATGTCGTCGTGGGGGGCGGTGCGGTAG
>CAZVZW010000047.1:0-14664 GCA_964631365.1 uncultured Chloroflexota bacterium | reverse complement strand
CCAACAACTTCTCGGCTACTTCAGTCATGCGGGCGTTTTGTCGCTGATCGCCGCGCCGGCGTCATCGGCGACAGTCTCGACGCCCAAGGTGACCTCGGCCACATTGGGGACCACGGTGGCGGTGCCGGTACCACCCGGTGATGGTCCGCGCGATTGCAGCGCTGGTATCAAGCGCGATCTCATCCGGCAAGTTGATGACCGGTGCGGCCACCTGGACCGGCGTCGGAGCGTCAGTGGAAATTTCGCTGCTCACGGGCATAATCATCAACACTGCGACCACGAGCGCGGCAATGGTTGCCAGTGGCACCGCGACCAGCACGCCGACCAGCAATCGTTGGGGTCCAGACATTTCTCTTCTCCATAATTTTCTGTCAGCAATATGAAACTCTGTTCACCCGGAAGACACCGTCAGGCCGCGGAATGTTCCCGTAATCGCGCCGACGCCTCCCGGATTCTCGCGGCCGGTCCCGGAAACCGCATCTATCGATCGGTTACACTCCGCTCCCCGGCGGGCGACTGGCGGGGGCGCCGACCAGAGGAAAGCAGCCTTGCCGCGGACCCAAACCGTCCCAGACCCAATCGCCGGCCCTGCCGCCGGGATGTACGTCCTGCACCTGCGGATCGCGCGACCCGGGCCACCGTTACAGATCGGCAGACTCGGCACGTTCGAATTCTCGCCGGCCGACTATCTCTACGTCGGCAGCGCCCTGAACTCGCTGTGGCCGCGCGTGCACCGGCATCTGCGCGGCACCGGGAAGCGACACTGGCACGTGGATCATCTGCGGGACGCGGCCCGTCTGCTGGGTGCGTGGATCGCGGTCACCGCTGAGAATCGCGAATGCGAAGTCGCCGCCGCCATCGCCGCACTGCCGGGCGCTACCCGCTGGCCACCACGTTTCGGCGCCTCCGATTGCCGCTGTCCCGGACATCTGCTGCGATTGGACGCGGCCCCCGATCCGACCGAACTGGTCGATCTGATGGGAAATCTCGGACTGAACCCGGCGTCGTTTCTCCCAGATCCTGCGCCGGCGAGCTAGACCCTGAGGGTGGCTCCGAAGCGAGCTTCCAGAGAACGCACGATCCTCGCGTGGCGGGCTGCCACCTCGTCATCGGTCAGGGTCCGCTCGGCGTCCCGGTACACGATTGAGAAGGTCAGGCCGCGCTTACCGGCGGGGACCTGGTCGCCCCGGTACTCATCGACCAGAGCAACACTCTCGACCACATCGCCACCGGCGCTCTGGATTGCGTCAACGAAGTCGGCGGCCCGGGAGTTGAGATCGACGACGATCGAAATGTCCTGGATCACGGCCGGGAATCGGGGCAGCCGCGCGAACTGGCGAGCGTGATCGCTCATGGAAAGCAGCGCATCGACATCCACCAGCAACGCCCAGGCCGTCTCATCGATATCGCTCAGCGCCCGCGTTGCCGGGCTGACCTCACCGAACGCGGCCAGCAGAGTGTCGCCGGCGGACACGGTCGCGCAGCGGCCGGCCTGGAAGGTCGGGTGCCGGAACGGCGCCGTCGTCGGGCTCTCGATCCCGAATCGACGTAGCAATAGCTCCGCGAGTCCCTTCAGATCGAAGAACGTTGCCTCGCGCCGCTGGTCCCAGCCGGGGCTGGAGAGCTGCTGGCCGACAACCGCCGTGAGCACGCGGCGCTCTTCCGGCAGTTCGGCACCGGCGGGAATGAACGTCTTGGCCAGCTCGAAGAGAGATACGTCGCGATCGGCGAACCGCAGGTTGGCGGTCAACGTTTCCAGCACATGGCCGAGGGCAGTCGTGCGCAGCGAATCCTCTTCGGCGCGCAGCGGATTCATCAATTTCAGGGGCTCGAGTTCCACCGGCAGGAAGCGCTCGCCGGCCCGCGCGCCGGCCTCGTCAATCGCATCGGCGCCGGCCCCACCGAGCACCTGGCGCAGACGCTCCGGATTGGACATCGTGTAGGTGATGACTTCCTGGTAGCCGGCCGCGGCGAAGATGTCGCGGACGACTTCATCGCGATGATCGACCTCGCTGACCACCGAGCCCACCACGCCGCCGCGGGGCAGGGTGGAGGGGATGGCCTCGTAGCCAATCATCACCGCCACCTCTTCGACCAGGTCGGCGTTCATGGTCACGTCGCCGCGCCAGTGGGGCACCTTCACTCGAAGGGTGTCGCCCTGGTCGGTTTCGATCTCGAAGAACGCCCGCTGCAGCGCGTCGATTACCCGCTCACGAGGAAACTCGATCCCCAGCAGGCGCGGGACTTCACTGAGCGGAAAGTCGATTACGACCGGACCGGTCCGTCCCGGGTAGGCGTCTTCCCAGAGATCCACGCCGCGCGCGGCACCGATTTCTTCCGCCAGGCGGACGCTGCGGCGCAGGGCGTAGTCGGCGGTCTCGGCCGAGAGGCGCTGCTCGAAGCGGCGCGAGGCCTCACTGCGCAGGCCCATGCCGCGCGAGGTGTTGCGGATACGGGTCTGGTTGAAATTCGCGGCTTCGAGCAGAATATCGCCGGTAGTTTCGGTGACTTCACTATCAAGGCCGCCCATGACCCCCGCCAGGGCAACCGCCCCGCCACCATCGAAGATGACCGTGTCGTCCGGGGAAAGCTTGCGGTCCTGGCCATCGAGAGTGCGCAGGGTCTCGCCGGCCTCGGCCGGACGCACGCCGATGACCCCGCCGCGCAGCTTCTGCTGGTCAAAAGCGTGCAGCGGTTGGCCGGTCTCCAGCATGACAAAATTGGTGATGTCGACCAGGTTGTTGATCGGGCGCTGCCCGGCGGCCTCGAGCCGTCGTTGCATCCAGTGGGGCGAGTCGGCCACGGTGAGATCGTACAGGTAGGCGGCGGCGTAGCGTGAACTCAACTCCGGGTCGCGGATGTCGATGGTGAGCTCGGGAAGCGCTGCGCGGTCATCGCGAGGCGAACCCAGGTCGGGCAGTTTCAGCGGCAATTCGAACAGACCGGCAACGACCCGCGCGACACCGATCATCGACAGGCAATCGGACCGGTCGGGCTTGAGGTCGAGATCAATCACGTCGCCGCCGAGATAGTCCGCCAGCGGCGTGCCGACCGGCGCGTCATCGGGGAGGATCAGGATGCCCTCGTGGTCTTCACCAAGGCCGAGTTCCAGCGCCGAGCAGACCATCCCGCTACTTTCGACACCGCGAATCTTGGTCGGTTTCAGGACCAGCGGGCCACCATCGCCGTGGGTGTCAATGAGGGTGGCGCCTTCGATGGCGAAGGGCACCCGGTCGCCCACCTTGATGTTAGGCGCACCGGTTACCACGCGGCGCTCTTCGACCCCATAATCAACCGTCGGCAGCGTCAGCCGGTCGGCGTTCGGGTGCGGGTCGATACTGACGATCCGGCCAACGAACACCCGGTCGCGATCCCAGCCGGTGCCGATCGATTCGACCCCTTCGACCTCGATGCCGGCGTCGGTGAGACGGTGGGCAAGTTCGGCGACGGGAACCTGGATATCGACGTAGTCGCGCAGCCAGACCAGGGGGACTTTCATCGGCGCACTCCGCTAGTTGAACTGCCGCAGGAAGCGGAGGTCGTTACGATAAAAGTGCCGGATGTCGTCGATGCCGTAGCGCAACATGGCGATCCGCTCGACGCCCATCCCGAAGGCGAAGCCGGAATACTTGCGATGGTCATAGCCGACACTCTCGAGGACATGGGGATGCACCATCCCGGCGCCCAGCATTTCGATCCAGCCGGTGTGCCCGCAGACGCGGCAGCCGTCGCCGCCGCAGACGTGGCAGGACATCTCAGCCTCACAACTGGGCTCGGTAAACGGAAAGTAGCTGCCGCGGATACGAATCTTGCGGTCTTCGCCGAACAGTGCCCGGGCGAAGTACTCCAGCGTCCCGCGCAGGTCAGCCATCGTGATGTTGGTATCCACCGCCAGCCCCTCGACCTGGAAAAAGGTGGCCTCGTGGCTGGCGTCGACGTCTTCGTAGCGATAGCACCGACCGGGGGTGATGATGCGAATCGGCGGTTCGGTCTGCTCCATCACCCGCGCCTGGGCCGGCGAGGTGTGGGTGCGCAGCAGCATCTCGCCAGGGCGCTCCGGGTTGTCGACGAAGAAGGTGTCCCACATATCCCGGGCCGGGTGGTCGCGGGGGATGTTCAGCTTTTCGAAGTTGTACTCGTCCCATTCGACTTCGGGGCTGTCGACGGCGCGAAAGCCGATGCTGGCGAACACGCGGCGGATGTCACGCAGCGTCTGGGTAACGGGATGAAGCCCGCCGACGACCGGGCGGTAGCCCGGTAGGGTCACGTCGAGCGCCTCCACGTCGGCCGACGATTCGGCTTCGACCACGGTCTTGCGGCCCTCATGGGCCGATTCCAGCCGCTGCCGGGCGGCGTTGGCCAACTGCCCGACCAGCGGACGCTCCTCGGCGGATAGCTTACCGATACCGCGGAGGATGCCGGTCAGCTCGCCGCTGCGGCCGGTGTAGCGGCGGCGCCAGTCTTCCAGATCGGCCGCCGAGGTCCCGGCCAGCTCGTCCAGGGCCCTGGCTACCATCTGTTCAATCTGATCCTGCATGCTGCTCCCGCGAAGGACGGTCGGCCGCTACTCGACGAGTGATGGCGGTCCGGCGAAGACTATTCCAGTCGGACCGGCGATGGCGAATCGGCGGATCGAGCGACCCGGCCGGAAACCGGCTAGGCGGCGATCGCCGTCCGCGCGGACTCCACGATCTTGCCGAAGGCGGCGGCGTCGTTGACGGCCATTTCCGCCAGCTGCTTGCGATCGATTTCGATTCCGGCGCGGCGCAGGCCGTTCATGAGCTTGCCGTAGGGCAGCCCGTGCTGGCGGGAGGCGGCGTTGATGCGCATGATCCAGAGCCGCCGTATCTGTCGTTTGCGCAGGCGACGGCCGATATAGGCATAGTCTCCGGCGTGCATCTCGGCTTCGTGGGCGGTCTTGTAGAGGCGATGTCGCCCAGCGTGCCGGCCGACGGAGGCCTTCAGGACCTTCTTGCGTCTTGCCCGGGTCGCTACGGAGTTCTTGGTTCTTGCCATCGCGAAGGATCTCCTGTGCGACTATCCGCCGCGCACCATTGCCCGGACTTTGCGGGCGAACCCACCGGGCAGCGCGAACATCTTCTTCCCGGCTTTGCGAGTGCGGTAGCTCTTCTTGTATTTCAGGTGGCCCGCAGCGCCCTTGGCATGCAGCAGCTTTCCGGTGCGCGTGACGCGCACTCGTTTGGCGGCTGCTTTGCGGGTCTTCAGTTTGGGCATAGCAAGCCCTCGTCTCTGTTTCAGGGGTGATCGTGGTCCGAGTGGAGAATTGTAGCACCCCGGGGGTCCACTCCGGAAAACTTGGGGCGGGCCTTCCCAGCGCCAGCCCGCCGCGGCCACTCGCCCCCGCGCCGGTATGCTTGCCCCCGGAAAAGAGGACGGGCTAAATGGGGAGGGTCGGCGCGATGCGGTCGTTGTTTGAATTCATCTATGACCTACCTCATCTCAGTCGGGCTCGTCTCCGAGCAGGAGCCCGATTACACCGAGGCCTATCCTGAAGAAGAATACGGCGAGGAACTGGAGGCGCTCGCCGACCGCAAGTCCGACGACGGCGATCCGGCTGACGGGTCCGGTGAGTAGCCCCGGACTCCGCTATCGCCGGCGGGCACTGTGCGGCGATAATCAAGCCAGATTGGAGCTACCCAAATGGACCCTGAACTGATAAACGCGCTGCGCCCGGTGCTGGTGGATATCCTGGCGGCCATCGACCAGGCGGCCGGCGGTGGGGGCGAAGGCGCCCTCGACGAATACAAACAAAAGCTGGCCCGACTCGAAGAACTCGGCCAGCGACTCCCGCCCGACGAAAAGCGCCTGCGCCACTTCGTCGAGCAGCACGGCTTCAGCCAGGCGCTGGCCGAACTCGACTCGCGCGAACCAACCGTCGATCCGGCGTAGCCCAGCGGCGCCCGGAATGCTCCAGGGGAAGGCATGACCCGGAAGTCGATCCTTGCGGTCATCAATCCGTTCGCCGGCAAGCACGGCGCCGGTTGGGCCGAGTTGCGCGTCGCCTTGGAGGCCCGGGGGATGCAGGTCGATGAAAGCTGGACCGAGCGTCCCGGACACGCATCGGAGCTTGCCGCCGCCGGTGACCACGACCTGGTGCTAGCGGCCGGCGGCGACGGGACGGTCAGCGAGGTGGCCGCCGGCCTCCTACGGCGCGCCGACACCGGGTCCCGTCCGGTTCTCGGGATCATGCCACTGGGCACCGGCAATGATTACCAACGCACCGCCCGCGCCCTCGTCACCGGAGAGGACCTGGCCGCGCGGATCGCGGAAGCCGAACCGGCGACCGTCGACGCCGGCCGCATCCGTTTCGAGTCCGGCGACCGCGCGGACGAGTTCTTCATCAACGCCGCCAACGCCGGGTTCTCCGCCGCGGTTGCCGAACGGGCCGAGCGCTCGTTCCGCTCCTGGCCGCGGATGGCCGGGTACGCCGTCAGCGCGATCGCCACGCTGGCAAGCCTTCGGAACCCGTCGGTCCACCTGGAAATCGATGGCGCGAGCGAGGAGTTTCCGGCCAACAGCATCGTCATGGCACTGGGCCGGTATTTCGGGCAGGGGATGAAGGTGGCCCCGGACGCAGTCGCCGACGATGGGCTTTTCGACATCATCACCGTCGGCGACATCGGCCGGCTCGAGTTGGTGGCCGCCTATCCGCGCCTCTACACCGGCTCGCACATCCATCACGGCAAGGTTAGCGTCCGGCGCGGGCGGCGAGTTTCCATCCGCGCCGAGCGCCCGTTGACGGTGGAAGGCGACGGGGATATTCGCGGGACGCTCCCGGCCATCTTCGAGGTGCTGCCCGGTGCGCTACGGGTGATCGCCTAGCCGGAAGCCGCCGGACTTTCGGTGGCTCGCGCCGGTGGACGCCCGGGCAGAGCCGGTCGGCGCAGCAGGCGCAACCCGTTCACCACCCCCAACAGCGTGCTGCCTTCATGCCCGACCACGGCCATCGTCAGAGTCAGCCAGCCTACCAGCGACATCAATCGCAGCAAGGTGATGATCGTGATCGCCCAGGTCAGGTTCTGCCGGACCACCGTGTTGGTCCGCCGACCGAGGCCGAGCGCCATCGGGATACGATCCAGTTCTTCACCGGTGAGGACTACGTCGCCGGTCTCCAGGGCGACATCGGTGCCGGCCATCCCCATCGCCATCCCGAGGTCGGCGGCGGCGATCGCCGGAGCGTCGTTGATGCCGTCACCGACCATGGCAACCGGCCCGTGGCGGTCGCGCAGTTCGGTCACGATCTTGAGCTTTTGATCCGGGAGCAGACCGGCGTGGAACTCGTCGATTCCGGTCTCGGCGGCAACCGTGCGCACCACTTCCAGGGAATCACCGCTGACTATCACCGGATGGATCCTGAGTCGGCGGAGTTGGCGCACCGCGTCGGCCGCGCCGGGGCGGACGCGATCCGACAGAGCCACCATCCCTACCGGACCACGGCGATCACCGCCGACCACCAGGGTCGAGTAGCCGGCCGTCTGCAGGTCGGCAAAATCATCTTCCGGGATTGTCGATCGATCCACCCCGTCGGGCACGTCCTTGCCGACCCAGATGCGTTCGCCAGCGACATCGGCGGTGACGCCCCAGCCAGGGTCGGCCTCGAAACCGAGCGCCGGCTGCAACGCGAGCCCGCGATCGGCCACCTCCACCATCACCGCCCGGGCGAGCGGGTGCTCGGAGTGCTGCTCGACCGCCGCGGCCAGACCGAGCATCGTGTCCTCAGAATTACCGCTAAAGGGACGGACCGCGACCACGACCGGCCGGCCGATGGTCAGCGTGCCGGTCTTGTCGAAGGCCATGACCTTGATGGCGCCGGCTGTCTCCAGGCGATCACCGCCCTTGAACACGATGCCGCGGCGGGCCCCGCTGGCGATGGCCGACAGAATCGCCGCCGGGATCGGAATCATCACCGCGCAGGGAGACGCGACCACGAGAACCGTCATCGAACGGTAGACGGCCTCGCTCCATTCGAAATCAAATCCCAGGCGGGTGACGAGCAGCACGAGGACCGCCACCCCGATCACCGCCACGGTATAGATCGGACCGACCCGCTCGGCCATGCGCTGGGCGCGCGGGCGCGCTTCTTCCGCCTCTTCGACCATCCGCACGATCTGCGCCAGCGTGCTGTCAGCGGCGCTTGTGGTGGCCTCGATCCGCAGGACGCCGAGTTGATTCAGAGTCGCGGCGTAGACCGGGACGCCGACGAACTTGTCCACCGGGATCGCCTCGCCGGTCACCGTGAATTCGTCCACCGCCGACTGCCCGGCCACGACCGCACCGTCCACCGGAATCCGATCTCCCGGCCGTACTATGACCACGTCGCCGGGCGCGAGATCTTCAATCGGAACTTCAACCGACTCCCCCCTGCGCACCACCCGGGCCATCTCCGGGCGCAGTTCCATCAACGCCTGGACCGCCCGCCGGGTCCGGGCCATGGCGTAGTTTTCAAGGGTGGCGCTGAGCGAGAACAGAAACATTAGCGTCGCGCCCTCATGCCAGAACCCGATCGCCGCCGCGCCGATGGCCGCCGTCACCATCAGCACGTTCACGTCCACGACGCGCTCCAGGGCCGATTCGTAGGCGTCGCGCATCGGGAACAACCCGCCCGAGACGTAGGCGACGAGGTAGCACGCCAGCGCCGCGACACCGAGTTCCACGAAGTGCTCGATGACGAATCCGACCACCAATCCGACCAGGGACAGGCCGGTCAGGATCGACATCAAACGGACTTCGGATACCTGACTCGGGAGGCGTCGAACAGGGCCGATCAAGAGGGCGCAATCATCACCCGGGCGGCGGGCGCGCGTCAATAATGGTTATCAGTCAGGAATCGCGGGGCGATCGCCGGCCGGCCTCGTCGGTGGTGCCGTACACCAGGATGCGCATGTCGGAAACCGTCCGCCCGTCCAGTTCGATCGCCTACTTCAGGGCGGACACCGAGGCGGCGGCGATGTTGTCCACGCGGCCGGTTCGGATGCAGAAGAAGTTCACATGCGGCCGGGTGTCCAGTTCGTAGTGCGTCGAATTGTTGGCCGCGGTGTGCAGGTCCAGGATGGCGCCCGCCCGGGTCAGCGCCTTAAGCGCCGTGTACACCGTGCCAGGCTGATGTCAGAGCGTTCCCGGCGCACGGCGTCGTAGACGTCGTAGGCGGTGGGGTGGATTTCCATTCCGGCCAAAACCGCGCAGATGGCGACCCGTTGCGGTGTCGCTCGAAGGCCATGCGCGCGCAGGGCGCCCAACGGGGCTTCGACACTCTTGGGATGCGGTTCTTCGGTTCCCATCCAGCCCGGCCTACGGCACGTTCACGCGGTTGCGATTATTTCACAGGGTCACAGCCATCGGGTCGGCGTTGCAAATACGGCCCCGTCCGCCGGTGAAGGCCGGCCCCCAACCATCGCCGCCGCCGCTCCCGGCTAAGGCCCCTCGCCCACCTGCCCGCGCTGGCGCAGGAGATGATCCGCCAGGACCAGCGCCAGCATCGCCTCGACGATCGGCACCGCCCTGGGCAAGACGCAGGGATCGTGGCGCCCGCGCCCGGCCAGCACGACCTCGTTGCCCTGGTCGTCCACGGTGGCCTGGTCGCGCATGATCGTCGCGGTCGGCTTGAACGCCGCCCGCAGCACGATGTTCTCACCGTTGCTGATCCCACCCTGCACGCCGCCAGAATTGTTGGTGCCGGTGCGGATCCGTCCGCCTTCGTTATAGAAGAGATCGTTGTGCTCGCTGCCGGTCTGGCGCGCCCCGGCGAATCCGGAGCCGATCTCGAAGCCCTTGCAGGCCGGGATCGAAAGCATCGCCGCCGCCAGGTCCGCCTCCAGCTTGCCGAAAACCGGTTCGCCCAGGCCCACCGGCACGTTGCGGGCCACCACCTCGACCACCCCGCCCAGCGAGTCGCCGTCCTTGCGGGCCTGCTCGATGCTGGCGATCATCGCCGGGGCCACCGCCGCGTCCGGACAGCGCACCGGGGTGGCTTCGATGTCGGCCAACGCCACCGTGTCCGGGTCGACCTGGCCCTCCAGGTCGGCAACCCGCTTGACGTAGCCCAGCACCTCGACGCCGTGGGCGGTTTCCAGCAATTTCCGCGCCACGGCCCCCGCCGCAACCCGCCCGATGGTCTCGCGCGCGCTGGCCCGGCCGCCGCCCTTCCAGTTCCGAATTCCATACTTGGCCTGGTAGGTGTAATCGGCGTGGGAAGGCCGGTAGATGTACCGGAGGTGTTCGTAGTCACGACCGCGGGCGTCCTCGTTCCAGACGGCGATCATGATCGGTGTGCCCAGGGTCAGCCCGTCAAAGACGCCCGACAGAATCTGCGCCCGGTCAGCCTCGCCGCGCTGCGTCGTCAGGCTGCTCTGCCCCGGCCGGCGGCGGTCCAGGTCGCGCTGAATCCCCGCCAAGTCGATGGCCAGGCGGGGCGGGCAACCATCAATCACCGCACCCACCGCGTCGCCGTGCGATTCGCCCCATGTCGTAACCCGGAAAGCCCGGCCGAAGGTATTGCCCATCCGCGCGTCGCCCCCTGTGGAAGTAGAGACAGTCAGTTGGCAGGTACCGCCGCCCCGAACGCGGCCTCTTTGCCCTGTGGGAATCATACGGAAGGCGCGATATCCCGTCGAGATACGCGGCCGTTTGCGGCGGTTGATCCGTGTGGCGCGAGCGGTCGGGTGTCATTGCGGCCGCCGGGAGATCAATATAGGTACACAGGGGCGTTTTGAATCTGCGATCGGCGGCCAACTTGTCCGAATCGACCAGTGCTCTTCAGCCGGCCAACTTCCCGCCGGAAGAGTTCGCCGAGCGCCGCCGCCAGCTGGCCGCACGACTCGAACCCGGCGACGCCGCGCTGGTGGCCGGCGCTGTCGCGCCGCCCGGTCTGGAAGCCTTCCGCCAGTACAACGACTTCCACTATCTATCGGGAGTCCTGGAACCGGGCAACTACCTGCTGATCACGGCCCCGGCGGCCACGACAACGCTCTATCTGCCACCGCGCGATGAGCGCAGCGCCAACAACGAGGGCGAGCCGCTTTCCTCCGACGACCCGGCCACCGCGCGCCGGCAGACCGGTGTCGAAGCGGTCAGGTCGGTTGCGAGCCTGGCCGAGGACCTGGCCGGGTTGCGCCGGCTGTACACGGTCCAGGCGCCGGCCGAGGGAAGGTTTGTCTCGCGCGGGGTCGCCCGAGAGGCCGCAGAACGCCGGACCGCCGATCCATGGGCCAATCACGAGTCGCCGGAAGCGCATTTCGTGGGCTTGTTGCGCAGCCGGTATCCGGAACTGGATATCCGTGACCTGGCCCCGCCGTTGGAGGACCTACGCCTGGTTAAGAGCGCCCGCGAGATCGATCTCCTGCGGCGCGCCGGCCGGCTGAGCGCGATCGCGACAGTCGAAGCGATGCGCACCACCCGCATCGGCGCCTACGAGCATCAACTTGCCGCAGTGGCCGACTACGTCTTCCGCGTCAATAGCGCCGATGGCCAGGCTTACGCACCGATCATCGCCACCGGCGCGCACCTCTGGTACGCGCACTGGAATCGCCTCACCGGCCAACTCGCCGACGGCGACCTGGTGCTCATGGATTGCGCCCCCGACCTGGGGTACTACACCAGCGACATCGGCCGCATCTGGCCGGCCAACGGGACCTTTACCGCGGCGCAGCGCGAGTTGTATGGTTACGTACTCACCTATCACGAGACGCTGCTGCGGCTACTGCGCCCGGGAGCCACGTCGACGGAGATCCTTGCCGAAGCCGCCATCGAAATGCAGGCCGTCGCGGATCGGACCGAGTTCAGCAAACCGATCTATCGCAAGGCCGCGCTGCGCATGCTTACCTATGACGGTCACCTGTCCCACACGGTCGGCATGGCCGTGCACGATGTCGGCGAATACGCCGGCCGTCCACTCGCACCGGGCATCGTCTTCGCGGTCGATCCGATCATGTGGGTACCCGAGGAACGAGTCTACATCCGGGTCGAGGACACCATCGCGATCACCGCTGACGGGATCGAGGTGTTCACCGAAGAGGCGCCCCGGGGGATCGAGGCAATCGAGGCGCTGGTGCAGGGCCGCGGGATGCTGCAGGCGTATCCGCCGCTGGGCGCGGGAGACCCGCGATGAGCGGCTCCGGCAACACGCCTACAACCGTCGAGGTCGTCGATTCGCACACCGGCGGTGAGCCCACTCGGGTGGTTCTTTCTGGCGGGCCCGACCTGGGCGGCGGCTCGCTGGCCGAGCGCCGCGACCGTTTTCGAAACGAGCACGACGACTTCCGCCGCAGCGTCGTGAACGAGCCACGCGGTTCGGGAGTGCTGGTCGGGGCGTTGCTCGTTCCCCCGGTCGATCCCGCGGCGGCGACCGGAGTTATCTTCTTCAACAACGTTGGCTACCTGGGAATGTGCGGGCACGGCACCATCGGGTTGGTGGTCACGCTGGCCCACCTGGGACGCATCGCACCTGGGGATCACCGCATCGAGACCCCGGTCGGTGATGTCACCGGCACACTTCTGGATTCCAGCGAAGTCCGCATCGAAAACGTGGCCAGCTACCGGCACGCCAGCGACATCGAAGTCGAGCTCGAATCTGGCGAACTCGTCCGCGGGGACGTCGCCTGGGGCGGCAATTGGTTCTTCTTGGTCGACGAACCGCAGCAGGAACTGACTCCGACTAACGTGGACAGTCTGGCCGCCCGGGCGGCGCAGATCCGACGCGGCCTCGAGCAGGCCGGAATCACCGGGGCCAACGGCGCGGAAATCGATCACATCGAGCTGATAGGTCCGCCGCTTCAGGAGGAAAACGACGGGCGGAACTTTGTCCTGTGTCCCGGCGGCGAATACGACCGCTCCCCCTGCGGCACCGGCACCAGCGCTAAGATCGCCTGTCTCTACGAAGACGGGTACTTGGCCGAAGGGGACACCTGGCGGCAGGAGAGCACCGTCGGCAGCGTGTTTTCCGCCAGCGTCAGGTCCCACGACGGGGAGATCATTCCCACTATCCAGGGCTCGGCCCATGTAACCGGCGAAGCCCGCTTGGTGCTCGACCCGGCCGACCCCTTCGTCGCCGGTCTCGGCTAGGCGACCACCTCGTGCCCGCCAAATCGAACGCCTCGGTCACATCAGCACCGTCACAACCCTAGGCGTCTACGCCCTTGTGATTCCCAACATACAGGGGCCCTCCGCTCAGCGAGTAGACTGCTAGCCGAGCCTGTACTCGCCTGGAGTAGGGATGGGGACGAGTATCCGCCGGCTGTTTATTCTGCTTTGCCTATTGGCATTCAGCCTCTTGCTGCTCGCGGAAATCCCCAACACGGCCCTAGCTTCCAACTATTGCGGGGCTGGCGAGATGCCCGAGTTTCGCTACGGGTTCGCGCACCTCAAGACTCTGCTTGGCGCGACGATGGGGGAACCCATTGAGTGCGAACACGCCAATCCTGAGAATGGCGACACCCTACAGCAGACGACGACCGGACTGGCCTATTACCGGGCAGCGACCAACGTGGCGGCGTTTACCGACGGCGCGCTGCATCGGGCGTGGACGGAGCGGGGCCTAGTGACCTGGACCGGGAACGGGTCGGATGCACCGGGGACAGCGGTGGCGAGCGCATTGCCGGAGCCTTCGGAGGGCGTGGTGCTGCCAGCGGTGAACCTGGAAGCGATCTTCAGTGCGGTACCGCCGGACCTGGCCGGACTGGACCGGGAGCGACTGAACACGCTGGTGTTTACCGGCGACATCGGGCTGGTGCGGATGGTGAACGTGACGACGGTGACAACGGGCGATTTCATGTGGCCGTTTCGCGGTACGGCTAGCATCCTGGTAGACGGTGACCTGACAGTGGCGAACCTGGAGGGGCCGCTGGTGGCGGGGTGCGAGTTGCAGTATTCAAGCCTAGAATTCTGCGGCGACCCGCGAAACGTGAAAGGGCTTGAGTTCGCCGGGATCGACCTGGTCGGCCTGAGCAATAATCACATCTACGATCACGGCGGGGCGGGGCTAGAATCGACCCGCCGGGTGGTGGAGGGGGCGGGAATCGACCACGCCGGCGAGGGGGTGGTGTCGATCCAAGTGGTCGACGGGGTGCGGTTCGGCTTTGTGGCCTACAACCTGCTGTGGGGCTACGACCCGGCGGCGCTGACGGAGGAGATCGGGGCGCTGAAGCGGGGGGTAGACGTGGTGGTGGCGATAGTGCACTGGGGGGCGGAGTACACCAGTGTGCCGGTGGCGCCGGCAGGCACGGTGACCGCGCCGCGAGACATCGCCCGGACGCTGGTGGCGGCGGGGGCGGACCTAGTGCTGGGAAATCATCCGCACTGGGTGCAGGCCGTAGAGATGGTCGACGGGGTGCTGGTGGCGTACGCGCACGGAAACTTCATCTTCGATCAACAGTGGTCGATGGAAACGCTGCGGGGCGTGATCGGGCGCTACACGTTCTATGACGCGACGCTGGTGGCGGTGGAATACCTGCCGGTACATATTCAGGATTGGGGCCAGCCGTGGCCGGCGGGTGCCGAGGAAGGAAAGGCGATCTTGGCCGGGATGCAGGCAGCAAGCGAGTCGCTGTGGCCGTACTAGTCGGGTCGGCAGTTGTCGGGATTCAGGGTTACACGCCACTCTCAGCGGTTGCAAGACGCCGCAGGCCTGCCGACAATGAGATACCCTAACCT
>CAZVZW010000046.1:0-14688 GCA_964631365.1 uncultured Chloroflexota bacterium | reverse complement strand
CCGCAATCTTGATGTTGGGCTGAACCGGCGGGCTACTCGCGCAGCGAGAAGAACCGGCCCGGGTTCGCCCGCAGCAGGCGGTCGCGGTCGCCCGCCCCCACCCCGGAAACCGCCAGTCGGGGTACGAAGTCAGTGAACAGGTAGGCGTATTCGCGCATGTCGAAAGGCGGATCGCGGTCCACCAGGTAGCCGCAGACGTCCTGCGACAGCAGCAGGCGGTCGCCGAAACCGGCCTCCAGCACCCGCCGGATCAACTTCACGAAGAAGTCGTCGGTGAAGCGCGGGCTGCCGATCAGGTCGTACTCGATCCAGCCGCCGCGCCGCAGCACCTCCAGGTGGGTGTCGAAGTCGTCCTCGGCATGGGCGTGGACCTGCAGAAAGCGATCGGCGTCGAGTCCGGCGACTTCCATTTCGTCCAGGTAGGCCAGGGCGTTGGCACCGACCGGGCAGCGGACCGCGATCGGCGCGCCGGTGCTCTTAGAGGCGGTGATGGCGGCGCGCAGGACCTTGCGCTCCTGGTCGGTGACGCCACGGTCGGTGACCGCCAGCTTGATGAAGCCGGCCTTCCAGCCGCCGGCCCAGCCTTCGGTGATCGCGCCCTCCATCCACTCGGCCAGCGCCGCCTCTTTCGCACGGTGCGCCCAGTCGGGCTGGTGATCGTCTTTGTAGAGCCCGGTGGCCACCACCAGCGCGATTCCGGCAGCGGCGGTGGCGGCGTGCACCGCCTCCGGATGATAGCCGACGTAGGGCGGGGTGCACTCGATCAGTAGCTTCACGCCGGCGGCGGCGGCGCGCTCGAGTTTCGGCAGCGTGACCTCTTCGATCTCCGCCACCGTGGCCTGCCGGCCGCCCCCGTCGCGGACCGATTTCAGGTCGGTGTGAACGTGTTCGTGGGCCAACACGTAGCCGTCTTCGGGCGGCGCGATGTCTCCGGCCGTCGTACGAATCATCGCCATATCCCAGCCCGCTTTGCGAACCCGGTCGCCCGGGCCTAGCCCGTGTCCTTGAGGCGCTCGATAATCTCCTGGAGCTGCGGCGGCGCCTCGGCCGCCGGAAACTGCGCCGTGCCCGCGCCGGCGTGGCCGCCACCGCCATACTCGCCCAGCAACTTGCCGACGTCCGTCTGGCAGGTGCGGTTGAAGATGCTGTGCCCCAGCGCCACCACGGTCGTGTTGTTGATGCCGCCGAAGATGCGCGCTGAGACGTCCACCCGGTCGTCCTCGGAGCCGTGATGGTCGAACCACATCCCGCAGCCGGGTACGTAGGGCAGGTTAACGACGATGTCGTCGGCGGTGACCTCGACTTCGCCCTCCTGCATGTCGCGGGGGTACGCGAAGCGGATGTCGGTGACATCGTTCATGACGCTCAGGAAAACCGTACTGGCAAGCCCGTCCAGATCGCCGCGGGTACTCACTCGCATGGTTTTGTCTCCCAGCCCTGGTTCTTGATGGTGATTGTGTCCGCCGGCCGCACGCGCGGTCCCGACTCTGAATGGTTAAGTATAAAGGTGCGGGCGGTTCTTTCATCATGAGGCAGGGACCCACACCGGCGGCCTATCTCGCGTGACCGCCGCCAACCCTATCGCCCACCTCCCCGAAACCAGCCCCTAGCGGTGCGGCGGCAGCATCCCCGGCGGAACCTTCGAGACCGTCTCGCCGTCTTCGGGGGCCTCGAGGGAATGACCGATCCCGCTGGGCATTGGCGGCATCGGCCGCGGCTGCCAGTTCAGGACGCCCTCTTCCTTCATCTTCTGTTGCAGCAACTGGATGCCCTCGATGAAGGCCTCGGGGCGGGGCGGGCAGCCGGGGATGTGTACGTCCACCGGCACAATCCGGTCCACGCCCTGCAGGGCACCGTAGCTGCGGAAGGGCCCGCCGGCGATGGTGCAGATGCCCATCGCAATCACATATTTTGGGTCGGGCATCTGGTCGTAGAGCCGCCGCACAACCGGGGCCATCTTGTTGGTGACGGTGCCGGCCACGACCATCACGTCGGACTGGCGCGGCGAGGCCCGCAGGATGACGCCGAAGCGGTCCATGTCGTACACCGGCCCCCAGGCGGCCATGTACTCGATGGCGCAGCAGGCCAGGCCGAAGGTCATGGGCCAGATGGAGTTCGACGCGCCCCAGGTCATCAGCTTGTCGAGGGTCGTCGTGAGCACGCCGATGGCGCCGTTCTTTTCGCCTAATTCCACCAGCGGCGGGCGCTGGTATTCAGCGTCCGGAGGGGTGTCGTTCAACGGGTTACTGCTCCTTGTCGGACCGGCATCCGGGCGGTCCGGCGGGCTCGTCTCCGCCAAGGGTACCAACACCGCTGGCCGCAGGCTAACGTCATTCAATAGAATTGCGCACCAAACCAACCGACTCACCGGCACACCCCCCCCACATTGGAGCCCCGCATGGATCAGCAGCGCCTGGATCAGGTCATGGATGCACTGCGGACGGTCGAGGACCCGGAACTGCACAAGGACCTGGTCACTCTCAACATGGTCCGCGACATCGAGATTGACGGCGGGAAGGTGTCGCTGACGGTGGTGCTGACGACGCCGGCCTGCCCGCTGCGCGACGAGATCGACCGCCGGGTGCGGGTGGGGCTGAAGCAACTGGACTGGGTCGAATCGGTGGAAATCAACAAGACCGCCGAGGTAAGCCAGGGCCGCGGAATGGGCGAAGTGGCGCCGATCCCGGGGATCAAGAACGCGGTTGCGGTGGCCAGTGGCAAGGGCGGCGTGGGCAAGACCACGACCACCGTCAACCTGGGGGTCGCACTGGCCCGCCAGGGCGCCAGCGTGGGCATCCTGGACGCCGACGTGTACGGGCCGAACATTCCGATCATGCTCGGCGCCGTGGGCGCGCCGATGACGGTGGCCGGCAAGATCGCGCCGATCGAGGCCCACGGGATCAAGCTGATGTCGCTGGGCTTCATGCTCGAAGAGGGCGCGCCGGTGATCTGGCGCGGGCCGATGATCGGCGGCGCGCTGAGTCAGCTGCTCAACGACGTGGACTGGGGCGAGCTGGACTACCTGCTGATCGACATGCCGCCCGGCACCGGCGACGCCTCGCTGTCGCTGGCGCAACTGCTGCCGGTGGCCGGGGCGCTGATCGTTTCGACGCCGCAGGCGGTGGCCCTGCAGGACGTCCTGCGCAGCATCTCGATGTGGGAGAAGCTCAGCGTGCCGGTGCTGGGGCTGGTGGAGAACATGTCCTATTTCGTGAACCCGGCGGACGGCTCGCGGCTGGAAATCTTCGGTCACGGCGGTGCCCGCCAGGCGGCCGAGAAGCAGGGCATCGAGTTCCTGGGTGAGGTACCGCTGGACCAAGCGATCCGGGTCGGCGGCGACAACGGCACTCCGGTGGCGGCCGACGAAAGCGACCCGCAGGCGACGGCCTACGCTGAGATCGCCGGGCGGATGGCGGCGGCGATCAGCGTCAAGAACGAGGAACGCGCCGAGCCACTGCCGATGCTGTAGCCCACGAGCCACATCGCGCAAACCGGTCGAACCGCCGCGCCGTATATACTGCCGCCCTCACGCCAACTCAGGGGAGAACGCCTGACCTAACAGGAGGACATGCCGGTGGCCACCACGAAATTCCTGCTCGCCGAAAACGAGATCCCGACGCAGTGGTACAACATCGCGCCGGATCTGCCGAGCCCGCCGGCGCCGCCGCTGCACCCGGGCACCCACCAGCCGATCGGCCCGGACGACCTCGCCCCGCTGTTCCCAATGGGGCTGATCCTGCAGGAGGTCAGCCAGGAGCGCTGGATCGATATCCCGGAAGAAATCCTGGAGATCTACCGTCTGTGGCGGCCGTCACCGTTACAGCGCGCCCACCGCCTCGAAAAGGCCCTGGGCACCCCGGCGCACATCTACTACAAGTACGAGGGCGTGAGCCCGGCCGGTAGCCACAAGCCGAACACCGCGATCGCGCAGGCCTACTACAACAAGGCCGAGGGCGTGACCCGGATAGCCACCGAGACCGGCGCCGGCCAGTGGGGCAGCGCGATGGCGATGTCCTGCAAGTTCTTCGATCTGGAATGCTCGGTCTACATGGTGAAGGTCAGCTACAACCAGAAGCCCTATCGGCGGGCGTTCATGGAGACCTTCGGTGCGGAAGTGACCGCCAGCCCCAGCAACAAGACCAACGCCGGGCGCGGCATCCTGGAGCAGGACCCGGACTCGTCGGGCAGCCTGGGAATCGCCATCAGTGAGGCGGTCGAGGACGCGGCCACCCACGACGACACCCGCTATTCGCTGGGCAGCGTGCTGAATCATGTCCTGACCCATCAGACCATCGTGGGGCTGGAATCGAAGAAGCAGATGGCGATGGCCGGCGAGTACCCGGACGTGGTGATCGGCTGCGTGGGCGGCGGCAGCAACATGGCCGGGCTGAGCTTCCCGTTCATGGCCGACAAGCTAGGCGGCGACAAGCCCGACGTGCGCCTGATGGCGGTCGAGCCGACCGCCTGCCCGACGCTGACTAAGGGCCAGTATGTGTACGACTTCGGCGACACAGCCGGGATGGCCCCGCTGGTGAAGATGCACACGCTGGGGCACACCTTTGTGCCGCCGGGAATCCACGCCGGCGGGCTGCGCTACCACGGCGACGCACCGCTGCTCTGCCAGCTACACCACGAGGGCCTGATCGAAGCGGTGGCCTACCCGCAGAACCCGGTGTTCGAGTCGGCGCTGACGTTTGCGGCGGCCGAGGGCATCGTGCCGGCACCGGAGTCGGCGCACGCGGTGAAGGCGGCCATCGACGAGGCTATTCGCGCCAAGGAAGCCGGCAAGGAGACCGTGATCCTGTTCGGCCTGAGCGGCCACGGCTACTTCGACATGGGCGCCTACGACGAATACCTGGCGGGCAACCTGGGCGACTACGCACACTCGGATGAGCTGATTGCCGAGGCACTGAAGAATGTCCCGGAGATCGCCTCCGCCTAGCTACCGAACCATATTCTTGTCGGCGAGAGCGAGAGCCGCGCCATCCGAGGCGCGGCTCTTTGCGCTTTCACTCGGGGGTGGGCGCTACTACTGAAGAACGCCGTGGCCGGGGTACAACGCGCGGCAGTCAATCAGAAGGAAAGCCGTCAGGGACGGCGAGCCAGCGCATCACCAGGCCGGCGGGTGGCTTCGGGTAGAAGTGGGTGGTCTTGGCGGGGAGAATTTCGTCGGCGTCGGCGATGGCCATCACTCGCGCCAGATCCAGCGCCGGCATCAGCAGCGCCGAGCCGGCCCCGCCGCTCCGCACCAGCGCCACCGCCAGCCGGGTGTCGCGGGTGTAGGTGATGTCGCCGTCGTCGGCCGACAGACCCAGCAGCAACTGCCGGTCCACTAGGCCGGACTCCTGCCGATTCCACAGGTCGGACTGCCCGGCCACCACCCAGTGCGGCAGCACCGCCACCGGGAGCGTCAGGCGGCGGGCTTCCTCGGGCCCGACGTGCCAGAGGCCGGGGTCGGCATCTTCGTCCGGGTTCTGCCGCTCCAGCGCCGCCACCCGGCCCAGCACCGCCGCCGCAGGCAGGCGCTCGGACACTTCCCAGCCGGACTCGACCAGCGGCGCCAGCGAATCGATGTCGGTCCGCAAAACCCGGTGCGCGCCGAGCACCATCAACCCGGGATCCTGCGCCGAGACGACGTAGGCCATGGAGAACCCACCGGGTTCCTTCTTGATCTCCGGTGCCGGCCCCGCCGGTACCTGCGATGGGGGTGTTGATGGGGCCGTGTCGACCGACTCATCGAGCACACCGGACACCTCGTCCCGATAAGCGAGCGCAGCTTCGTAGCGGTGATGGCCGTCACCCATGTACAGCGGCGCCTGCCCGGCCGCCGCAAGCGCCGCCGGTGGTACGGACTCCGGATCGACCCGCCAGATGCGGTGGCCGTCGAACCAGTTGCGCTGCACCCCGGCGAGTTCCGGCCCCTCGGCAACCACTTCCAGAAAACTGCGCAGTTCGCGGTCCGGGTCGCGGGCCACCAATATGCCCAGGCTGAACGTGGCCCGCAGCGCCCGCAGGTGTCGCAGGCGTCCTTCGCGGGGGCCCGGGTGGGTGCGCTCGTGGGGAAGAATCTCCTGCTCGTCCCAGTCGTGCAGCGAACACAGGCACACCAGCCCCAGCTGGGTCAGGCGCCGCCCGCGGTGCACGAAGTCGTGGCCCAGGACGTAGTAGGACGGGTCCGGGTCCGGGACCAGCGCGCCTTCGTCGCGCCAGCGGGCGAAGAGGTCGGCGGCGGCCTCGTAGCGGTCCTGGTCCGGGGCCGGGGTGACCGCCGGCAGTTCGAGCCGCAGCACGTTGTGGGCGCTGGCCGACAGCAGTTTGTGGGTCAGGCGGTCGTCGACGGCGTCGTAGGCCGTAGCCAGCAGGCTCCCGGTAGGCCCGCAGACCTCCTCCCGGAAGCGCAATCCCCGAAACGGCGCGATCCGCGGCAAGGTGGACCCGTCCCTTTCTGCTTGATTAGCTACCGACGCCAGCTTGGCACGCCCCGGACCCTAGCGGCCTTTCGCCCGGGGCGCTAGTTCAGTTCAGCCGCCCGGCCGCCGGTAGTACGTCATCACCGCGTAGGGAGCGCCAGCGAGCTTGCGGCCCACCGCCAGCGAGGCGGCGTTGCCGGCGGCGACGCTGTAAGAGGCCACTCGCCCCGACCGTCGCACCACCCGCATCCAGGCAGCCGTAGCCGCGGTCGCGTAGCCGCGGCCGCGACGTGCGGGCAGGGTCTCGACTCCGGCCTCGGCAGTACCCGCCACGGAACGGAAACTGAAGGCCACCGCCCTACCGTCGCGAAGGACAGCAAAACCCGGTCGCCCGATCTCCGGGTCGGTCACCAGTCCCGGGAACTCGCTGAACGCCGCCCGGTCCAGCGTTGCAACAGCCGACTACTCCTCTCTTCAACCCGGGCGAGACCGGCGTAGACGAGAGCACGAGCGCCACGTAGACCTCCGCCACGGCATGGCCCATCCCCAGCAGCTGTCGGTACTCACGGTCAAAGCGCGGCGAGTCTTCCAGCGAAGCAGTCACCGGCTCGTCGGCAGCCAGTGCGGTCAACTCCGCCGCCAGGTCGTCGGACAGATCGTTCCGCAGCCGAGACATCACCGCGCCGTCGATCCGGCCGATGGTGAGGTCCGGGGCAGGGTTGCCGTGGCGATCGACCGGCGCGAGGCGTCCACCGGAATCGTGATCGTAGAGCGTCGTGTACTCGAGTTCCAGCGTCGCGCGCGGATCTGCCGCCTTCAATCGCGGAGCCGCCGGCTATGGGGCGGAGGGCGGGGAGTCGGCGTCGGGCTCCGATTTCGCGAAGATGCGGATGATGAAGAAACCGACCACCAGCAGCACCACGAAGCCCAGCGCCAGGACGTCCAGGTATTCGTCGATGGCGGCCTGGATCGGCTCGCCGAAGATGGTGATGAGCAGGCCGACCAAGAAAAAGCGCCCGGCCCGGCCCACCAGCGAGGCCAGCATGAAGCGGCGGAAATCGAGCCGGAAGACCCCGGCGCCGATGGCGAAGACCTTGTAGGGAATCGGCGTGAATCCGGCGATCGCCACCGCCCAGACGTCGCGCTGCTGGTACTGTCGCTCGACGAACATGATCTTGTCCTGCGAGAAGAACTTGTTCAGGATCGGGCGGCCGCCCTTGAGTCCAATGTAGTAGCCGAGCACCGCGCCAAGCAGCGAGCCGGCGGTGGTGATGGCGGCGAAGCCGAGCGCGAAGGGCACGTTGGCTACGGCCAGCAGGATCATCAGCGGATCGGGTGGTAGGGGAAAGAAACTGGACTCGCAGAAGGCCAGCACGAACAGCGCGATGCCGCCGTAGGGGCTGTCGGCCCAGGCTTCCATCCAGGCGTAGAGGTCGTGAATCAGCTCCAGAAGAGGCTCCTGTCGGTGGGGCGGGGTGCGTGGGTCGGACTCTTGACTCCGCCAATGCTAGCCAAGCACGGTCCCGAGCGCAGTTCTGAATTCACCCGCCGCCAAACTTTGTTGACGCGATTGTTACAACGCATGTGCGGCCGGTTACGCGCCGGATACACCCGTTGCCGATAGTTCTGAACATAAATCACTACCCCTTCCGTCCATACTGCCCCCAGATGGACGGATCCCAGCCAGTAGGGTCCTGCGGTCTCTGATCGCGGAACCCTCTGCCTTTCCGGGGGCAAACTGCCCGGCTTTCTCCATGGGAAGGGGTCCGAGAGAGCCGACTCATAGCGCGGTTGTGAAGCTCCAGGAGTGCGAGAAAGCCGCGCCGTCGACGGTCCCGGTGACGGTGGCTGTGTAGGTAGTGCCGGCCTCCATTGGATAGCGCGGCACGATCCCCAGCGCCCTTCGCCAGGTCGGGCCTTCCGCCAGGATCACCTCGACTGCCACGCCGCCGGAACTGACCAGGCTCACCGCCCCCCACTGCACCGATTGGTTAATCAGGAAACTGACCGTCAGCGGCGATCCGACTGGGTTGGGCACCCCGGGTACCGGGTTGGGCGATTCATAGGCGTACCAGAGGCGCGGGACGTCGATCTGGCCCGGTCCCGGGTAGACCACCGGCAGGTCGAGCCCCGGGTCGTAGTTCTGGTCGAGGCCGAGGTCGATGACCATGATGGCGCGGCCGTTGCCGGAGGCGGTGGCGAAGCCGATGGCGATGGCGCTGGGGTGCAGCAACGGCAGCCGGTGGAAGACGGTGGCGATAAAGAGGTCGATGTTGTTGACGGCGTCGGTGTTGAAGGCGACGTCCTCGTCGACCCAGCTGTAGAGCGGATAGCCGGCGGCGACGGCACGGTCATGGATCGAGGCGCCGGTGAAGCCGGGCAGGCCCGGGGTCTCGGTGTGCGCGCCGCCGCCGTTCTGGACGTAGTAGTCGGCGTGGTTCTGAGTGGCCCGCATAAGCGCCGGGTCGGCCGGCAGCGGCAGCACCCCGGCCAGCGCCCGAAAATGGTTGATGCGGTCCAGCACCGGATCGCCGGTAGAGGTAGCGGTGGGGACGGCGGTGGGGTCGGTCTCCGGCGCTTCCGTCCGCACCTCGGGCACCAGCGCCGCCGGATCGAAGAGCCCGGCCCGCACCGCCAGTTGGCCACCGTTGGCGATCAGCACGTCGCCGGGTCGGGCAAATTCGGTCTCGACCTTCCAGAGTTGCAGCACGGCGCGTTGCAGGCGGATGGCCTCCATGGAACCGTAGTCAACCACCGCCGAAGTCGGCAGGCCAAACAGGCGGATCGGGTCATCGGTGGCGTTGAAGAAGGCTTCGATCGGCGGCGAGGCGGACAGCAACGCCAGGCGGCCGACTTCGCGCTCGTGCAGGTCCAGGCCGGTCTCGTCGATGGCCGCCTGGGCCGGCACCAGCAGGTCCTCGAGCCAGGCGTCACGGCCGGCGTAGTTGAGCTCATCGAGAACGTTGACGAATTCCACGACGCCGGCACCGGGATGCCACTGGAAGACGACCTTCTGCATGACCTGGGTGACCAGGTCGTCGCGCACGAAACGCCCCGAAAGCGGGTAGCCCATGCGCAGCAGGCCGCCCTCGTCCTGGTAGGTGGTCCAGAAGGGGATGCCCTGCTCGTCGGTGACCCCGAAGCCGCTGCCGGTCGGCGAGCCGGCCGGGGCGCCCTGGGTGAAGAAGTGACCCCCGGAAATGTCGTAGTCGGGCGGGGTCTCGGCGCGGGCCGCTCCGCCACCGAGCGCCGCTATCAGGAGCAGCGCGGCGATCAGCACCGCGAACAGGGCGGGCCAAGTTTGTAGTTTTTGTCGCGACATTGTTTTCATCGTAGCAGCGGAGCGGTGATTCCCGGGGCGGCTGCCGGGCCGCGTCGGGGCTACTCAGAGACGACGTCCCGAATGATCTCGACCGTAGCACCGCCGGCCCGGTCGATGCGGACGACGACGACGTCGATGCGCCAGTCGGCGTCGTCCAATTCGTGCTGCGCCAGGTAGGCGCGGCCCAGTTGTATCAACCGCGCGGCCTTGGCCGGCGTGACGGAACCCTAGGGATCGGCATGGGCGCCGGCGGAGCGGGCCTTGACCTCGACAATGACGATCTCTTCGCCGTCCTCGGCAACGATGTCAATTTCGCCGAGCGAGCAGCGAAAGTTGCGCTCGCGGATGCGATAGCCACGCCGGCGCAGTTCTTTGGCGGCCAGGTCTTCACCCAGGCGGCCGATCTCGATCTTGGAGGGCGGCCCACCGCTGAGGCGGCTCTGGATCCAGCGCTTCATCGCGTTTCCGCCGCTTCGAGAGTCAGGCGCAGGGGAGCGAAACTGCGGCGGTGCTCGGGGCAGGGGCCGAGTTCGGCCAACGCCTTCCGATGGGCGGCCGTGCCGTAGCCGAAGTTGGTTTCGAATCCGTAGCCGGGGTGCTGCTCGGCGCGGCGGCGCATTTCGCGGTCGCGGGTGACCTTGGCGTAGATCGAGGCGGCGGCCACCGAAAGGCATTGATTCTCGGCGTGATCCAGGCTGAGGGCGCGTTCTTCGTAGCCACAGCCGTCGGGCAGGCGGACCGAGTCGACAATCACTGCGTCGGGCTTTTCGGGCAGGCCGTCGAGGGCGTGGACCATGGCCCGGCGGACGGCCCCGGCGATGCCGTAGCGATCAACCAGCGAGGCTTCGAGCGCGCCGACCGAGATGGCCCGGGCGGCATAGGTGATCTCGTTGAACAGGTCGTCGCGCTGGAGAGCGGTGAGCAACTTGGAGTCGGTGGCGCGGCGCAGGCGGCGGCGGTTGCGCAGGACCTCTGGGCCCAGCAGGACGGCCGCCGCATGAATCGGCCCAGCCAAGCAGCCGCAGCCGACTTCGTCGACGCCGGCGATGGTCAGAGCGCCTTCGCGCAACAGGCGCGCCTCGATGGCCAGACGGCCGATGGCGGGTGGGGTGGCGATCCGGTTCCGGGCCCCTAGATTCGCCACAAAACTACCTAGCGGCGGGCCTCTTTGACCCGGGCGGCGCGACCAACGCGCTCGCGCAGGTAATACAGCCGGGAACGGCGCACGCGGCCGCGGCGGGAAACTTCGATCTTGTCGACCATCGGGGAGTGCACCGCGAAGACGCGCTCGACGCCGATACCGTGGGAGATGCGGCGGACGGTGTAGCTTTCCTGGATGCCGCCGCCGCGGCGCTTGATGACAATGCCCTCGAATACTTGGATGCGTTCGCGGTCGCCCTCACGTACCTTGACGCTCACCTTGACGGTGTCGCCGACGGAAAAGTCGGGGATGTTGTCACGGAGATGTTCGGCGGCGATTTCTTCGATAAGTGTGGACATGTTCGCTCCCGGCGAAGGCCGGCTGGGTGGGGTGATGATCCGAAGGTGCGAGGGCTGCTCACGAGCACCCCGGAATGGGTCCCGGTGGATCGCTCGTGACCGCCCCAGCCGGGGACGTTTGGACTGCTCACCCGGGAAAAGCGCAAGCGCCATTCTAGCACCTGCACGGCGGGCTGGCTCGTTGATTCGGAATGTCGCCGGGAGGCCGCAAGAAGCGCTCTCTACAGGGACGACGGAGGTTGTTTCGTGGCGAAAGCGACGTTCGGCGGGGGTTTGCGGATATATAATCGTCGAACCTCCCGGGGTCCGGCGATCGCCGGACCGCCCAAATCGCGGGCTCTGTCTATGCCGAAAATCACGCGCCGCAAACTAATTCGCGCCGGATCGCTGGGCGCCGTCAGCCTGGCAACCGCCGCGGTGGCCGGCGCGGGAGTGGCGGTGGGGACCGTCGAGACCCGCTACACCGGTCGATTCTTTCCGAGGATGACGGTAGGCGGGGTGGATCTGGAGGGAAAGACTTGGCGCGAGGCGGTAGCGCATTTTGACGGGCTCTGGTCGGGCTTCATGGAGACGCCGCTGATTCTGCGCCTGGGCGAGGTCGAGTGGCTGCCGGCGGCCGACGAGATCGGCCTGAGCGTGGATTACCAGACGCCGCTGGCCGAGGCCTTTGCCTTCGGACGTACCGGCGGTATCGCCAACCGGCTGGGCCAGCAGCTGGAGACGGTTGGGGAGAGCCACAACTGGCCGATCAAGGTGGTGTATCGCCCCGGGCAGTTGCACGCCTACCTGGACGCACTGGCGAGCGGGATACGCACGGAACCGACCGACGCGACGCTCGACCTGGTCGAGACGGCGTCGGCGAAACGGCTGGTGCTGCGGCCTTCCCAGGAAGGGCGGCGGCTGGTGGGGCTGGAGGCGGCGCGGGAGTTTGACTTCGACCCGGGCCGGCCGCGGACGGTGCTGGTGGAATTGGCGCTGGAGGTGACGGAGCCGGGGATAGAAACGGAGGCGCTGCGCCAGGTGGTGGACGGCGCCGGCGAATTGCTGCAGGGCCGGATCCGGCTGGTTTCGCCGGACGCGGTGTGGGAGATCGACCGCGCCGAGCTGGCTTCGGCCCTGACGCTGGAAGACAACGACGGCGAGCTGACCCCAAAGTTCGCCTTTAGCGGCGATGAGTTCGGCGGGCTTCTGGACGATATCGAGGCGGCAGCCTACCTGGAGCCGGTGGAGCCGCGGATCAAGCTGGACACCGAGACCTTTCAATTTATGCACCTGACCGAGGCCGCCAACGGCTCGTACCTGAATCGCAACATCCTGCTGCGCCGGCTGGAAGCGGCGGCGGCCGGTGGCGCGGCAAGCGTGGAAGTGCCGATCGTCGAGATGGAGCCGCGGCTGGTAAACGCCAGTCCAGAATCGCTGGGCCTGACCGGCAACTTCGGCATCGGGACGTCGTACTTCGGCGGCTCGTCGTGGAACCGCGCCTACAACATCGAGGTCGGCGCGGCCAAGCTGGACGGAACCATCATCGAGCCGGGCCAGGTGTTCGATTTCAACGAGGCGCTGGGACCGATTGAGTTCGAGACCGGCTTCGTCGAGGGCATGATCATCATCAACAACAAGACGATCCCGGGGATCGGCGGGGGCATCTGCCAGGTATCGACGACGATGTTCCGGGCGGCGTTCCTGGCGGGCCTGCCCATTCACGAGCGCTGGCAGCACGTGTACCGGGTGCGCTACTACGAGTTGGGCGATGGCCACCCGCCGGGTTTCGACGCCTCGATCTACCAGCCGACCTTGAATATGCAGTTCACCAACGACACCGACAACTACCTGATGATTCGCAGCGAGTACCACTGGGACGCCGGGCGGCTGCGCTTCTACCTGATCGGTTCGCCGTCGCGCCGCCGGGTGGAGATGAACGCCTGGGCGACCGGAGCTTCGGAGCCGGGCGAACCGCGCTTCGAGGCCAACCCGGAACTGGCACCGGGCGAACGCAAGCAGACCGATTGGCCGATCTGGGGGCTGAAAACCGGGCTGGAGCGACAGGTCTTCCAGGGCGACGAACTGCTGTTCGAGGATGAGTTCATTTCGAACTTCCGGGCCTGGTCGGCCCGGTGGGAAATCGGCCCGGACGCCGAAGGGAATATCGATACCTCGGGACTGGAAGAGGACTAGCGGGCGGCGATGATCCTACGGCTGGTCGGTCTGCCGGTGGACCTGGAGCGGGTCGCGGAACTGGAGCGGGCCTTCGCAATGGCGCAGCCGCGGATCGTGGCGCTGCCGGGCTGTCACCAGGTGTCGCTGCTGCGGACCGGCGACGACGGCGCGGCCGACTTCGTGACGCTGAGCGTCTGGGACGGGCGCGCCGATCTGGAGGCCTACCGGCGCGGCGCGCTGTTTGAGGAGATCTGGCCGGCGATCCGGGCGACGTTGCGCGATAAGCCGTGGGCGAAGACGTATGACTATGTGGCGGGGGACGTGCCGGAGGCGGGGTAGAGGCGGAAGATTCGCGGGTTGCCGCTAGTCCCAGTCGATGTCGGCTTCGCGGTCGCGGGGTTCGGCCAAACGGTCGGCCCCGGCGTTGAAGACCGCGGTCAACATCTTCGTGAGTTGCTCCAGGTAGTCCGCAGCCAGGGCGTTCACCTCGCGGCCATCGACGCGGCGCGGCTTGACGCCGCCGAGTTGCCGCTCGCCGACGGGGCGTACGCTCAACCCGGACGCCACCGCCGAATCACCCTCTTCGCGCCAGGACTGGGCGTTGCGATAGCGCGCCTGGCGGCGGCGGGTGTAGACCTCTTCGACCCACGGACGCATCACGGCGAAGGCCTGTCCGGCGGCGATGTCGACGAGTGCGAAGCGGGTCGCGAAGTCCTTGTTGGCCAGGTTGGGCCGGACACCGCGAGCCAGCATCATCTCGTAGACGTCGGCAAGCCATTCCGCGGCGGCGTCGAGGGAGTCGGTGACGAAGTTGGCGAAGCCGGTGAAGTGGTAGGTGACGGTCAGCGGATCGTCGGCTGAGCTTGCGTCCAAGTCGACGGCGGCGCGGGCGGCCAGCCGGTAACCACTGAGCGCGGCGGCGGCCAGCTCGGCGCCGCGGTCGCGGTCGGCCTCGCGGTAGTGCGGGTAAACGGCGTCGCCGACCCGCGGGTCGAATCCGTCAATCGAGATTTCAAGCAGCGGCCCGATCAGTGGCCAGGCCCGGGGCCGGCTCTGTTGCTTGCGGACGAATGCGTCGGAAAGCGCCATAGGGGAACGGTATCAGACCGGCTTCGTGGGCCTTCGTGTCTGGCCGGAGCTACGGTGGCCGGGGTCCCAACATGCACGCAGGTCGGGCCATGCCCACACAACGGGTTTCTTGTTCCAGGATTTGGTCAGCGCCGGTCGGCTATCCCGGCCTGCACGCAGGCCGGGCCGCGTCCCACGTCGTGGGCCTTCTGTTTGGGCCTGAATGACTGC
>CAZVZW010000045.1:0-14899 GCA_964631365.1 uncultured Chloroflexota bacterium | reverse complement strand
GACGTGAAGTGCGGGTCCGGGGCGTTCATGGTTGATGTAGCGGCGGCGCGGGAACTGGCGACGGCGATGGTCGGGATCGGGAACGGTGCCGGCCGGACGGTGCGGGCGTTTGTGACCGCGATGGACGCGCCGCTGGGGACGGCGGTGGGACACTCGCTGGAGGTTGCCGAGGCGCTGGCGACGTTGCGCGGCGAGGGGCCGGCGGACCTGGTGGAACTGGCATTAACGCTGGTGGCGGCGCTGGTACGCGATTCAGGGCTGCGGCCGGCGCCTCGGGCAGCCCGAGAGCTGTCCGAAAAGATGCTGGGTAACGGCACGGCCTACGCGAGGATGGAGGAAATGATTGCGGCGCAGGGGGGCGACCTGGCGGCGTTTGACGAGGCACCCACGCACGCCGGCAAGACCCGGCTGGTGGTCGAGGCGCCGGAAAGCGGCTACATCGCGGCAATCGACGCGGAAGCAGTGGCGCTAACCGTCCGGGGGCTCGGCGGCGGACGCATGACGAAGATCGACGCCATCGATCTCGGCGTCGGCGTGGTGTTAGCCCGGAAGCCCGGCCAGCCGGTGGAGCGCGGCGCGCCGCTGGCCGAGGTCTACGCCGCCGACGACGTCGCCGCCGAAAACGCCGCCGCGCGGCTGCGGGAGGCGATTCGGATCAGGCCGGAGCAACCGGCGGCGACGCCGCTGGTGCTGGAGCAATTGGGCGGCGCCCTGCAATGAGCACGCTCTGGCGTCTGATCCTCTACCTGCGGCGGCAGAAACGGCTGATCGCCGGCCTGTTCGTGCTGCTGGTGATCACGGTGGGCATGCAGACGCTGCAGCCGTTCCTGGCGAAGCTGGCGATCGACGAAGGGGTGCTGTCGGGCGATCGCGACACGCTGCTGAAGCTGGCGATCCTGCTGGTGGTGGCCGGGGCGGGCGGGCACATGCTGGCGGCGGCGCGGCAGTACCTGGCCCGCTGGAGCGCGCAACGGGCGCTGTTCGACATCCGAGAGGACTTCAACGCCCACCTGCACTCGAAGTCGATGAGCTTCTTCGACTCGCAGCAGACCGGCGAGTTGATGTCGCGGGCGGTGAACGACGTGAACTCGATCCAGTTCTTCTTCCAGATGGCCGGCAACATGATCATCCCGTCGATCTTCCAGCTGATCCTGACGTTGGGGATCATGTTCGCGCTGAACTGGCATGTGACCGTAATGCTGCTGGCGATCGTGCCCTTCTTGGCGGCGCTGCAGCGCTGGGCGGCGCCGCTGCGGCCGATGTTCCGGGCGGTCCAGGAGAAGATGGCGGAGATCAACGTCGAGATCGAGGAGACGGTGGCAGGGGCGAAGGTGATTCGCGCCTACGGACGGTCGGAACTGCGCGAGGAGCGCTTCGAGGCGGCCAACTGGGGCCTGCGGACGATGCGGATCCGGCTGGTGAAGCGGATCGGCGGCTACTTCCAGGGAATCGAACTGAGCCATGGGCTGGCGACGATCATCATTCTCGGCTTTGGCTCCTACAAGGTGATCGAAGGCGAGATGACCATCGGCGACCTGGTGGCGTTTCAGGGCTATCTGATCCTGCTGGCGATGCCGCTGGGCTTACTGGGTTTCGCGACGGCGATCCTGGCGCAGGCGATCGCTTCCGGGGAACGCATTTTCGGGGTAATCGACGTGCCGCTGGATGTGGAAGAGAAGCCGGACGCGATCGCGATCGAGCGGCCCGCGGGCAACCTGAAATATCAGGATGTCAGCTTCGGGTACGCGGGCACCGGGTTAATCGTCCGGGACATCGACGTGCGGGTGCCGGCGGGGACGACGCTGGCGATCGTGGGGCGCAGCGGCTCGGGCAAGAGCACGCTGACCAACCTGATCCCGCGCTTCTATGACCCCACCGCTGGCCGGGTGACTCTGGACGGGATCGACCTGCGCGATCTGACCCTGGATTCGCTGCGCTCGTCGATCGGGATGGTGATGCAGGAGACGGTGCTATTCAACACGAGCGCTCGCGACAACATCAGCTTCGGCCGGCCGGAGGCGACCGAGGAAGAAATCGTTACCGCGGCAACGGCGGCTGCGGCGCACGACTTCATCATGGATCTGCCCAACGGCTACGACACCCTGCTGGGCGAACAGGGCCTGCGACTCTCGGGCGGGCAGCGGCAACGAATCGCGATTGCCCGGGCGCTGCTGGTGGACCCGCCGGTCCTGGTGTTCGACGAGGCGACCTCGAGCGTGGACGCGCGGACGAACGTGGAAATCAGCCGCGCCATCGACCGACTGATGGCCGGGCGCACGACAATCGTGATCGCGCACCGCCTCTCGACCGTAATGGGGGCCGACAACATCATCTTGATCGAGGACGGCGCAGTGGCCGCCAGCGGAACCCACGATGAATTGCTGGCGGGCAGCGAGGCATATCGTCGGGTCTATGACATGCAGTTCGCTGGACGCGACGAGGTGGCCACCGGCGACGTATCAGGAGGCCGCGAATGAGAGGTCGCACCTACGTCGATATCTCGAACCTGAGCGATCCGGGGGTGGCGCTGGGAACCGCGCGGCGACTGCTGGGCTATCTCCGCGATCACCGGATGAGCCTCGCCGGGGCGATTGTGTCGACGGTGCTGGTGGCGTCGTTGAACCTGCTGGCACCGTGGGTCACCAAGATCGTAATCGACGATCACGTGGTCAGTGGCGACTTCGAGGCGGTGACGGTCTCGCTGCTGGTCCTGCTGGGCGTCTACGGGCTGCGCGCGGTGACCATGATGGCCACGATCGTGTTGGTACAGCGCTCCGGGCAGATCGTGATCTACAGCCTGAGCCGCGACCTCTACGCCCACCTGCTGCGGCTGCCGATGCGCTATTTCGAGCGCGAAGCCACCGGCGAGACGCTGTCTCGACTGACAGCCGACGTGAACGCTGTGCAGCGGGCGACGATGGGCCCGACCCTCGGCGCGCTGGTGGGGCTGCTGACGATGTTCGTCTACGTGGCGGTGCTCTTCGCGCTGGAGTGGCGACTGACGCTGCTGATCCTGGCGGTGGTGCCACCGATGATCCTGCTGAGCGCCTACAGCGCGCGCGAACTGCGAAAGCGCTATCGCACGGTCCAGGAGACGCTGGCAGAGATGAACACGACCATCGAGGAGAACCTGAAGGGCATCCGGGTCAGCCGCGCCTTCGCCCGTGAGGCCGACGAGATGGAACGCTTCTCGCGCGACAACACCTCGAATCTGCGGGCCAACATGGACACGGCCACCGTGGAGTCGATTTCCACGCCGACAATCCAGGCGCTGTCGAGTCTGAGCATCGGCGCGATCATCTTCTACGGTGGCTGGCAGATCATGGACGGCACCCTGACGACCGGTACGCTGGTGGCGTTTCTGGCCTTCGTGACCCTCTTCCACCGGCCGCTGACCGAGATCATCCAGGTGAACTACGTCATGCAGTCGGCGCTGGCAGCGGCGGACCGCATCTTTCAGTTCATGGACGAACCGCACGATCCGACCGACCGGCCGGAGATGGAGAGCCTGGACGGGTTCCAGGGTGCGGTGGAATTTCGCGACGTGGACTTCGCCTACGAACCGGAGAAGCCGGTGCTGCGCGGGGTCAACCTGACGGCAAAGCGCGGCGAGGTGATCGCGCTGGTGGGGCCGACCGGCGCCGGTAAGACGACGATCGTGAACCTGCTGGCGCGCTACTACGACCCGGACGCCGGCGGCATCCTGTTTGACGGACGCGACGCGCGCAACTTCCGCTCGTCAAGCATCCGGGCGCAGATGGCGTTTGTGCTGCAAGAGACCTACCTGTTCTCGGACACGATCGGCGGCAATATTCGTTACGGGATGCCGGATGCGTCGGACGCGGCGGTGCGCCGAGCGGCCGAGCAGGCTAACGCGACCGGATTCGTGGACGAGCTGCCGGAAGGCTTCGAAGCAGTTGTGGGCGGCGGTGGCGTGCAACTATCAAGGGGGCAGGTGCAACGGATCTCGCTGGCCCGCGCCCTGCTGGCCGATCCGATGGTGCTGGTGCTGGACGAGGCGACCTCGGACGTAGACACCGAAACCGAGGCGCTAATCCAGGCGGGGATGGACGCGGCGATGGCCGGCCGAACGGTGTTCGTGATCGCCCATCGGCTATCCACGATCCGGCGCGCGGACCAGATCCTGGTGGTCGACGACGGGCGCATCCAGGAACGCGGCATCCACGACGAGTTGCTGGCCAGTGGCGGGGTGTACCGGCAGCTCTACGAGAGCCAGTTCGCCGGGCTGGAGAGCGCCGGCCAGGAGTCGGTTCGCGGAAACGGCGCCCCCCCCCCGACGCGTTGACTACAATTGGGCGTCCTTCCCTGAGCAATCGCCATGGAGTCCTGTAGCGTTGAACGCTGAATCCGCCGGTCCGGTCGCCGAAGCCCTGAAACACCCCTACGAATCGGCCGGGATCGAGGAACGCTGGTATCGGATCTGGGAGGAGCGCGGCTACTTCACGCCGGACCGCGATCCCGACAAGAAGCCGTACACGATCGCGATGCCGCCGCCGAATCTGACCGGGGTGCTGCACTACGGGCACGCGGTGTTCATCACCTTCCAGGACCTGATGGTCCGCTGGCGGCGCATGCAGGGCTATTCGGCGCTGTGGCTGCCGGGCACCGATCACGCGGCGATCGCGACCAACGCGGTGCTGGTAAATCAGCTTGCGAAGGAAGGCAAGACGCGCGAGGACCTGGGGCGGGCCGGCTTCGAGAAGATGTTCTGGGAGTGGGTGGAGCAGAGCGGCAACACGATCCGGGCGCAACTGCGACGGGCGGGAGCAAGCTGTGACTGGACCCGCGAGCGCTTCACAATGGACGAAGGCCTTTCGGAGGCGGTGAATGAAGCCTTCGTGCGGCTCTATGAGAAGGGTCTGATCTATCGCGGCTCGTATCTGGTGAACTGGGACCCGGCCGATCAGACGGCGGTCTCAGACATCGAGGTCGAATACCGGAACGTGGCCGGGAATCTCTGGTACGTGCGCTATCCGCTACAGGACGGCGGCAGCGTGGTGGCGGCGACGACGCGGCCAGAGACGATTCTCGGCGACACCGCGCTGGCGGTGAATCCGGATGACGAACGCTACAAAGAACTGGTGGGCCAATCAGCGGTGGTGCCGTTGATCGGGCGCACGATCCCGATCGTCGCCGACGAATACGTGGACCCGGAGTTCGGCACCGGGGTGGTGAAGGTGACGCCGGGGCACGACCCGAATGACTACGCAATCGCCCAACGCCATGACCTCGAAATGGTAAACATCCTGAACTTCGATGGCACGTTGAACGAGAACGCCGGTCCCTACGAGGGGCAGGACCGGGAGGTAGCACGACTGGCGCTGGCCGAGCAGCTGGCCGGCGAGGGGCTGATTGAGCGGGTGGAAGAATACGAGCATTCGGTTGGCCATGGGCAGCGCTCGGGCGCGGTGATCGAGCCGATGCTGTCGGAGCAGTGGTTCGTGCGCGCCAAACCGCTGGCGGACCAGGCGGCGGAAGCCGTCCGAGACGGGCGGATCAAGTTCTACCCGCCGCGCTTCGCCCAGGTTTTCCTGCGCTGGATGGACGAGATTCGCGACTGGTGCATCTCGCGGCAGATCTGGGTCGGTCACCGGCTGCCGGTCTGGTACTGTGACGAGTGCGAGAAGACGATCGTGCAGAGGGACGAGCCCGAGTCCTGCCCGTATTGCGGCGGCGGGTTGCGCCAAGACCCAGACGTGCTGGATACCTGGTTCAGCTCGGGGCTGTGGCCATTCTCAACGCTGGGCTGGCCGGACGACACGGAAGACCTCAGCTACTTCTACCCGACCAGCGTCATGGAAACCGGCTACGAGATCATCTTCTTCTGGGTGGCACGGATGGTGATGCTGGGGATGGAACTGGCCGGAGACATACCGTTCTCGGAGGTTTACCTGAACGGGATGATGCGCCACGACGACGGAACGAAGGTGAGCAAGTCGGACCCGCGCCCCGGGGACGATCCGGTGGAGGTGATCGACAAGTACGGCGCCGACGCGCTGCGTTTCATGATCGCGACCGGCAGTTCGCCGGGCAACGACATGAAGCTAGTGTGGCCGCGGCTGGAGTCGGCGCGTAATTTTGCAAATAAGCTCTGGAACGCCTCGCGGTTCACCGTCGAGGCGCTGGCGGCCGCCGAAGCCGATCCGGCCGCGCCGACCAGCACCGACCGCTGGATCCTGGGGCGACTGGACCACGTGGTCGCCGAGACGACGCGGCTGCTGGGGGGATTCCACTTCGGGCAGGCCGGGCGACTGATCAACAGCTTCCTGTGGGACGAGTTCTGCGACTGGTATATCGAGGCTTCCAAGGCTCGCCTGCGCGGCGACAACCCAGCCTCGGCGGCGCGGGCGGCGGAGACGCTGCTGGAGGTTCTGGGGACCTCGCTGCGGCTGCTGCACCCCTACATGCCGTTTGTGACGGAAGAGATCTGGTCGCACCTGCGGGCGCTGCGTCCCGAGATCGGCGCGGAGCACATCATCGTGGCCGCGTGGCCCCAGGATGGCGGGCGCGCCGACGACCCGGCTGTGGAGCAGATCAGCCGCATGGCCGAGGTGGTCCGGGCTGTGCGCAACGCCCGCCGCGAGGCCGGGGTGCCGGCCGGTAACTGGGTGGAGGTGGTGGTGCGGCCCAAGGATCAGCAGGTGGTGCTGGTGCAGGAGGCAGAGTTTGTGACCCGGCTGGCGCGGGTGAAGCCGCTACGGGTGATGGCGGACGGCGAGGCGCCGCCGGAGAAGGCGATTTCGCTGGTGGCCGGGAAGATGGAGGTCTTCCTGCCGCTGGAGGGCATGGTGGACCTGGACGCCGAGCGGGAGCGCCTGGAGCGCGAGGTCGCCGCCCTCGAAGGGGAGATCGAGCACGTCCAGAAGTTACTGGGCAATAAGAATTTCGTCGATCGGGCCCCGGACGTGATTGTGCAGCAGCATCGCGACCGCCAGGCGGCCGCCGAGAGCGAGATGGCGGTCCTGTGGGAGCGGCTGACCGGCCTCTAGGCAAGACGGTCGGTTCGCCGGGCTCCGCGCACGGTTGAACTAGTCGGAATCAGCGGAGCCGTCGCGACCACGCTTGCCGACGAACCAGTTCCGCGACCACTGCCGGTCCCACGAACCGGCCCCGGACTGATCGGGTCGTTTGGCGCTGCGTTCGACCGCGTTGATCGCCTGGCGGACCTGCGAAGAAACCTGGTCCAAGTGATGCAGGGCCATGGCCTCGGCGGTGCTAGGCACGACCGGCGCGCCCCATTCCTTTTCGCCGTGATGCGACAGCACCATGTGGCGCAGGCGCATGGTTGTCTCCGTCGAGCAGTCGACGGCGCAGCAGGCGCGGGCGACCATCTCATCACCGAGCACGATATGGCCAACCATGACCCCTTCAGCGGTGTACTGGAACCCGGCCCCGACGCCGAGTTCGATGATCTTGCCGATGTCGTGGACGATGCAGCCGGCCACCAGCAGGTCGCGATCGATCTCGGGGTAGATATCACAGACGACGTCGGCGAGTTTGAGGAGTTCAAGGGTGTGCTGCAGCAGGCCGCCGACGACCGCGTGATGACGCGATTTGGCGGCCGGCCAGCGCTCGAGGTTGCCTGCGACGACCGGGTCTTCGAGTACGGCGCGGATGACGGCGGCGACTTCCGGATCCTCGATACCGGTGACGTATTCATCCAACTCACCGAGCATTTCGCCGACCGGAGCCTCGGCCTTCGGGAGGGAGTCGGTCACGTCCCACTGCTCGACCGCCGGGTGGATGGAGTTCAGTTTTAGGTTCACCGAGCCCTGGTACTCGTCGACCTTGGCAGTGATGTCCACCGTCTTGCCGGTGAAGTTCATAGCCAGTATCTCGGGGGGTGCGGAAAAGTAGAACGCCAGGATCGAGTCGCCGGTCTTGTCCCGCAGGATGGCGCGGAGGTATTCGTTACCGTTCTTGGCCTCGGCGATTTTGGCCTCACCGACCAGGAAGGTGGCGTTGATGCTGGCCCCGGATTTGATAGCGCTGATGTTCATCCAATTATCCCTGTGGGTTCGACACCGCCGGACGCGAGAAGCTACAGTCCCGGCGAACGTTCGGAAGATCGTACCGGAAGCAAGATTCCCACGATGCGGAGATGAAATCAATGTCGCAGAACACTGATGGCGCGCGGATACTGAATTCGACGCCAACGTTCGACCCGGCCGCGGGCACGGTGGTGCGCGAGCCAACCGGCGACGGTCCGGGCTACTGGTGCGGCGCCCCGGGGGCCTATTTCGACCAGGAAAGCGGCGATTTCTACCTGTACTACCGGGTCCGGGTGGAGAAGGCGAAGGGCCGCGGGATCGAGTTTCGGATCGCCCGCGGGCGTGACGGGGTGGAGTTCGAGGATGTCTGGACCTGCCCCAAGGACGACATCGGGGCGGTGTCGATCGAGGGCGGCAGCATTTTCCGTTTGCCTGACGGCGAATGGGCGGTGGCCTACGGATTTGTCGACGAGCGCGACGACCGCTGGAAGATGGGACTGCTGCGCGGGCCGGACCCGGCGCACTTCGACACCGCTACCCACGAGATCGTGCTGGACCCGGACACCGAGGCGATCGCCGGAGTCAAGGACCCGGTGATCGCCCGGGTCGATGGCGAGTACCGGATGGTGATGAGCTATCACCTGGTTTCGGCCCAAGAGCGTAGCGACCCGGCCCTGCTGGAGATTGCGGACACCATCGCGACCGGGATGGGCACTTCGAACACCGGGCTGGCCACCAGCCGGGACGGGCGCAAGTGGACCTGGGTCGGCGACGTACTGGCGCCGACGCCGGGGCGTTGGGACGCCTTCTGCGCGCGGGTGACCGGCTTCTTCCCGGGGCCGGTGGGCTTCGTGGCGTTCTACGACGGCAGCGTCGATGTATCCGAGAACTACGAGGAACGGGGCAGCCTAGCCTGGTCGCCGGACCTGACCGTCTTCCATGCGCTGGAGACGGCGGGACCGCTGTTTGTGTCGGAGTTCGGAGGCGGCTCGGTGCGCTACGTGGAACCCCTGCTGATCGGGGATACGTTGTTTGTGTACTACGAGTACACCCGGGCCGACGGCGGCCACCAGCTGCGGGTGGTGCGACTACCGATGCTGACCGACGGCAAGCGAGCTCAGGAAGCGCGTCTTGGTCGGGCACTCGCGAATGGTTCTCGTGGGCGTGTAGCGGACCGCCGGATCGGACCAACCCCGGAATCAGCCCCTAGTCGTCGTCGTCGATGTACTGGCCGCGCCACATCGGCCGGCCGGACGACGTGCCGCCGCCGAAACTTCCACCAGCGCGGTTCTGGCGATAGGTGCTGATATAGGCCGCTACCAGTAACCCGACTCCGACCAGGGCCAGAGGCCCGGTGACGAAGCGACCGCCCGGGATGGCGATGAGCAACAGGCCGGCGAAGATCAGAATCATGCCGGTGGCCGCCATGTCGCGGGTGGTGGCGACCCGCTTGCGCAGGAAATCGCCGAGTCCGACGATCGGGTTGCCACGGGGGCGCGGCGCACTGGGCAGGGGGTTCGGCCGGCGGCGACCGGTCTTCGTTTCGAGCTCTTCCGCACGCTCGAGGATGTCTTTTACTTCTTCTTCCCAACCGCCGGGCAAATCGTCCTCCAGACTTCCGACGCGTTTGCCGGATCAGCCCCTTTACAGGCTTGAAGAAGTATATCATTGGCCGGCATCGAATCCCTGCCCAGTTCCTGGAGGTAAGCGTTGGCGGCGGCGCTCGCATTTCAGCTACAGGTCTTCGCCCACATCTTCGCGTCGGTCGCCGAGGAAATGGGAGCGACGATGCACCGCACGGCATTCTCGCCGAACATCAAGGAGCGCCGCGACCACTCCTGTGCGATCTTCGACGCCGACGGCAACATGATCGCCCAGGCGGCGCACATCCCGGTGCATCTGGGGGCGATGCCGGCGTCGGTGGCGGCAGCGATTGACCTCTTCGCCGACGATCCGGCCGCGCTCGGGGACATCGTGATCTTGAACGATCCCTACCTCGGCGGCACCCACCTGCCGGATATCACGACGATTTCGCCGATCTTTGTTGATGTCGATGAAATGACGGTGCTGTTCGGCTACGCGGCAACCCGGGCGCACCACGCCGATGTGGGCGGAATGACGCCGGGCTCGATGCCGCTGTCGTCGGAGATCTACCAGGAAGGCCTAATTATTCCGCCGATCAAACTGGTGCGCGGCGGCAACCTGGACGAAGCGATCATGACGGTGATGCTGGCCAATGTGCGCACCCCGGAAGAGCGGCGCGGCGACTTCGCGGCACAGTTCTCGGCGCATCGCGTGGCCGACCGGCGCATCGGTGAACTGACGGCACGCTACAGCCTGGACCTGTTGCGCGAGATGGCCGGCGAACTGCTGGCCTATTCGGCGCGCATGACCACGGCACGATTGCGCGAGATCCCCAGTGGGGTGTTCCGGTTCGGCGATCGCCTGGATAGCGACGGGCTCACCGAAGACGAGATCCCGATTGTGGTCGCAGTTTCGCAGAATGACGGCAAGCTGCATTTCGACTTCACCGGCACGTCGCCGGCCGTCGCGGGCTCGGTGAATGCGCCGTCGGCGGTGACGATGTCGGCAATCTTCTACGTGGTCCGCTGCCTGGTGGGGCAGGAAGTGCCGGCCAACGCCGGGATGTACGGCGCGGTGGAGGTGACAATCCCGGAGAACTCGGTGCTGAATCCGGATCCGCCGCACGCGGTGGCCGGGGGCAATGTGGAGACCTCGCAGCGGGTGGTGGACGCGGTGTGGGGGGCGCTGGCGGCAGCGCTGCCGGAGATCGTCCCGGCGGCGGGGCAGGGGACGATGAACAACCTGACGCTGGGCGGTTACGACCCGGAGCGGGAGCGCCCGTTCGCTTACTACGAGACGATGGGCGGCGGCAGCGGCGGCGGTCCGACGCGGGCCGGCGCGTCGGGATCTCACGTGGCAATGAGCAACACCTGGAACACCCCGGTAGAGGCGCTGGAATTCGCGCTGCCGGTGCTGGTGGAGAGCTATGGGATTCGGCGGGACTCGGGCGGCGAGGGCCTGCACAAGGGCGGCGAGGGGCTGCGCCGCGATCTCCGGATGCTCTGCGCGGCGCGGGCAAACACGCTGGGCGAACGACGCGTCACCGGCCCCTACGGGCTGAACGGCGGCGAGCCGGGCAGCGTCGGCAAGGACCGGCGGCGGCGCGGCGACGATTGGCGCGACCTGCCGGGCAAGGGTCCGCTGGAGTTGGAGCCGGGCGATGTGATCTCGATCGGCTCACCCGGCGGGGGCGGTTGGGGGAAGCCGCCAGACGGTTGATCCGGGTCATCCGCAGCTCAGAGAGCGCGGACGCCACGCGGCTGGTGGAGGTGGAGATTTCGTTACCTGACAGCGTGACTCGCGCGAGCGGCTGGCGTTCGCACGACACCGCCGAGATCGATTTCACGGCGAGTGCGGCGACTCCGGCGGAATGGCTGGCACCCGATTTGCGGGGGGCGCTGATTGGCGCGCTGCGGCAGATCACCCTTGGAAACGGACTCGCGACGCTGCGGCTGCGCTTCGAGGCTGGTGAATTTAATGCATCGACACCGGGCGCGGGCGAGATATCGCAACGGATCGGATTCGTGGTGGACCCGCTGCCGGCGCTGCCTGCCGTCCCCGGCGAGCTGCCGGCGATCCGGCCGCTGACGGCGATCGATGAGCCGGGCTTCGTGGTCCTCTGCGAGCAGGTCTTCGCGGCGGAGTTGCTGGGGCAACCGGAGGCGGCCGGGATCGCGTCGCTGGCGCGGCAGCTCTACCGAGGGGGCGCGATCGAAGGCTGGACCGGCTACCGCGGATTCCTAGTGGGGGATGGCGACGAACCATTCGGCACCTTCTTCACCGGCCCGCCGGGAACCACACGGCTGAGCTTCGGCCTGGCCGGGATGCTGCCGGCGGCGCGGCGGACGCAATTGGCGCTGGCGGCGGCGGTGGCGGTTCAGCGGCGGCTACGCGAGCTGGGAGCGACGTCGCTGCAGTTCGAGATCGACGCGCGCAACCGACGCTCACTGGCGCTGGCGCGACGGCGCGGCGCAACGCCCGAATACCGGGTATTGGTCTGCCCAACGGAGCCCGGCTAGAGCGGAATCTCAGCCAGCGGGGTGTGAACGGCACCGGTCGGTAGGAGGGTGCTGGCCAAGATGGAGATCTCGCTGACGGGGAAGCTGCCGACATCGTAGCCGTCCAATCCGACGGCGACTTCTTGCAAGCGCCGGCATTGCGATTCGGTGGCGTGGCGCGCCACCCGGGCCAGGGTCACGTGGGGACTGAAGGGCCGCTCTTCGAGGCGCAAGCCGAGCTGCCGCAACTCGGCCACGACCACCTCCTGCAACGCGTGAATACGGCGGACCTCACCCTCGATCCGCAGCCAGATGAGGCGCGCCGCACGGCCTTCCGGGAAGCTGCCGCCGCACCCCAAGTCCAGGCTGAACCCGCCGAAACCGGCGCAGGCGACGCGCAACCTAGCTTCGATGTCCTCGGGTATCACCTGGTCCTGTTCGCCGAAGAAGGCCAGGGTTATGTGCAAGCTACTGGCGTCCGGCAGGCGCACCGCGTCGTCGAATTCCCGCAGGCGGCCGCGGACAGTTTCCAGACCCTGGATCACCGACTCCGGCAGCTTGATGGCGATGAAGATTCTCACGCGCGGATTACAGGGGGCACCCAGTCCGGCTAGCCCGGGAGCAGCTCGGCGGCGATGCCATCGGCCAGGAACAGGCCGGTGTCGGTGAGGACCAGGCGGTTGGGGGTAAGTCGGGCGTAGCCCGAGGTCTGGAGGGATTCGCAGACAGTAGCTTTTACGGTGGCCAGGTCGTAGCCGAAGGCCTCCCGCAGACGCGCCAGGTCGAGTCCGTCGACGGTGCGCAGGGCGGTGGCGATCAGTTCGGTGAGCAGGTCGGCGTCGGTGAGGTCTTCCTGCCATTCGACCACCGACGCGCCGGAGCGGCGCGCTTCGAGATAGGCCGCCGGCATCCGCAGGGTCGAGTAGCGCCGCCGGCCGACGACGGCGTGGGCTCCGCAGCCAAAGCCCAGGTATTCACTGCCCTGCCAGATGGCCAGATTGTGCAGCGAGCGCCGGCCGGGCCGCGACCAGTTGGATACTTCGTAGTGTTGGTAACCGGCGACGGCGAGTCGTGCGACGGCCAAGGCGTAGTAGCCGACGAGAGCGTCACCGGCCGGGACGCCGCCGAGGGAGGCGGCGCGAGCGTCGGTGCCGGCGCCATAGAGGGTCAGGGCGTAGGCGGAGATGTGGTCCGGTTTCAGGGCGATGGCGCGGGCGAGATCGGCCTCCCAGCCGACCAGGTCCTGGTTGGGAAGGCCGTAGAGCAGGTCGATAGAGACCGAGGCGAGCCCGGCGGCGCGGGCAAGTTCGACGGCCTCGGCGGCGCGGTCGCCGTCGTGGAGACGGTCGAGTTCGGCCAGGCGGGTGTCGTGAAAGGACTGTACGCCGATGCTGACCCGGTTGGCGCCGCCGTCGACCAGCGCGCCCAAGAGTTGCGGGGTAGCGTCGGTGGGATTTACCTCGACGGTGATCTCGGCGTCCCGGCCCGGCGGGAACGCAGCAATCAAAGCTTGCAGTAATGCCCGCAGGCGAGTGCCGCCGATGATGGAGGGGGTGCCGCCGCCGATGTATATGCTGTGGCTCACGCGGGGACGCTCCAGGAAATCGGCGAAGGCGGCAATGTCGCCGATCAGCGCCGCCAGATATTCTCCGGAAAGGCGCCCAAGCCCGGTGACGACATTGAAGTCGCAGTACCAGCATCGTTTGGCGCAAAATGGGATGTGCACGTACACCGGTACCGGCGCGTCGGTACGAAACGGAACGGGTGATCCCAGGCGATGGTGATCGATTGCCATACCCATATCTTCCCACCTTTGGTGATCGAACGCCGGGAAGAGTTCGCGCGGCGCGATCCGTGGCTTGGGAGCTTGTACGGGGCGGGCGGCCGGATGGCGACCCGCGACGACCTGCTGCGCTCGATGGATCGCGCCGGGATCGATCGTTCTGTGGTGCTGGGCTTCGGCTGGCAGGACGCTACCGACTGCACCCGCGGCAATGAATACATCATGGAAAGCGCGCGGCGGTCGGACGGGCGGTTGTTGCCGTTTATCACCGTGGTCCCGGGTGGTGAAGAGGCGAAAAGAGAAATCGCGCGCTGGGCCGGCGCGGGGCTGCGCGGCATCGGCGAGTTGTATGCCGATAGCCAGGGATTCAGCCTGGAATCGCCCGATTCGCTCCGGGACGTGATCGCTGCTTGCGTGGCGCACAACCTGTTCCTGTGCGTCCACGTCACCGAGGTCGCCGGGCACGAGTACCCCGGCAAGGATGGCAACGGTCCGGCGCAGGTGGCGCGCTTTGTGGCCGCGATGCCGACGGAATTGAAGCTGCTGCTGCCGCACTGGGGCGGTGGGTTTGGTTTCTACGAGCTGATGCCGGAGATCGCCGCGCGGACAGCCAACTGCCTGTACGACTGCGCGGCGTCGCACCTGCTGTACGACGAGCGGGTGCACGACGTTATGAACCGGCTGGCGCCGGGGCGGGTGGTGTTTGGCAGCGACTTCCCGCTGACGACACAGACGCGGATGTTGCGGCGGGTCCGGGAGGCGGGGCTGATGGAGGCGGACCTGGAGGCGATGCTGGGCGGCAATGCGGTGCGGGCGGGATTGTGATGAGCGGCGACGGCTCGATGCGGTTGCTACTGGCCTCCAACAACCGGCACAAGTTAGTGGAGTTCCGACGGATTCTGGGAGGGTCGCGCTTGGCAATCGTGGGGGCGGAGGAAGCCGAGATCGCGCTGGAGGTGGACGAGACGGGCGCCACGATGGCGGAGAATGCGCGGCTCAAGGCGCTGTCCTTCGCCGCGGAG
>CAZVZW010000044.1:0-14961 GCA_964631365.1 uncultured Chloroflexota bacterium | reverse complement strand
CCGCCAGCGGCGCTCCAGCCAGACGGGCAGCGTCACCGCCCGGGCAGCGATGGCATAGGTGACCGCCAGCCCGACGACCGCGCCAACTCCGGCCAGCCCGCCCCCCCCCGGCCCAGGGGTTCTGCCAGCCGGAGGCGATGGCCGCCACGCCGAGCAACAGCAGCAGGGTGATCACATCAAGAAGCCGCTCGACCAGGATCGTGCCCAGCGACCCGGCCCGCGGAATCCCGGCGTCGCGGTGCAGGATGACGACCCGCACGATCTCGCCGAGCCGCGCCGGGAGGGCGTTGTTGGCCAGGTAGCCGATGGTCAGCGCGGCGAAGGATTGGGTCAGGGTCGTCTTGCCGAGCGGCTTCAGCAGAATCCGCCAGCGGACCGCCCGGAGCCAGATGCCGAACATCAGGACCACTCCGGCCAGGCCGACCAGCAACAAATCAGCCTCGCGGATCAGGCGCACGGCCTCTTCCAGATCGGCCCCGCGCAGCGCCATCCACAGGAAGAGGGCGCTGATCGGCAGTCCAACCGCCGACCGGATCAGCGTGCGGCGGCTCAATTAATCAGGGGGTCGCCGGAACCGGCAACGCCAGCAGCGTGAAGCGCCCCAGCGGCCCGCTCTGCAGCAGGTCGCGGTGCACATACATCACAAAGTTCGACGAGCCCATCGCTTCGGGCGGCTCGTGCTTGAAGTAGAAGTCCACCAATCGCCCCAGGTTGTCGCCGGTGAACAGGTCGCTCATCGTATCCCAGCGCCATTCTTTGTACACGCCCTCGGGGAACCACTCGCGCAGTTTCATTTCGATGCCGACGTAGTCGACCAACTGGTAGCCGATCTCTCGCGCCGCCACGTCGCTGGCTAGGATTATCTTCTGTTCCGGCGGCTCGGTCATGTTGGGAGCGTAGTAGACGGCGGTGTAGTCGCGCAGGTACCAGGCGTAGGGCCAGTGGGTCTCGGCGTGCAGGAAGATCGGGATGCCGAGGCCCTCGCCGGTGAGCCGCCCGGCCTCTTCGATGACCGCCATGGTCTCGAGCACGTCGCGAGAGGTCTGGGTGTAGATGACGAAATCCATCGGCACGTCACCGCGCAGGAAGGTTACCGGGATCGAGACCCGCGCGGTCCATCCCAGCAGCACGATCACGACCACCGCCAGCACCACCCGACCGGCCGCACCGCGAATGCGCTCGAAACGGTCGCCGACGTACCAGGCCGCCAGCAGGGTCAGCGGCAGGGTCGGATGCAGCGACAGCCAGGCGGCCTTCTCGCCGGCGACCGAATAAATGAAGAAACTCAGCACCATCCAGTACACCAGCAGCAGCGGGAACAATCGTGGCCGCAGGAGCGCCTGCACCATCCCGACCAGCCCCAGCAGGACGGCGAAAACCTCGTAGGCGGCGATGAAGATGAAATAGAAGAACCAGGGCTGGTTGACCCGCTGCGAACTGTGGATGTCGGCCCAGACGGTGAAGGAGTTGATGATCCCCTCGCGGAACCCGGGCAGGTAGGTCAGGAACGAAGTCATGAAGAGGAAGATGATGCCGACGAAGAGCAGGAGTGCCAGGGCCACGCCCTCGGGGTCGCGGCCGAGCGCCGCGAATGCCGCGCCGACCTTGCGGCGGGTCTCACCGGCGGGTCCCGCGGCGGGACTGGTCTGCCAGGCCCAAAGGCCCAGCAACGCCACGAAGCTGACGAAGATGAATCCGGTGATGTAGACGTTTTCCTTGGTCACGAAGGCCAGTCCCAGCGAGACTCCGACCAGCAGCACCCAGCGCCGGCGCGGCTCGTTGAGGAACCGGAGCATCGCGCCGAAGAGCAGCACGGTCCAGAAGGCGACGTAAATGTCGTTGCGGGCGAAGCGTGAGAAATACATGAAGCCGGTGGAGAGGGTGATGGCGGTCATCGCCAGCCAGGTCCCGTGGCGGCCCAGGTGCTCCCGGTAGAGCCAGGGCAGCGCCAGGACGGTACCGATGCCGAGCAGCGCCGGCACGACCCGCCCGGCGAAATCGCCGGCCCCGAAAACCCGGAACACGGCCGCCGTGGCGAAATACTGGAACGGGCCGTGATAGACCGGGTCGTAGCGGTAGCCGGCGCCGCGCATGATGTCCCACGAGTTCTTAGCGTGGATGCTCTCGTCGTGGTGGTAGGCGCGCAGGTCCAGCCCCGGCAACCGGGTGATGAGCAGGGCCACCACGATCGCCGCGTAGAGCAGCATCTCCCAGCGGGCCACCTCCAGGGCGCGCCCGCCGGGCAGGCGCACGCGGACCGGCTGCCGCCAGTATCCAGGGGTGGAATTCACGCCGGCCACGGCTAGTTCGCCGGGGTGCTGAGCGGCACCCCGAATACGGACACAGCCCCGCGGACCTCGAAGAGCAGCGGGAAGCCGCTGAAGCGGGTCGTCACGGTGGGCCCGTATTTCTCCATTTCCATCCGCCCCACGTACACGTAGCGCACGTCGTATTTTTGCAGCAGTTGCAGGGTTTCGGTCATTCCACGCCCCTGATAGATGGCGTCGACGTCGACGATGCGCGGGTCAACCTCAAGCCGGTCGCCGCGCCAGAGGCCTTCATGCTGATCCCAGCCGATGACCGTGGGGATGCCGGTCCAAGCGGAGACGTGGGCGAAGTCGGAATAGGCGGTCCCGGCGGCCTCCAGCACCACGGCATCGTCCGGGGCGTTGGCGCGCAGCCATTCGGCGGCCTCGACCTCGGCGGGCCAGATGCGGCGGGCGTAGTCCAGACCGTCCAGGGTGGCGTAGGCGTTGCCCTGCATCCGCTCCTTGCCGGCAGCGACCGGGTAGATCATCGCCACGAAAAAGAACGCGATCACGACGGCGGTGAAGCCGGCCGTCCAGGCGCCGGCGCCGCCTTCCTCCCACGGGCCGTTGATGGATGCCTGGAGTACTATGGCCGCCACCAGTGCGACGGTGACCAACCGCCACGGCAGCGGCTGCCCGCCGAAGAGCAACAGCACCGCCAGGATCACCAGCAGGCCGCCAATGAACATCAATTCCGACCCCAGCGGCGAGGCGGCGGCGCCGCGCGGCCATTCATGTTTGCGCCAGACGCCGCGCGCCCAGCCGCGCCGCAGCAACAGGAAGATCGCCGGCGCCGAGGCCACTGCCAGCAGGGGCCAGGCCTGGAAGTAGATCTTGAAGACGGTGTTCATGCGCTCGTAGGGGGGACCGAAGAAGTCGTTCACGAAGACCAGCTCGGGCACGGCGGCGAGCCCGAACCCGGCGAAGAACAGGAACGGCAACGCTAGGCGACCCGGCTGCCCAGCGCCCGAGCGGCGCACGCCGACGAAGGCCATCGTGGCGGCGATCAGCAGGCACATCACCAGCACCGTCGCCGGGACGTCGCTGAGCCACAGGATCACGGTCAGGGCGACCACGACCAGCAGCACCCAGCGGTCGGCGCTCCGGCCGCGCCCCAGCCGGTAGGCCGCCAGGCCCAACGCGGCGACGATCCAGAGGCCGAAGATCACCACAAAGGGGCCGACCGCCGAGCGCACCTCGACCCGCCCGAGCTGGCTGATGAAGGGCTCGAAATGGCGGTGGTAGGGAAGGTACAGCAGCAAGGACAGCGCGACGACCGCGGCGATATGAATCACCAGGTTAATCCAGCGCTCGCGGTCGCCGAAGAAGACCAACCCGGCCGCTCCGGCCAGTCCGATCAGAACCACGAAACTCGGGTAGTCCCACGGGTTCATGACGTTCAGCGCCCCGAGCAGGACGGCCGCGCCGATGGCCGGCGGGACCGTGTTGCGGTAGGCGAACTCGGGCTCGGTCCAGGCCAGCAGCCAGGCCAGCGCCAGCGCCGCAGCCAGCAGCGTGAACGGCAGCGCCATCACATGCGGGTGCAGGTCGCCGAGGATGAAGGAGAACGCCGGGAATTCGTTGATGGTGTAGTCCTGCAATTCGCCGCCGTCGCCGGTGCGCTGCAGGACCCGGCTGGCGTTCCAGCCGATGCCGCGCCAGAAATCCTGATTGCGCAGATCGGGCTCGGTGATGAGGCGATAGGCGGTGAGGTTGCCGGCCACCAGGGTGAAGACGGTGGCCAGGAGGCCGGTGAAGTTGCGGGCGCGGGCCCCGGCCTGGGCCCGCGCCAGCCCGAGCAGGTCGCCACCGAGCGAATAGGCCACCAGCGCGACGAGGCCGAAGATGCTGGTGACGGCCAGGTTGAAGGCCACCGCCGGGGGGGTGCCGGCCAGGTTGCCGAGCGCCCCGTAGATGAAGTAGCCGAAATAGTAGTAGTTGACCGGCAGGCCGGCCATCCAAGGGTCGGCCGGGGGAAAGGTGGGGCTGCGCATAACGGTGCTGAGCATGGCGAACTCCATCGGCTTCTCGGTGCCGGCGATGTCCGGGTTGCGCGCCCGGTACAGGGCGAAGAGTACGAACGCCACCGCGAAGACGACTTCCCCGACCAGCACCTGCCAGCGACGTTCGCGCAGACCGGCGAGTAGACCGGGCATGCGCCGCTGCGCCTCCAGCGCGGCCAGCAGGCCGATGCCGAGCACCGCGAGCAGGTAGGTCCGCCCGTTAGTCACCAGCCCCGTGTACAGCGGCAGCCAGGCGGCGAAGCTGAACAGCAAGAGCCCCAGCGGCTTCGCCAGCAGATATCCCCGCGAGGGCAGCCGCGCGAACAGGACGTGCGCCACCGGAAGCCCCACCGCGGTCATCGTGAGCAGGATCAGCAGCCAGAGAATCGGCTCGGCTATCGGGGGTTCCTTTCCATCGCTGATGCGAGTCGTGACGTGCGCCGTGTCCGACCGGAGGCCAGTTTAAGCGCCGTCAAACGCCACCCGATAGATTCGCACCGCTTCATTCTCATAAATCACCTCGAGTCCGCGCCCGATCAGGTCGTCGAACTTGGCCAGTCCAACCCCGGGGTAGTAGGCGCGTTCCAGCGCGCCGACGTAGATCAAGTCCACGTCATACCGCTCGATCACGGCCCGGAACTCGTCCTCGCTGGGGACGCTGTAGGCCATTTCGATGTCGCGGCGGCGGGTTTCGACGGCGTGGCGATAGGGCCAGCGCTGCTGCTTTTCGTGCCAGTCCCAGCCAAGCACCGTGGGCAGCCCGGTGTTTATCGAAACCCGCGAGCCCCAGTGGTAGATGTCCACGCTGGCCTCCAGCACGGTCGGCCGGCCGGCGATGTTGGCCATGATCCAACGGAAAGCGTCGCGATCGTGGCGCAGTTCGATCTCCATGCCACGGTCGGGGAACTTGCCCTCTTCCATGTAGGCCCACCCATCCAGGGTGGCCCCGGTGTGGGCGATCCGCAGGTCGATCTTCACCGGCGTGGCCCCGAGCGGGTAGAGCGCCGAACCGAAGATACCGATGGCGATGGCCACCAGCAGCGCCCCGCCGGTAACGCTGAACCAGCCGCCCCAGCGCCGCCGCACCGCCAGCACCAGTTGCGGCAGGGCCACGGCGCTGGCTAGCGCCAGCAGGGCCCAGGCCTGGAAATAGGTTTTGAAGACTGTATTCAGACGGCCGATATCGCCTTCCAGCGTCACCCATTCGGGCAGGGTTGTCAGCAGCAGCGCTCCAGCCAGCAGCGCCATCGGAACAAAGCGCAGCGGGTCATCGCGGTTCTTCAGCGCCGCCGCCACCGCCAGCAAGATCGCCACCGGCTGGAACGCCCGGGTGGACCAGGCGAGGTCGGCAATCAAGGCGTAAAACAGAATCACTGCCGGCAGGATCACCAGCCACGGCGCCGGCGGCACCCGCCCGCCGCCGAGCAGCCACAGCACCGGCACGCCGAGGCCAGCGGCGATCAGCAGCCCCTGCACTCCCAGGGTCGACCAGGCCTGCCTGCCGGCTGCGCCGAAGATCAACACCGCCAGCGCCACGGCCGGGAAGACCAGTACCCAGCGCGCCGGCAGGCGTCGCCAGCGCCCCAGTGTTCCGGCCAGCGTCACGTAGCGCAGCAGCCGCACCGGACTCACCAGCCCGATTCGCAATGCCGTCGAATACCAGCCGCGCACCCGCCGCGGCGCGAGACTCAACCCGGCGAAGCTAAAAAGAATCAGGAAGAACACTCCGAAGAGCAGCAGGTAGCGCCGCAACTCGGTGGTGCTCGGGGTGGGATCGGTACCGCTGAAGAACACTCCAAAGTTGTCGTGGAAGGGCGCGAACAGCAGCAGGCTGACCACCATCAACGCCCCGGCGGCGACCGCCGGCCCGAGCAGCAACGACCAGCTCAGCCGGCCGCTCCCGCGCCAGATCGAGTACATAAGGCCCAGCGCCGCCAGGATGAGGTAGGTCGGGAAGTCCCAGGGGTTCACCACCCGGTGTACTCCGAGGGTCACTGCGATCAGCAGCAGCGGCGCCAGCCAGCCGCCGCCAAGCCAGTCCGTCGTTCGGGCGCTGGTCGCTCCTGGTGCCAGCACCAGCGCCACGACCGCCAACACCGTCACCACCGTGAAGGCCAGGTCCAGCAGGTGCGGATGCAGATCGCCGTACAGAAACGTGAAGTAGGGAAACTCGTTGACGGTCTGTTCGATGACCCGGGTGGGGCGCCAGAAATCGAAGTCGGCGGCGAAACTGCCGCCCAGCAAGGTGCCGGGCACCTGCGTCAGGGCCGCCAGCCCGGTAGCGTCGCCGCCGGCCCGCCGGCTGGCAATCTGGAACAGCTGCACCAGCGAGTCCAGGTTGCCCAGGAACAGCGTGAGCCCCACCGCCAGCAGGCCGACTCCGACGGCGCCCTTCCAGCTCCGCCCCACGCCGCGCCAGAGGTTGAATCCGAAGGAGTAGACGGTCCCCGCCGCCAGCGCGAACATCGCCGGTAACCCCAGGTTGTAGGCCACTTCGGCGGGGATGCCCAGCAGCCGCGCCGGGCCGGCGGTGAAGAGCTGTCCGAAGTAGTAGTAGTTGATGTAGCCGCCGGCCCACCAGGGATCGTAGGGCGGGAAGTAGTCGGTGCGCAGCATGGCGTTCAGGTGTGCGAAGTCCATCGGCTTCTCGCCGCCGAAGGTGGTGTGCCAGAGGTCGGGGTTGGCCATGCGGATGGACAGCAGAAACAGGAACGCGCCCAGGAACACCGCCTCGCCGATGGCCAACGCGGGCCAGGCGCTCCGGATCGTCCGCCAGAGCCGCCGCCGGGTGAACCAGCCGACCACCAGCCCGAGCATCACCAACCCCACGAGTCCGCCCAGCAACGGCCCGCGGCCGAAGGTCGTCCAGCGCAGGCTGGCCAGCAGCCAGCCCGGGTATACCAGCAGTAACAGGCTCAGCGGACGGGCGGCGAAGTAGCCGCCGTCGGGCAACCGACCCAGCGCCAGCGCCACCAGCGGCCAAGCTGCCAGCCCGGTCAGCAGCACCAGCGCATACCAGGCTGCCGCCGGGAAGCCGGCGAAGGCGGAGTCGCCGAATAGCTGCTCGGGCAACGCGCCGGTGGTGGGCAAGTTCTCGCGGTCGGCCGCGCTCAGCAGCAGGTCCGGCGGGGCCGCCTCGCGCGGCAGTAGCCGGGTGGCGCCGCTGATGTCGACCCCGTAGAGAATCGCCCGCGCGGTATTGGCGTCGAAACCGGCGGTCTTCTTGAAAATCCGCACTCGCGGGTGGTCGTAGACGGTGAACGCCTCTTCGGCAAAGTCGTCCACGAACTCGAACCCGGCTAGCGAGGGGCGGCTGGTGAACTCGGCGATTTCGTCAAAGCCCAGCTCGCCGGAGAACAGCGTCTCGTAGTAGCGGATGGTCATCGGGAAGCGTCGCGGCATGCGTGGAATGCTGTCGCTGAGCCGGTTGCTGCTGAGGATTATGTATTCGGCGCGGGTGACGATGTCGAGCACCCGTTCGCGCTTCTGCGGGGTGTCGTCGTCGTACAGCGGTAGTTGCAGCATTTCGTAGCGACCGGCGCCGCCAAATCCGGGCAAGTCCAGGGGCAGGGCGTCGTCCCAGTGCTCGGTAGCCACGGCAGTCCCATCGGGGATGGTGTTGTGGATCCACTCGCTGGCCGCCAGCCGGCTCACCGGTCGCGAGTAGATGCCGGTGAACGCCAGCGCCCAGAGGGCCGTACCGCCGATGACGACGGCGAACAGCGCCACCCGCAACGCCCGGCCGCGGCCCGAGCGCCCCCAGCCGTCCCAGGCCTTGAACAGCAGCCAGGCTGCCAGCAGCACCAGCATCGGGTACATGGGCTGGTAGTAGCGCATGGTCTTCAGGACGAGCCCGCCGAAATAGGCGAAATTGAGGAGCACCCAGACCACCGGCAGGAACAGCGCCCAGTCGCGCCGCCGCCACAACCGCCAGGACCCGACCGTGAGCCCCAGCACGCCGGCCATACCCAGCGCCGGGCCGAGTCCCCAGAGGACGATGTTCTTTAGCGGGAAGAGGTAAGGCGTGGTGCCGGCCCACTGGATGCCGGGCGGCCAGTCGTAGGTACCCTCCTGGATCTGACGCTGCTGGTTGATGGCGTCGAGGAACTCGCGCGCAAGACGAAAGTCGAACAGGTTGGACCCGGCGAAGGCGTAGGGCTGGGCGATACGGAAGGTGAACGCCGCCACCAATCCCGCCGCCAGCAGACCGGCCAGCAGCAGCGTCCAGGCCGGCCGGGTGGCGGAACCGCGGTCACGGATGTAGCTGGCGACTGCATAGATCGTGACCAGCGGCAGGATCAGCCCGCTGCTGAGTTTGCTGGCCAGCGCCAACCCGACGGCGAGGCCGAGCCCGGCGAATAGGTACCAGCGCTGCTCGCGATACACGCGCAACGTGAAGTAAAGCGCGGCGGTGACGAAAAAGGTCGAGAAGGTGTCCACGGCGAAGAAGTGGGAAAGCTGAATGCTGAGCACGGTGAGCGCCGCCAGCAAAGCCGCCAGCAGCGCCACCCGCCGGTCGAACAACCGTCGCGCGAGCAGGAACAGCATCAGCACCGTGCCGACGTCGAACACCGCCGAGACCGCCCGCCCGACCAGGTTGATGGTGTCGTAGGTGGTGTAGCCGGTGATTTCGGCCAGCGCCTTGACCAGGAACAGCGGGAAGGTCCCATAGACAAAGAACGAGATATCCGGCTGGCCGTAGGGGTTCAGCGGCGATCGCGCCGGGTCGAAATATTCGGCGATCGAGCCGGGCCATTGGATCGAGGTCTCGACGATGGTCAGGAAGCGCTCGTCGGGATGCAGGTGGTGGCCGTCGTCCCAGTTGAGCCCGAACACCCGCAGGGCCAGCGCCAGCAGCGCGATGGCGGCCAGCGCGAGGCCGGTCCAGGAGTAGCGCCTTCGCGAACGCCGCGCCTTCGGGCGCGGCGGCGCGGCCGACTCCTCCGCAGAATCCGTGGCGGTGGTCAACCCGGGCTCGACCGACTCCGGCGCGCGATCCATGGCATTAGCGGTCCAGCGCTTCGGGCGCGATCAGCGGCCCGGCCGGGCCCTGGCCCCAGTCGACCGGAACGCGGGCCACCAGCGGCAGGTCGTTCCAGGCGGCGTCGGGCACCGGGATGATGACGAAGCCGTGTCGCCGACCGAACTCAAAGGCGCGCCGCGTCAATTCCACATCTCGCCGACAATAACGGACGACGTAGTCGCGGTCCTCGGGCTTGCCGCCGCGCCACATGCGCACGGCATCGGTGGGGTCGTCGAGGAGCTTGGTCTCACCCAGCAGGGTCTCGGCCAGATTGCCCAGGGAGACGCAGTTGGGCCGGCTGGCCGCTGCCGAGATGTCCTCGAGCAGGTCCACGGTGAGATCATCCAGCGCCGACGCATCGCCGTACTTTTCGAGCACCTGGTTGTCGAAGCGCCGCGAATTGAAGCCGATCACGCAGTCATAGCCGGACAGGTATTCGATGAGTTCAACGGCATCGGCCTCGACCCAGGTGCGGGTGGCGCCCAGGTGATCCTGGCTGACGGCGACGGCGAGCCCGAAGCCGGCCGGATTCGACCAGCGGCCCGGTACTTCCCAGCTAAAACGCAGTGTTTCGACGTCCCAGACGACGTATGTCTCGCAGTCGATCAAGCGCTCCTCCGGGGCGGTCGGGCCGTCCACCGGATACGCGGCGGCCCAACACGTTGAGATAGGGTGTACCAACGGTTACAGATCATTCCATCCAACCAAATCATACTGATCCCCGAGCGCAAGGGTACTTACGGGGACAATGCGGACTGCGAGTTGCTCGCCCCATGGAGTCACGCACCCGGATGAAGGCACAACTTATCAGCCCATTCATCACCGCCGCCAACGAGGTGCTCTCCTGAGGAAGCGAACGTCAGTGTCGAGTGCGACGGGCCACTGAAGATGTCCGTCGACGGGGTGAACCCGCAGGACATGACCGCACTGATCGGCGTCACCGGCAAGATCAAGGGCGTGGTGCTCTACTCCATGTCCCACGATATGGCCGTCGGCGTATTCGGCGCGATGATGGGTGAACCGGTCACTGAGCTGGATGAGCTGGGCCGCAGCGCCATCGGCGAACTGGGCTCACCGGCCAGGTGGCGATCTTGCTTGAAGAGGCCGGCTATACCTGTGACCTGTCGCCACCGACCATCATCGAGGGTCGCGGCATCCACATCTCGTCGCTGACCATGCCCACCGTGGCGCTGCCGCTGAAGACCGAGCTGGGCAAGATGCAGATCAACGTCAGCCTCGCTGAGGACTAGCCACCCCACCCGACGCCGCCCCCGACTCCGAATCTCTTTGACCCTCTTTGCGACGCCGTGGTAATTTTTTGGGGATGAAAGGGGGTGATGCCCAATGTCTGAACCTACAGACAGTATGCCCGGTGCATCCTTCCTGGGGGTGAACGGCCTCTAGAGACGGTTCCCTCCGCGAATGGGGAGGGTGATACCGCCGGACATACTGTCCATAGCTCAGGCCCCGTTTCGGCTACGCCGGAGCGGGGCCTAGCGCTTTCCGAACTAAGGCACCCGGCGGGTCTCCACGCCATAGTCGCTGTCCAGCCCGTAGACCTCGCGGAAGATACCGTGGGCGGCGGCGGCGCGGCCGGTGGCATCCTTGAAATTGATCACCCAGACCGGGGCCGGTTCACGCCGCAACGGCCCACCAACCCGCGAGAGTACGTGCCGTACGGCCCGGGTGTCGGCAACGCTCATCTCGGCCAAGCGAATCTCGAGTTTCATGCCCGCGTGGCGCCGAAAATGCAGCGAGACCGACGCCTCGGTCACCCCCGACAGCAGCAGGCCGGCGCGCCCGGCGCTAGCGGACATCGATGATCGCCTCGATCTCGACCGGCGTGTCCAGAGGCAGTTCGCTCACCCCAACGGCCGAGCGGGCGTGGCGCCCAGCGTCGCCGAATACTTCGCCGAACAGGTCCGAACAACCGTTGATGACCGCCGGCTGCTGGTTGAATCCGGCGGCGCTGTTCACGAACCCGGTCAACTTCACCACCCGCGTCACCTGATCCAAGCTGCCGACGGCGTCCCGGACGGTGGCCAGGATATTCAGGCCGGTCAACCGCGCGGCCTCCGCGCCATCCTCGATCGAGCACTCGGCGCCGACCTTGCCCTGCCAGGGTTTGCCGTCGACGGCAACCGGCAGATGTCCGGCGGTAAACAGCAGGTCACCGCTGCGCACGATGGTCACATACGAACCCAGCGGTCGGGCCGGCTCCGGCAATTCCAAGCCAAGTTCTTGCAGTCGTTTTTCAGCGCTCATCTTCACCTCGCATGACTGGTTTAAGAGTCGGCTGATTCCAGCCTTCCCGCACCGGCAAGGATACGCGAGGCGGATTACCCGGAGCCGCCGGCGCAGGAGTGGATATCAGATCGCGCACCTGCTCCGCCCGACTCAGGATCAGGTTTCGAGCTTGCCGGCGCTGGCCAGGATCCGCCAGTAGGCGTGATCGGCGTGGTGGACGATGGTGTTCTCCAGGCTGCGAACGACCAGTTCGCCCTCGCCGGAATGCCCGGCGGCGGCGTGGCAGACGGCCTCCGGCAGCCCGATCGTGATGGCAATGTGCGCGCCGTAGACCGGGTGGCGCAGAGCCGGGAACCCGGAGGCAGCCGGGTTCTGCCGCCAGCGCTCCTGGTTGGCCGGACTGAACTCGAAGGGCTTGCCCAGGTCGTGGCATAGCCCGCAGGCCAGCAGGATGTCGCGGTCGACACCCAGGTCCGGGACGACCGCTTCCAGCGACTCAGCCAGTGCCACCGCCATGCGCGTGACGCCGCGGAGATGGTCGGCCTGGGTGCCAGATTTCATCGCCGGGGTGTCCGGGTTGCCGGACGGGCGGATTTCGTCGATACTCGCGAACTCGGTCTCGGCCAGCGCCATTGCCCAGGCGCCCTCGACCTTGTCGCGCAGTTCCGGGTCGGAAATCTCGTCAATCTCCGGAAGGCTGGCCCGCACGCCTTCCCGGAATACGTCGTAGGCCGGCACCGGCGCGCTCCCTTCCGTCAAATTGGCAATCCACCCTGAGGATACGCCGCCCTAGGCCGGGTCCGCCTCCAAGCCCAGCTTCCCGGCAGCGCGATGAATCCGCCACCAGGCCCGATCGCCCCGCAAGACCCAGTGTTCGAGCCGCGCCCGGAACCCGAACCGGCCGCCACCGCGGTCCGGCCGATGTATCGACCCGAGGCCGAGCCGACGCCGGCGCCAATCGCGCCCCGCAACCTGGTACTAAATCCACGCCAGGCAGCGGAGCCTGCCCCCGAACCGGAGTCCCACGGGCGGCTCCCCCCGGCGGAGGACCCCACCGCCGGCGCGCGGCCCGGGTCGGCCTCCACGGTCGCCACCACGCAACGGCCGCGCCGCGCCGGCCGGCAACGCGAATCGGGCAAGCCTTCGTCGTGGACCGGCCTGCTCATCATGGCGCTCATCGGCCTAGCAATCCTGCTGGTGCTGATGGTGGTCAACCAGATAATGCAGTCGCCGCCGTCGCAGCCCGGGGCCGATCTCGGCGCGGCCGGCTCGAGCAGTAATGGCTAAGCGGGCCTCCACCCGGCTCCCGCCGTCGCCACGGCTCCGCCGGAGCAGGTGCGAATCAGCATCGGTGAGATCAGCCTGCTGATCCCCACCGATTGGCGCTTTCGGACGGCGTCCGAGGGATGCGCAATGGTGTTCACTACCGCCCCCAACCTAGCCAACTACGACGCCCTGTCCAATCCTGACGATCTGCCCTTCGTCAGCACCAGCCTCACGGTGCGCATCGTTCGGGTGTCCACCAACAGTCGCCCGGATTCCTACGACCTAGACGACCATGTACAGGCTGAACTGGGAGAGGCCACGTTCGAGCGCTGCCGGTTGGAGTCCCACGATGCCCTCTTCGATTTTCCAGAGGAGATCACCGCGACCGGCGCGATGCGCCGCCACACCTGCCAGACCGGCTACGAAGTCATAGAGACGATGGCATCGAGCGCGCCGATCCGGCGTGGATGGTGCTCGCATGGTGGTCCGGCCGGACGCGATGGCCCATCTGATCGGCACCCCCGACTCGGTGCGGCGCTGGGACCAGCAGCCCGGCTGACCTCGCTCCCCACCGGCTACTCGCGCAGCAACGCACCGATGCGGGCGGCGACCACCTCGATCTCGCCTTCGCGCAGGGTGGATGGGTCCACGTTCAGGAACTGCGCCCCGTCGTAGCCGCCGCGCAATCGAATGCTGGGGGTCTCCTCGCGGAGCCTCTCCGTAATCTCCTCGACGGTCTTGCCGGCATCGGCCGCGAGATGCACCCGCACCCGCGGCACCGGCAGATCCGTTTCGTCCGGGAAGACCTTCTCCAGGCGCACGGCGGCGACTCCGGCGAGTTGCTCGATCAGGTAGTCACAGCGACGATGGCGCTCGGCGACGAGCGCGTCGGCGTCGTCATCGACGTAGGCCCGCACCGCCGTGACGAGGCCGACGATCTGCTCTTTGCTGACCTTGAACCCGCGCCCGACCATTCCCACGTAGGGACTGGACTGCAGGATGGCCGGAGTGAGGTCGATCTTGCGGCCGGCGATCATCCCGGTATCGTTGGGCCCGCCGATGGCCTTGCCGCCGCTGACCGCCACCAGCGTGACGCCCATCTCGAGCAGGCTCTTGAGGGTGTCGATCGGTGGCACCTGGGCGGCGGCATCGACGATCACCGGCAGGTTGTGGCGCTTGCCGATGGTCACCAGTTGCGGGATAGAGAGCCCGCCGACGTGCGGCACTTCCCACGACAGGATCGAGGCGATGGCGCAGGTGTTCTCGGTGATGGCCGCCTCGAACTCCTCCTCGGTCACTCCGAGTACCCGACTGTTGCCGGCCGCGTCGAACACCGACTCCGCCTTGCACTCCACGATCTTCGCCCCGGCCGCCCGATAGCTGCCGGTCCACTCGCCGGCATTGGTGGGCTGCATCAGGATCTCGTTAGGGAAGCCAGCGGTGTCCGGCAGTTGGGCCATGCGCGCCCGATCGTGGCCGGTGAGCACGGATGCCGCCGCCAGTGTGTTGGCGGCCGACGCCCCGGACGTAATGTGCACCCCGCCCAGCCGCGGATTCAGCCCCAGGGCACTGTCGATGGCCTCGCCGGCCAGCCGCAGCAAATCGGCCATGTCCACCCATTCCTCGGCCGCCCGCGACATCGCGGCGATCGTCGCCGGCTTCATCAACGATCCCCCTAGGACCGTCATCGTCCCCGCCGCGTTGATAATCGGACGCAGCCGGAACAGCTCCTCGTAGATGCTCATCGTGTCTCCCGGTGTGCATGTCGCCGTCCCGGCGCGAACCCCACGTCGCGGCCACTACGATTGTAGCCGCGCGCCGAACCGCGGGGCGCCGGCCGAACCTATCCCGTCCCACAGCGTTCCAGCCCGAACGGAACCCTTTGCGCAACGATCCCCGCGATCAACTCCTGAATCGCAATATCCGGCTCTTCCTCGGAGCGGCCGGGCTGCTGAGCAGTTCACTGTTCGGCGGCTACGCGGTACTGATGAACCTGTTCATCCTCCGCCTCGGTTTCGGCCCAGGGTTCGTCGGTCTGGTCAACGGCGTCGGACTGCTCTGCTGGGCGGTGGCCGCCCCGCTGGCCGGGGCCCGGGCCAATCGTTTCGGCTAC
>CAZVZW010000043.1:0-15132 GCA_964631365.1 uncultured Chloroflexota bacterium | reverse complement strand
CGGCTGCGCCTGACAACGCCGATGCTCTTTGCGCTCGGAGTAGTGTTCAATTTCCTGATCGGCGGCGTGACCGGGATCTTCCTGGCCGACGTGCCGACCGACATCCATCTGCAGGAGAACTACTTCACGGTGGCGCACTTCCACTACACGATCATGGGCGGCGAGATCTTCATGATCATGGCCGGGCTGTACTACTGGTTCCCGAAGATCACCGGGCGGATGTACAGCGAGACCCTGGGCAAGATTCACTTCGTGACAATGTTTGCGTTCTTCCAGCTGACCTTCATCCCGATGTTCTGGGTGGGGATGCAGGGCATGAACCGCCGGGTGGCCGACTATGATGCGGAGTTCGGCGACCTGAACCAGATCATCAGCATCATGTCGTACCTCCTCGGAGCGAGCTTTATTGTTATGGTCATCAATATGGTGCGAGCCTGGTTCGGCGGCAAGCGCGCGGCTGGCAACCCCTGGGGCGCCCGGACGCTGGAATGGCAGACCACCTCGCCGCCGCCGGTGGAAAACTTTGACGAGCCGCAGCGCGTGACCGGCGACCCCTATGGCTACGGCACCCCGGGCGCGCCAGCCCACTCGGGCCCGATGACCGAAACGGCGGGGAACTGACATGGTGAACCAGGATAAATCGGGTTCGACCGGATTGAATCGAGCGCTCTGGCTGGGCTGGGTGGTGATCGCGGCGCTGTTCGTGGTTGAGGTGGTGGAGTACTTCGTCGGCGTGGCGATGGACTCGGGCGCGTTCTTGTTCATGGTGCTGCTGGCGGTGCCGGGTGGTGGCCTGATTGTGTGGTACTTCATGCACGTCAAGCAGCTCTGGAGCAACGATCACGCCGACGCGGCGCCGGCCGAGCCCGGCCACGGCGGCGTCGGCATGAACCGGCTGGGGCTATGGGTCTTCATCATCTCGGAGAGTTTCCTGTTTGCGGCGCTGCTGTCGAGTCGCTACTTCCTGCGCGGGGTAGAGCGCCCCGACGATTTGAACCAGATTCTGGGGCTGGGCATCTCGGTGGTGCTGCTGCTCAGCAGCCTGACGGCGTTCCGCGCCGAGGCGGCCGCCGAGTACGGCGACCAGGGACGGTTCAAACGCAACATGCTGTTTACGCTGGGGCTGGGACTGGTGTTCCTGGTCGGGGTCTCAGTCGAGTGGGCGGAGGCCTTCCGGCATTTCCCGCCGGACTCGGCGTTCGGGACGATCTTCTTCACCATGACCGGCATCCACGCCTTCCACGTGCTGACCGGGATGCTGGTGCTGGGCTTCGTCTACAACATGGGCCGCGACGGCCGCTACTGCCCGGGCAACTACTGGGGCGTGGAGGGCAGCGTGAAGTACTGGCACTTCGTCGACCTGGCCTGGGTGCTGATCTACCCGACGCTGTACCTGGTCAGCTAGGGCGCGCCGTCGCCGGGGTCGTACAGCTCGATGTACTGCGCTGGCGGGTCCCAGGGCTCGTGGGGGTCGAAGCAGTCGATGACGAAGAAGAAATCCTCGGGATAGTTGTCCTCGACGAAGCGCATCCCTTCGCGAAAGACCTGCGGCGCGAAGAAATCTTCCTCGGAGCGACGGTCGCTGATGCTGGCCAGGTACTGCTTGAGGCGGGTGCGCCGGTAGGCTATGGCGTCGGGTGGGTAGGAGGGGTGGAGGAAGGGCTCGACGGACTCCGGGGAAATAAGGCGGGAGGAGCGGTACTTGTCGCCCTCCTGGCTGCGAATCCAATTGAACTGGCTGAAGCCGCGATGGAAGTTCATCGAGGGCTTCATCTGGTGATAGACGTCGGTGACGAGACCGGTGCGGTAGCCGGCGTGGGTCATGATCTCGGCCAGGGTGACCTGCTCTTCGCTGACCGGTCTCCAGCCGGGCGCGGCGACGGTGTCGCCCTTCACGGCGCGGTGGCCGGTGAAGGGGAAAACGCGATTGTCGGGTGATCGTAGCGGTGGGGGGCGGGGATTGGAAATGTGCAGAGATGAAGAAGGCGGCGGCACCATAGAATGAACGCCGGGAAGCAACAAAGGAGAAGCGATGCCGGGTCTGTTTGACACCTACGAAGTGCGCGGCGTGACGCTGCCGAATCGAGTGGTGCTGGCGCCGATGGCGCAGTGGTCAGCGGAAGCGGACGGGCGCGCAAATCGCTGGCACCTGGTGCACTACGGAACGCGGGCGGTGGGCGGGCCGGGACTGGTGATGATGGAGGGGGCGAATGTGGATCCGACGGCGCGCGGCGGCCTGGACAACCTGGGCATCTGGGAGGATGCCCAGATCGCGCCGCTGGCGGAGATCGTCGATTTCTGCCACGAGCAGGACGTAATGATGGGTATCCAGCTTTCGCACGGCGGCCGCAAGGTCGGCGCACCGGATAACGAGAACCCGGATGCGCGGGCGGTGGGCCCGAGCGCGGTAGCCTTTACCGATGGCTGGGCGACGCCCCACGAGCTGTCGAAAAGCGAGATTGCCGGGCAGATCGAGAGTTTCGTAGCCGGGGCCAACCGAGTGGTGGCGGCCGGGTTTGATGTGGTGGAAATCCACGGAGCGCACGGCTACCTGGTCAGTTCGTTCTTCTCGCCGCTGGCGAACCATCGGACCGATGAGTATGGCGGGGACATCAAGGCGAGGTCGCGCTTCGGCTGCGAGATGACGGAGGCGATCCGGGCGGCGATCCCGAACGAGACGGCACTGTTCATCCGGATCAACGGCTCGGACCTGGCGGCGGGCGGCAGCGACCCGGAGGAGATGGCGGTCGCGGCGGAGATGCTGCACGCGGCCGGGGCGGACGTGATTGACGTGAGCGCCGGCGGGAACAGCCCGGAGGCGCCGTCGATCCAGAGCCTGTACCCGGGCTACCAGTTGGAGATCGCGGCGACGATCAAGCGGCTGGCGGTCGTGCCGACGATCGCAGTAGGGATGATCCGCTCGCCGGCGATGGCGGAGGAGATCGTGCAGAACGGGCGGGCCGACCTGGTGGCGATCGGCCGCGAAATGTTGGGCAACCCCTACTGGCCGCGTATCGCGGCACGCAAACTGGGCGCCGCGATGGAGTGGCCGGAGCAGTACGAGACGGCTTGGTAGGCGGCGCGGTCGGCGCGGCCGGCCCGGTTTATCGGTTGTCGTCGCAGGGCCTGGGCGGCTCGAACTGCACGCCGCGCAGGTTCTTCTTGCCGACGTTGTAGAGACGTTGCACGGCGGGATAGTTGCTGATCGCGGGTACTGGATTCGGAGCTTGCATGGTCGGTTGCCGGCCCGGCGAGGACGTTACGTGAAGAGCCTAACCATTCCGGACCTGTCGGTCAGTAACGCACATTGCACCAAACGACGGTTTCAGACGTAGGCGGGTAGGAAATCCTTTTCGGTCTCGAATAACTCGAGGGTCATCTGGCGGATGTCGGCCGGCGGGCAGCAGGCGGCGGTAAGCGGATCGAGTATCAGGGCGTGGATGGCCGGCTCTTTGCGTAGCTCCAGGGCGGCGGCGACGCCGAGTTCGAAGACGGCCAGATTGGAGCGGCAGACGGCCGCCATCTGTGGCGGCAGCGCGCCGTGGGCCCGGGGTTGGAGTCCAGCGCCGTTGACCAGGCACTCGACTTCGACGATGTCGCCGGCGGGGAGGTTGTCGATCAACAGCCCGCCGGCGGGCGTGGCGTTGGGCACGTTGCCGTGGAAGCGGAAGTCGGCGTTCTTCATGACGGCCTCGATGACCCAGGGGGCGTATTCGAAGCTGCGGTCCCAATCCATGGGCTCCTGACCGTTCAGCATACGGTGGCGGGACGCGTCGGACTCGGCGCGCCAGGTCGGCCACTCGTTGGCGTAGAAGCTGGTGCCGCCTTCGTAGCGGTCGCCGCAGTAGCGCTCGCGCGACTCGGCCCGCGGTCGGTAGTAGGGCAGGTACTCGCTGAGGTGGCCGGAACTCTCGGTGATGAAGGCGCCGAAATTGAGCATCATGTCTTTGCGGACCAGGTCGCCGGCGTCGCCGGGGTCGGCGGGATCGCCATCGAAGTCGCGGCGGGCCTTCTCGAAGAGTCGCGGGTAGAGATCCTGGCCGCCGTGCTCGAGGGTAGTGAACCAGGCCAGGTGATTGATGCCGGCGCATTGCCAGTCCATTTCGGTGTAGTCGACCGTGGCGCGGCGGGCCAGCAGGCGGCCGGTGCCTTGGACGGAATGGCAGAGCCCGACGACCCGCATGGAGCTGCGCCTGGCGGCCGCCTGACAGAGCATGTTCATCGGGTTGGTGTAGTTGAGTACCAGGGCGTCGGGGCATAGCTCTTCGGTGTCGGCCAGGATGTCCAGGAATACCGGGATGGTGCGCAGTCCCTTGAACAACCCGCCGGGGCCGATGGTGTCGCCGATGCACTGGTCGATGCCGTATTTCGCCGGGATGTCGTTGTCGAAACGGACGCAGTCGAGTCCGCTGACCTCGATGGTGACGACGATGAAGTCGGAGCCGGCCAGCGCCTCGCGGCGGTCGGTGGCGGCGTTGACGGTCCAGCCGTCGGCCCGCCCCAACTGCTCGACGAGTTGCTGGATGAGTTGGTACATGATGGCGAGTCGCCCGGGGTCGATGTCGACCAGGTTGATGCGGCCGCTATCGGCACCCGGGATGCGCAGGATGTCGTTTATGAGTCGCGGCGTGAACATGCTGCCGGCGCCGATGACGGTGACCTGCATCGGCCGATCGATCGTGCCGGGCAGGCCGGTCTGGTCCTCGGCGGCCTTGGTGTGGGCGGTGTGGCCGCGGTTGGCATCGGTAGCGTTTGATACGGCTGTCATGAAGGGGTAAGTCCTACCAGATGGTGAATCCGCCGTCGACAATGAGGTCGCAGCCGGTGACGAAGTTGGAGGTATCGGAGGCCAGAAAGATCAGGGCGCCCTGCAGGTCTTCGACCTCGCCGAGGCGGCCGACCGGAGTGTCGCGCAGCCAGGTGGGGTGCATCTTGGCGATCTCGGGGGTGTCGGCCATGTCGGTACGGATGTAGCCGGGGCTGATTGAGTTGACATAAATACCGTCACTGGCCCACTCAGCGGCGAGCGATTTAGTCAGGTGGATCAGGCCGGCCTTGGACGTGTTGTAGTGGGTCTGGTCCTGAGGGCGATTGACGATGTGGCCGGAGATGGAGGCGTTGTTGATGATCTTGCCGTAGCCGTTGGGGCGCATCACCCGGGCCTGGGCGCGCGAGCAATGGAAGGGGCCTTTGAGGTTGGTGTCGATGACGCGGTCCCACTCGTCTTCGTCCATTTCGTCGACGTCGACGTGGGTGCAGACGCCGGCGTTGTTGACGCCGATGTCCAGTTTGCCCCAGGCAGTGACGACGGCGTCGACCATGGCGTCAGCGTCGGCCTTGACGCGGACATCGGCGACGACGGCCAGGGACTTACGACCCAGGGCCTCGACTTCGGCGGCGACGGCCTCGATGGTGGCGGCGGTGCGCCCGGAGACCGCCACGTCGGCACCGGCCTCGGCGAGGGCGATGGCGAAGCCTTTGCCGATCCCGGTGCCGCCGCCGGTGACCAGGGCGGTCTTGCCTTCGAGTGAGAATCGTTCGAGTATGCCCATGGCGTGCCCCCAGGTTGCGATGGCCGGTCGGGCGACGCGAGGGTCGTGGGACGGCCGGCGGATTTGTGGGCTTCGATTTTGCGGCAAAATGCAGGGGAAGGCAAAGGGCCTCCCCGAGGCCTCTTGTTTTGGCCGTTGAGAATGGGCAACGGGGACGGTAACCGTCGTCGCTGCGAGGCAATCTCTCTAGACCGTTGAGGATGGGCAGCATGAACGCGACGCTGGTGACACGAACGGCTGGGGCGGAGTTCGCCGCGCCGGATGCGATCCCGGTGCGCGGCTATGACCTGGGGCCGGCGCGCAACCTGGCGCTGTCTGGCGGGCGGATTGAACCGGGCGCGCGCTATGGCGTGCATGCCCATCGCTCGATCGAGCAAATCACCTACGTGGTGGCCGGCGAAGTGGAGGTCTGGTCGTTCGACGCCGAAAAGGACGCGACGGCGTCGGTGCGGTTAGCGGTCGGCGAGGCGGTGGTGACACTGCCGGGAGAGTCGCTGGAGTTTCGCTGTATCGGCGATGTGGCGGCGCGGGTGATCTTTGTGACCGCCCCGCCGTACCCGCCGGATAATTCGGACACCGTGGTGCTGGACCGACATCGGGTGCTCGGCCCCGGGGACTAGTGCTGCGGCGGGGGAGCCATGACGACGAGGCAGCGGAGGCGGGCGGATGAGCGGTTGGCAACTCCGTGGGCGATGCCGGTGGGGGCGTGGATGATGTCGCCGGCAGTCTGCTCGATCGCTTCGTCGCCAAGAGTGAAGACACCGATGCCGTCGAGGACGTAGTAAATCTTGTCGGACTCGGCGTGGGCGTGGACGCGCTGCTCCTGGCCGGGCTCCAGGCAGTAGACGTCGCAGAATAGCTGCTCGCTGGCGAAGAGGCCGTTCTTCTGCATCTTCTCGGGTGAGAACTTCGCGGCGGCGTCGATGTTGGCGGTGGGCATGGGACCTCCGGAGTTCGGTGGCGGTTGGGCTTGAGAGGATTGTAGGCAGGCGCGCCTGCCGGCGGGAATGCCAATCCGGGCGCGGTCGCGATATTGAAGACGGAGTCCCGGGGGGGGCGATAGATATAATAAGCTTTTAGGGGCGGCGGTGGCCGTTCCGACCGGACAGGCGTGAAAAGGGGCCAGAATTGACCAGAATCGCCACATCGGGGCCGGTGGAGTCAGCAGCTATCGAAGGCGATGGCATCGACCTGGATGACGTGTGCCTGGCGGATTCGCGGATGGTGCGCTGGGCCTACGTGGCGCTGGGTACGCTGATGGTGGCGATCGGGGTGGTGGGGATCGTGGTGCCGGGTCTGCCGACGACGGTGTTCCTGCTGATGGCTGTGGCGCTGTACGCGCGCAGCTCGGAGCGGATGTACCGCTGGCTGCTGCAAGAGCGATTCTTTGGTCGGTACATCCGCGACTGGCGCAAGCATCGCAGCATCCCGCGCGGCACCAAGATATTCATCCTGGCGGTGATGATGACGGCGGTGACGCTGTCGGCGGTGATCGGGATGGAGGCGCTGTGGCTGCGGGGCCTGGTGATGGCGGTGGGGCTGTTTGGCAGCTACTGGGTATGGTTCCGGATCAAGACCCGGTAGGCGGCGGCCTAGAGCAGATCGTGCAGGGCGGGTTCGAGTTCGGGGAACTTGAACCGGTAGTCGGAGTCGAGGGCGCGGGCGGCGGAGAGGCGGGGCGCACGGATGATGCCGTCGGCGAACTCGCCGACGATCAATCGCATGGCGAAGCCGGGCAGCGGCATGAAGGCCGGCCGGCCAAGAACCCGACCGAGGGCGCGGGCGAAGTCGCGCTGGCGGGTCGGGTTCGGCGTGGCGAGATTGACGGGGCCGCTGAGGATCTCGTTCTCCAGGGCGTGCAGGATCAGGCCGCCGACGTCGTCTTCGTGGATCCACGACCACCATTGCTGGCCGCCGGCGATGGGCCCGCCGAGGCCGAGTCGGGCGGTCGGGAGGAGGGCCGGGAGCGCCCCCTGCGCGCCGAGGACCAGCGCGGTGCGCGGCAGCACCACACGAATCTCGGCGGCGGCGGCCGGAGCGGTGGTGGATTCCCATGCGACGCCAACGCACGCGAGAAAGTCAGAGCCGGCGGTGGCAGCTTCATTCAATAGATCGTCGCCGGTTTCGAGTCCGTAGTAACCCATGGCGCTGCCCGAGATCAGTACGCGAGGCGGCGGAGCGGCGGCCAGCAGGCCGGCGACCAGGTTGGCGGTGCCGGTGACGCGGCTGTCGCGGATAGCCTGCTTCTTGCGGGGATTCCAGCGCCCGCGGACCGACTCGCCAGCCAGGTGGATGACGGCGTCGACGCTGTCGAGGGATTCGGGGGGCGGGGGGCCGGCGAGAGGTTGCCAGGGGAATGATTGGGAGATGGCCGGGTGGAGAAGCGGGTTGGCGGGATCGCGGGTGAGGGCGCGGACTTCGTGGCCGGCGGCGACCAGGTGCGGGATGAGTTTGCCGCCGAGGTAGCCGGTGGCGCCGGTTAGTAGGACGCGCACCGCCGGGCCGCTATTCGGTCGCGGTGGAGGAGGGGCAGAGATCGCGCAGCCGGCAGGCCGTGCAATCGGGCTTGCGGGCGTCGCAGACGCGGCGTCCGTGCCAGATCAGGGCGTGCCCGGTGAAGATCCATTCGTCGCGTTTCAGCAGGTCGATCAGGGCCTGCTCGACCTTGCCGGGATCGGTCTCCTTGGTGAACCCGAGGCGCTGGCTGAGGCGGCCGATGTGGGTATCGACGACAACCCCGGACGGGATGCCGAAGGCAGTGCCGAGAACGACGTTGGCGGTCTTACGGGCGACGCCGCGCAGGGTGAGCAGATCGTCGAAATCGCGGGGCAATTCGCCGTTGAAGTTATCGACGACGACGGCGGCGGCCTCGCGGATGGCGCGGGCCTTGTTGCGGAAGAAGCCGGTGCGGCGGACCATCTCTTCCATCTCTTCCTGCCCGGCGGCGGCCATTTCCGCAATGGTCGGGTAGCGGGCGAAGAGGGCCGGAGTTTCCTGGTTGACGCGCTCGTCGGTGCACTGGGCCGACAGGATCGTGGCGACCAGCAACTCCCAGGGCGAGGAGTAGGTCAGGGCGCAGTCGGCGTCGGGGTAGTCGCGGTGGAGCCGGGTGACGATCTCGGCGACCCGCGCGCGGCGCTTCGCCCTGGCCTCGCGCCAGGAGCGGATCTTGAATTTGGGCTTGCTCTTGCGGGCGGACTTGCGCGGTGGAGCCAAGGAGCGGACCTTTGCGATCGAGCTTTGCCCCGAGCATACTGCGGACCTGTTGCGGAGTCTGAGGTTACAGGATCGGCGGGTGAACATGCGGACGAAAGCGGTGATCTTTGCCGGGGTCGGTGAGGTGGGGGTGGGCGAGGTTAACGTGCCGCACCCGGGGGCCGGCGAGGTGCTGGTGCGGACCACGCTGACCGGGATTAGCGTCGGCACGGACGGCTGGATGATCCGCGGGCTCTACGCCGGTGCCCGGGAGCGCTATCCGATGATCTACGGTTACCAGCGAGTGGGGGTGGTGGAGGAGGTTGGTCCGGGGGCCGATTCGGTGGAAGTAGGTGACCGGGTGTTCGTGGGACTGAATCCGACCCGGCTCGAGGACGGCGACCCGCTAGGGCCGTTGGTGCGAAACTATACCGGGATGGGCTGCCACGACCACACGATGGTGACGAAGATCCCGGACGTTGTGGAGGACGTCGAAGCCAGCATGGGTGGGGTGACCTCGACGCCGGTGGTGGGTCGCAATCTGACCCGGCCGGAGGCAGGCGATCTGGTGCTGGTGATCGGCCAGGGGATGATCGGGCAGATGGCGGCGCAGCTCTACCGGGCGGCCGGGGCGCGGGTGATAACGGCGGACATCCTGGACAACCGGGTGGAGCTTTCGGGGAAGGTGAGCGCCGATAGCGCGTTGAATGCCGTGACGGAAGACGTGGTGGCGGCGGTACACGCCGAGCAGTCTGCCGGGGCGGACATCGTGGTCGAATGCACCGGGCGGAGCGAGTCGATGCCGATGATGCTCGAAGCGGTGCGCGGCGCCTGCAATGACTCCGGAAAGCCCGGCAAGATCTGCCTGCAGGGCTATTTCGTTAATCCCATCGAGATTAATTTCGACGAGGCCCACCACCGCCGGCTGACGATGACCTTCCCTTGTGGATTCGACGTAGCCGGGACGCGCGAAGTGTTCGACCTGCTGGCGGAGAAACGGCTGAACGTGAAGGACTTGATCACGCACGAGTGGCATGTGGATCAGGCCCCGGAGGCGTTTCAGACGATGCTCGGGCGGCCCGGCGAGGTGCTGGGGATGTACCTGCGATGGACCGACTAGAGGATATCGAAGGATGGCGATGAACTGGGAATTCGAGAAGGTATCGGGTCCGTGGGGCTTCACCGAGGGGCCGCAGTGGACCGGCGCGGTGTTGCTGTTCGTGGATATGACGTCGCACCGGGTGATGCGCTTCGACCCGGCGACCGGGGTGACGGACCGCTACTACGAGGGCACCAACGCCGGTAACGGTTTGCTGTGGACCGAGGCCGGCCAGCTGATCTGTTGCGAGTCGGGAGCGCGGCGTATCTCGCTCATCAAAGTCGCCGAGGGGTGCGCGGGCACCATCGTCGATAGCTTCGAGGGCATGCGCCTGAACAGCCCCAACGACATCGTGATGGACGGGCTGGGCCGGCTGTGGTTCACGGACCCGCGCTACGGCCAGGACCGCGACGACATGGAACTGGATCACGAGTCGATCTACCGGTTGACGCCGCATGGCGATCACTCGCACATCGATCGCATGACCTTCGACACGACCCGGCCGAATGGCCTGGCCTTTTCGCCCGACGGCCGGACACTGTACGTGGCGCAGAGCGACTACGGTGAGGGGCGCAAGCGCGAGCTGTGGGCCTACCCGGTGGACGATGACGGCTCGCTGGGCGAGCACCGGGTGCTGCACAACTTCGCCCCGGCGCGCGGCGCCGACGGGCTGAAGGTTTCTAGCGATGGCCACATCATCGTGGCGGCCGGTTGGACCACCGACGGTCCGGGTCCGCTGATCTACGCCTTTGAAGACTCCGGCCGGGTGGTCGCGACGCACTCGCTGGGCGGCGACTTCCCGACCAATCTCTGCTTCGGCGGCGACGACCTGACCGATCTATACGTGACCGGCGGCAGTGGCTGGCTGTACCGGGTGCGTAACTGCGGCTTCGCGGGGAGCGGTGGGTAGGCGGGCCAGCCGGCGCCGGGACGAAACAGGGGAATTGATGTTCAGGCGGGCCGGATTTGGGTATCGTATCGCACCGTTGTGCAATACGAAGGAGTCCGAGCCCGAATGAAGGTGGCGGTCCGCACGATCCTGGCGATGATGGCGGCGTTGCTGCTGATCGGGTGTGAAGCGGAGTCGAAACTGGTGCTCCTGGCGACGACGACCAGTACCGACAACAGCGGCCTGCTGGACGAGCTGATACCGGTGTTCCAGGACCAGACTGGCTATGAGGTGAAGGTGGTGGCGGTGGGGTCGGGGGCGGCGCTGCGGATGGGCGAGCGCGGCGATGCCGACGTGCTGCTGGTCCATTCGCCAGTTGCGGAGGAAGAGTATATGGCCGCGGGCTACGGGCGGGATCGGCGGCGGGTGATGCACAATGACTTCGTACTGGTGGGGCCGGGGAGCGATCCGGCGGGAGTGGCGGGATTGACCGACGCGGCGGCGGCGCTGGAAGCGATCGCGGCTCACGAGTCGCTGTTCGTCAGCCGGGGGGACGATTCGGGGACCCATGCTCGGGAGCGCGGTCTCTGGGAAGCGATCGGCGGAATTTCGGTGAACGGCTGGTACCAGGAGACCGGCCAGGGCATGGGCGCGACGCTGACGGTGGCGTCGCAGAAGGCTGGCTATGCGTTGACCGACCGGGCGACGTTCCTGGCGTTGGCGGGCACCCTGGACCTGGCGATCCTGGTGGAGGGTGATGCGCGCCTGCTGAACATCTATCACGTGATCGAAGTGGTGGCCGGGGACCGTATCCGGCTGAATGAAAAGGGCGCGGAGGCGTTTTCCGACTTTATGCTGCAGGAAGATACCCAGTGGCGAATTGCGGTGTTTGGACTGAAGGAATTTGGTCAGCCGCTATTCTTTCCCGACTCCTGCCCGGATTGTTGATGCCTGCCCGGCCTGGGTGGGGCTAGGAGCGTAGCCCGCGTGGAACTGCTGTTTGACGGCCTGACGGAGGCATGGCGACTGCTGACGAGCTTCGACCCGAAGGTGGTGCGGATCGCGCTGCTGACGATCGAGGTCTCGGGATTGGCGACGTTGCTGGCGCTGGCGATCGGGGTGCCGGTGGGAACCTGGCTGGCATTTGGCCGGTTTCGCGGGCGGCGGGCGGCGGTGGGGGCGGTGAATGCGGGGATGGGGATGCCGCCGGTGGTGGTGGGTCTGGTCGTCTCCATTCTGCTGTGGCGCAGCGGGGTGCTGGGGGTGCTGGGGCTGATCTACACGCCGGTGGCGATGATCGTGGCGCAGGTGGTGATCGCGCTGCCGGTGGTGATCGGGCTGACGGTGGCGGCGATGCAACAGATTGACCCGGCGCTGCGGTTGCAGATACGCGCGCTGGGGGCGTCGCGCTGGCAGTCGCTGCTGCTGCTGATGCAGGAGGCCAAGCTGGCGCTGCTGGCGGCGGCGATGGCCGGATTCGGGGCGGCGATTTCGGAGGTCGGGGCCTCGATGATGGTCGGCGGAAATATCGCTGGGCACACCCGGGTGCTGACCACCGCGACGGTCCTGGAGGTCAGCAAGGGCAAGTTTGAAATGGCGATTGCCCTCTCGGTGGCCCTCGTGCTGATTATTGTGATCGTGAACGTGATCCTGACGCGATCCCAGCAACGGGCGTTCCGCAGGATTGGCTGACGCGGTGGTCGCCGAGGGCCGGGACCTGCGGGTCGAGTTCGACGGGAAGCTGGCGCTGGACGTGGCGTCGATCCGGTTGGAGCCGGGGCGGGTGTTCACGGTGATGGGGCCGAACGGCTCCGGCAAGAGCACGCTGGCGCAGGTGCTCGGCCTGCTGCGCGAACCGCAGTCGGGGCAACTGCGGCTATTCGACCAGGACATCACCGGCGCGACCGACCGCAAGGCGCTGCGCCGCCGGATGGGCACGGTGTTCCAGGCGCCGCTGCTGCTACGCGGCACGGTGCGCAAGAACGTACTGTCGGGGCTGCGGATTCGCGGGGTTGATCGTCGCGACGCCGAGCGCCGGGCGTACGAATGGATGGAGCGTATGCGGATCAGCGACCTGGCGGAACAGGCGGTGCACACGCTGTCGGCGGGCGAGGCGCAGCGCACCAGCCTGGCGCGGGCGTTCGTGCTGGAGCCGGAATTGCTGCTGCTGGACGAGCCGTTTTCGGCGCTGGATATCCCGACCCGCGAGCAGCTGCTGCGCGAGACCGTCACGATCATCCACGAGACCGCTGGGACGACGCTCTTTGTGACCCACGACCGGATCGAGGCGCTGACGATCAGCGATGAGCTGGCAGTGATGATCGACGGCCGGATCGCCGAGCAGGGCCCGCCGGGGCAGATCTTTGGTCAGCCGACCGACGCCCGGGTGGCCGATTTTGTGGGAGTCGAAAACGTGATCCCGGCGACGGTCGTCGAGTCGCGCAACGGGGTGGCGTTCGTGCGGGCCGGGGACTGCCAGGTGCAGGTGGTGGACGACACGCGGGTGGGGACCGCGGTGCACCTGTGCATGCGGCCGGAGGACGTGGCGCTGGCGAAGTCGGCGGGGACTAACACCAGCGTGCGGAATGCCTTTGCCGGGACGATCGCGGCGGTGGCTCCGCACGGTTCGCAGGTGCGGGTGGAGGTGGATTGCGGCTTCCGGGTGGTGGCCTACATCACGCGGCTATCGACGGACGAACTGGGGCTGGAACCGGGGGTGGAAGTGGTGGCGTCGTTTAAGGCCAGCGCCGCGCACCTCATAGAACGGTAAGGGCTAGGCCTCGAAGGTCTGCGTGACCGGGTCGCGAGTGCGGATGTAATCCCAGTCGAGGCGGACGCCGAGGCCGGGTCCGGTAGGGGCGAAGACGCAGCCGTTCTGGTCGATTGCATCGAGGTCTTCGGTGTAGTCCTGGTAGGCGTAGCCATAGTGGGCGGGAGCCTTCGGGTGCACCAGGCCGAGTTCGTAGTAGTTGGTGTTGCGGATGGCGGTCATGAGGTGGCGGTGGGCGGGGCCGGGTCCGTGGATTTCGACATCGAGGCCCAGGCCTTCGGCGGCGTGGGCGATCTTCATGGCCCCGGTGAGCCCGCTGTCCAGATAGGCATCGACGCGGACGAAGTCGGTGGCCTCGGCGAGGATGAGATCGACGTGCTGCTCGAGGCCGCGGACGTGCTCGCCCTGCAGCAGCGGCGTGCTGATCAGTTCACGCAGTTTGCGGTGGGCGTGGGCCGAGACGCCGCCGTCCTTGAGCGGGTCTTCGTACCAGAAGTAGTTGGCGTCATCGAGGGCGCGGCCGACCTGCACGGTGTCGGCGAAGGTGTTGTATTCGCAGGCCGGGTCGATCATCAGGTCCATCTTGTCGCCGACGGCGGCGCGGACGGCGGCGACGGTGGCGATTTCCTGCTCGATGACGGGGTCGCCCCAGCCGTGGATCTTGAAGGCCGGGTAGCCTCTGTCGCGGCACTGGACGGCGAAATCGGCGTAGGCGGCCGGGCTGTCGAGCCCGCCGTTGCGGTCGCCGTGATAGGTGCTGGCGTAACAGGGGAGGGGGCGATTGACGCCGCCGAGCAGCTCGTAGATCGGGGCGTCGTAGAACTGGCCGGCGATGTCCCAGAGGGCTATGTCGATGGGACCGAGGGCGGTGCGATCAGATTTGCGCAGGGCCCGCTTGAGGTCGTTGTAGATCGGCTCGCGTTGCAGGGGGGCCTTGCCTAGCAGGTAGGGGGCGACCAGGGCGATCTGGGAGAAGGATTCACCGGTTCCAGCGAAGAACTCGCCGGTGATCCCGGCGTCGGTGTGGATCTGCAGGGCGAAGCGGCGGGTGGCGACGGTTTCGCCCGGGGAATAGGCCAGGTTGAATCCGGTGAGGTCCTTGCCCATGTCGGGCAGTGGGATGGTGAACTCGGTGATTGCCACGGCGGTGATTACAGGGCGGTCTTTCATGGTGATCTCCGGGAGTTTGGCGCGGTTCTCATTGCTCGAATACCTTGCCGTCGGTGCGGGTGGCGTTGATGTAGTCCCAGTCGATTGCGACCCCGAGCCCGGGACCTTCGGGCGCGTAGACGCAGCCGTCTTCGTCGATGGTGTTGAGGGTGTCGCGGTAGTCACCGAGGTAGTGGTTGAAGGTGGAGGCGTCGCCGGTGGGACGGACGAGGTTCATCTCGTAGTAGTTGGTGTTGCGCAGGGCGGTCATCAGGTGGCGGTGGGCGGGGTTGCTGGAGTGGAGTTCGACGTCGAGGCCCAGGCCCTCGGCGGCGCGGGCGATCTTGAGGGCGCCGGGGAGCTTGATGCCAAAGCTGACGCCGCGCAGTTCGATGGTGAACTCGAAGGTTTCGATGCGGGTGATGGTGGGTCGCGGCGGAATTGCGGGAACCTCCTGAACGCGGAGCGAGACGCGACT
>CAZVZW010000042.1:0-15138 GCA_964631365.1 uncultured Chloroflexota bacterium | reverse complement strand
TCGGCATCTGGGCGGCTGGCTACTGGCTGCGCATGCTCTCGGCGCCGGATCGCGAGCACCCGGAGGACCCCTGGCACTGCACGCGCCAGGCGCTGCTGGGCACGGGGATGGTGATGGCCGCGTTCTTCCTGCTGCGCACCGGGCTGTTCGGAATACCGGCGATCCTGGTGGTGGCAGCGACTGTGGTGGGGCTGGAGTTCTTGTTTACCTGGCTGGGAATGAAGGAATAGGTGGAACGAGCTTCACCTTTTGCGGGCGAGTACGATCCCTATCGCGACCTGGCGGATTTCTACGACCCGGAGCACGACCAGATCACCGATGACGTGGAGTTGTATTGCGACCTGGCGACGCTGACCGGCGACGATGTGCTGGATGCCGGCTGCGGGACCGGCCGGGTGGCGCTGGGGCTGGCCGAGGCCGGCCTGAAGATCACCGGGATTGACGCTTCGGACACGATGCTGTCGATTGCCAACGGCAAGCTGCGGCAGGTGGCGGTGCAGGCGAAGTTGCAGCGCCGCGACCTGCGCGAACTGGACTATCGGAACGAGTTTGACCTGGCGATCATGGGACTGGACGCCTTCGGCCACCTGCTGACGATTCCGGACCAACGAATCGTCCTGGCCGGTCTGCACCGGGCGCTGCGCGACGGCGGGCTGGTGGCGATTGATGTGGTGAACGCGATGCCGGAGGTGCTGGCGGCGCGCGACGGAGCGCTGGCAGTCCAGGCGGAGTTCACCCTGGGCACTGGCCAGGCGGTGAAACACTTCGTTTCGTGGCGGGTGGACTATGACTTACAGCAAATCGCGGTGGACCACCTGTACGACTCGGTGAACCAGGAGGGGGTGGTGCGCCGGCGGCAGGGCAGCTATGAGCTGCATTACTTCACCCGCTTGGAACTGGAATTGCTGATGCTCGATGCCGGTTTCGAAGTACGCAATGTCTATGGCGATTACCGGCGCGCGGAGTACACGGCGACGAGCGAGCGGCTGCTGATGGTGGCGGAGAAGCCGGGGCGGTAGCGGGGTGGGTTGGTGGTCGGAGCGGGGACCGGGTTGGCGCTCAGGTGCTCCAGCGGCCGAAACTGAACAGCGGGCCGGTGGTGTCACCGGGATAGTCAGCATCGGCGGAGATGAAGCGCAACAGCTGGCCACCGGCCCGAAAGCCGGCGTCGAGCAGGAAGCGGTAGGTCTGAAGGTGGGCGGTGCCGGCGTCGATGTCGATGAACTGCCGGCCGGCGGCGGCGGCGAGACCGGCGGCAGCACCGACCAAGGCCAGGAAGTCGCCGGCGTCGGTGGTGTCCGGATTGAGCAGCGCGGCGCGCAGATCGGCGTGGGGGCCTTCCAGATCGTAGTCGGGACGGGTGTCGACGATGGCGAAGCCGGCGATGGCGTCGTCGCGGACCAGGCAGAGGACATCGGCGGCCGGGGTGGCCTCGGCGTGAGTGATTTCGATTTCCAGGGATAGCCCGGTGAAGTGGTGGTCGGCGATGGCGGCGGCGGCGGTGAACCGGGCGGTGCGCAGGCCGGCCGGCAGGGCGTCGGTGGTGACTAGGTGGCAGTCCCGGGGCGCGGGCCAGTCGATGGCGACCGGCGTGTATAGCTGGGTGCTGAGCCCGACGGGACGGAAGCCGAGGCGGACGTACATGGCGGTGTAGGTGGCGGCGGCCGGCCAGGTTTCTAGTCCGATGGCGCGGCAACCGGCGGCGCGCAGCGCGTCGATAGAAGCGGTGGCGAGGGCGCGGCCCTGGCCGTGCCCCTGCTCCTCGGGGAGGATGGCGAGGGAGGAAAACCAGCCGAGCGATCCCCAGGCGCGCCCGAAGATGGCCCCGGTGAGGCGGCCGGCGGCTTCGCCGACGAAGCAGAATTCGGGGCCGAACTCAAGGAGGGTGGCCAGCATCGCCGGGGTGCGCGGCTGGTAGGCGGCCAGGGCGTCGCGGCCGTGCAGGCGCAGCAGGATGTCGGAATACGCCTGGCCGACGAGACTGGCCACTTCGGGCAGATCGGCGGTCTGTAGCGGGCGGATTCTCATTGCCGGTGGGTCCCTGATTTCACGTTAGATTGGCAGGAGGATATTATTTCGTCACCACTGAAGATAGTCGACGCGGGCGAACTTCGCGCGCAGGCTCCGGGAGGACAAATTGAGCGCTACGATGAGGCCGGAACTGGCATCAGCAATGGCCCGACTGGGTACCGAATCGGCATTTGTCGTGCTGGCAAAGGCGCGGCAACTGGAGGCGCAGGGGAAGACGATCATTCACCTGGAAATCGGCGAGCCGGACTTTGATACTCCGGAGAACATCGTCGAGGCCGGGGTGAAGGCGCTGCGCGACGGCTTTACCCACTACGGCCCCTCGGCCGGGCTGCCGGATCTGCGCGAGGCGATCGCCGCGAACTCGGACACGTGGCGGGGCACTAGAACCGACCCGGCCGAGGTGGTGGTGATGCCCGGCGCGAAGCCGGTGATGTTCTTCACCATCCTGGCGCTCTGCGAGGCCGGCGATGAGGTACTGTACCCGGACCCCGGGTTTCCAATCTACGAATCGATGATTTCGTACAGCGGGGCGAAGCCGGTGCCGGTGCCGATTCTGCCGGAGAACAATTTCCGCATCGACCTGGACCGTCTGCGGGCCAGCATCACCGATCGCACGAAGCTGCTGATCCTGAATTCGCCGTCGAACCCGACCGGCGGATTCAACACCCGCGAGGACGCCGAGGCGATCGCCGAAATGGTGATGGGCAAGGGCATCTTCGTGATGACCGACGAGGTGTACAAAGACATCATCTACGGCCAGGATCACTTCAGCATTACGTCGGTGCCGGGAATGCGCGACCACACGATCCTGCTGGACGGCTTCTCGAAGTCGTACGCGATGACCGGCTGGCGGCTGGGCTATGCGGTGGCGCCGACCTGGCTGGCAGAGATGCTGGCGCAGCTGCAGACGAACTGCAACAGCTGCACGGCGGCCTTTGTGCAGATGGCCGGGCTCGAGGCGATTACCGGGCCGCAGGACAGCGTGAAGGCGATGGCGAAGGAATTCTTGGTGCGCCGCGACCTGGTGGTCGACGGCCTGAACGAAATCGACCGGGTTTCGTGCCACAGCCCGGAGGGCGCGTTCTACGTGTTTCCGCAGCTGGAAGGGTTTGAGACGCCGATCAACGACATCGCCGATGGCCTACTGACCGATGGCGGGGTGGCGGCGCTGGCCGGGTCGGCGTTCGGGGTGCACGGCGGGGATTCGTTCCGGCTGAGCTTCGCGAACTCGCGGGAGAACCTGCTGGAGGGGATCTCGCGGATGAAGAACTACCTGGCTGGTGTGAGGTAGGCGTAGACGACGCGATTGGCTGGATGGCCCACGCCGGTGGCGCGGGCCGGGGCGCTGGGTCGGCGGGGACGGGCTCTGGAATCCTGCGCCGGAGCAACGGCGGCGCTCGTGGTGGATGTCTCGGATAGTGGGCGTGCTGCTGCGGCTGGTGGGCGGAATACGTGGCGGGCGGCGCGGGTAGGGCTACGCGCCGGGATCATCTTCAAGAAACGATGGGTAGTTCGCGGGCGAGCCGGACCGCGTGGCGCTACATGACCTTGCCTGATGCGGTTGCGCGAGCGGATCGGGCCGCTGGAAAGATCCCTGCCTGCGCGCAGGCATGGCCACAGGGCTCTGCCAACAACACTTCCCCAGGCTCTCCCCTCAACTCCCCCCAACCAACTCTGCCCCCCGTCAACTCGCCCGCCCCGAACCAGCCCCTAGAGTTGTTCGAAGCGCTCGACGTCGAAGACGAAGACGGTGGCACCGCCGACTTGGACCTCGACTGGGTATGGCATGTAGAACTCGCCGGGCTCCATAATGGGCGGTAGCGGGTTGACGTACTGGGTGCGGGTGACGCAGTTGCGGCGGATGATGGAGAGCAACTGGCCGAGGCGGTCTTCTTCGACGCCGAGCAGGAAGGAGACGTTGCCCTCGCGGAGGAAGCCACCGGCGGTGTTGATGCGGGTGAGGCTGAAGCGCTCGGCGAGCAGGGATTCGGACAGCGCATTGGCGTCTTCGTCCTGGACGATGGTCAGAACCAGCTTTACGACGGCGGCGGCTTCAGCGGTCAATACCGACACCTCCCCATGTTGACGAGCGAGTTGCGGGGATCAGAAAAGCCTCCCGGGTTGGGTTCCGACCGGCTCGACGGAACGGGCCCGCAACTCCTCCTCCACGCGACACCAAATTGTATCACTGAGTGTTTGTTCGGGCTCGCGGCCGTCCAGCGAGAGCCAGCGGTTGGGGGCGCGGGCGGCGGAATTAAGGAATTGACGGCGGACGCGGTTGTGAAAGCCGAGTCCGCGCTGTTCCATGTGGGAGAGGGCTTCGGGGTCGCCGGCGACCAGCTTGAGTCGTCGGGCGATACCGTCGGCGGCGGGGATGTCGACCAGGATGACGAGATCGGGGACCAGGCCGGTGGTGGCGAAGTGATTGATGCGGCGGAGGGCGTCGATGTCGAGCTTGGAGCCGCCGCCCTGGTAGGCGATGGTGGAGTCGACGAAGCGGTCACAGACAACGATCTTACCGGCTTCGAGGGCGGGGCGGATGAGGTCGTCGATGTGGTGGGCTCGGGCGGCGGAGAGCAACATGGCTTCGACGCGCGGGGAGACCTCTCCGAGTTCGGGATCGTTGTCGAGCATGAGCTCGCGGAGCACTTCGCCGAGCCGCGTGCCGCCGGGCTCTCGGGTCCAGACGGCGTCGTAGCCGGCCTCGAGCAGCCGCCCGAGCAGCTTCTGGCTCTGGGTGGTCTTGCCGCTGCCGTCGGGGCCCTCGAAGGTGAAGAAGAGGCCGGATTGGCGCTTTTTGGGGCGGGTCACTGACTCTTTCCGGTGCGGCTGTTGAAGATGTCTACCTGGCGGTTGGGCTCGCGTCCGCGACTTTCCGAGGACAGATTGTAGCGTTCGGCGATCTGGTGTTGGCGGCGGCGGACGTAGGCGTTGGCGGGCTCGAGCAGGACGGGCCCGGAATGCTGCAGGACGTGGTGGGCGGCGGCGGCGGCGGCGGCGATCGGATCGGGCTGCTCGGCGCGGTGCAGGTCGGAGATGTCGACCAGGCAGGCCTGAATCTGGGCGGCAGAACTGTTGCGCAGGACGTAGACCGGCACGTTGCGCTCTTCGGCTTCACGGATGGCGTCGGGACGGTTGCGGTAGTAGTTGCGGACGGTGAGGACGACATCGGCTTCGCCGATCTCGCGGGCCTGGTGGACTTCGCGGCGGCTGGCGGAGATGGCCTGGCTGACGCGCTTACGGCTGATGCCGAAGGGGTAGACCCGCAGGGGGCCGGGGCGGACGGGCTCGGGGACGAGCCGGGGAGCTTTCCGCAGCTCGCGTCCGTTGGTGCCGCTGAGGGTGGTCCACTCGACGTCGATCTTGCCGTCGGCCTGGCGGCGGATCTCGATCAGCAGGTCCTCCTGGCGCAGGAAGGCGTCGACGGATTCGGCGACGTTGGCGTGGACGGTGACGCGCTCGCGGTCCTGGATTTCAACCAGGGCGTCGAAGGTGGGCGCAGCGCGGCGCTCGAGGATGGATTTTTGGGTGCCGCGCCGGCGGGCTTCGTCGTCACCGAGGGTGACGGATTCGACGCCGCCGACCAGGTCGCTGAGGGTGGGATTGGAGAGCAGGTTCTCGAGGGTGATACCGTGGGCGGTGCCAACAAGTTGGACGCCGCGCTCGGCGATGGTGCGGGCGGCTAGGGCCTCCAACTCGGTGCCGATCTCGTCGATGATGACGGCTTCGGGGGTGTGGTTTTCGACGGCTTCGATCATGACCCGGTGCTGTAGCTCGGAGGTGGGGACCATCATGCGCCGGGCGCGGCCGATGCCTTCGTGAGGAATGTCGCCGTCGCCGGCGATTTCGTTGGAGGTGTCGACGACGACCACCCGTTTGCCGAGTTCGTCGGCGAGCACGCGGGCGACTTCGCGGAGCATGGTGGTCTTGCCGACGCCGGGACGGCCGAGCAGCAGCAAGCTGGTGCCGGATTCGATGAGGTCGCGGATGATCTCGATGCGGCCATAAATGGCGCGGCCGCGCCGGCAGGTGAGCCCGACGATGGCGCCGCCGCGGTTGCGTAGCGCGGAGATGCGGTGGAGGGTGGATTCGATGCCGGCGCGGTTGTCGTCGCCGAAGGAGCCAACGGCTTCGACGACGTGCTCGAGGTGCGTGCGCTCAACTTCCCAGTTGGCCAGCGGGACCTCGCCGGTGAGGAAGCGGGCGATCGGCCGGCGGCCGAGGTCGAGGATGACTTCGACCAGGTCTTGGTAGTCCGGTAGCTCGCGCAGCGGCGCGGCGACGGCGTCGGGCAGGGCGGCCACGAGGGCCTCAAGCTCGGTGAGGTCTTTGTCGGAGTACTGCAGCGGGACGGGCTGGCGTTGGGTGCTCAGGATGGGCCTACCCGCGGCTCAACTGGCGGCGCGCTCAAGGACCGAGCGCGGCAGCGGGTTGAAAAGGTGCGCTGCTAGGTGGCGGACCACCAGCAGGCGGGTGTAGACGGGCCGGAAGCCGTTTTCCTCGAGGGTGCGCAGGAGGGTGGTTTCGTGGTCACGGGCGGTGGTGAGCACCGAGCGCTGCGGATGGCGGAGCAGCCAGGCGAGGGTGAAGTCGAGGACGGCCTGGGCGAGCCCCGGCTCGTTCTGCTCGACCATCAGGCGGATGTGGTTGGGGGCGTCGTCTTCGCCGGGAGTGGCGTTGCACCAGGCGCGGAGGCCGTTGGGGCCGTCGACGACGAAGCGGTCGTCGGGGCGCGACCGGCGCAGCATCGGGAAGCGGCGGCGCCCGGGCAGGTCCCAACTGCGGCTGGTGAGGTTCTCGGCGCGCTGGACCAGGGCCGGGGTGAGCGACCGGTAAAGTTGCTGGATGCCCCAGGCGTCGGGTGGCTCCTGCTCGCGCAGGCCGGGGGGCGGGGGAGCGTGGGGCTCGGTGGCGACGGCGGCGCGGCCGTAGGTGTGCTCGCGGACGACGCAGGTGAACCCGTGCTGCTCGAAGACCTGCTTGTGGGCGCCTTCGTCGGGAATGCGGGCGAAGAGGCTGACCATGCCAGCTTCGGCGGCGTGGCGGCAGATGGCTTTGAGCATTTCGGCGACGATGGCGGCCTCGGCGCCGTCCCGGCCGCCCGTAGTGTCGATGGTGGAATCACCGCGCCGGACGAGCATCCAGGAAAGGTCGAGTTGGTCGCTCTCGCGCCGTGGGTGGGTGAGGGCCAGCCCGTCGAGGCGCCGGCCGCGATGGATGAACGGGGTGTGCCCGGGGCGTAGCAACGGCACGGCGGCGGCCGCGCCGGAGAACCCGGGCGAGACCCTGCCGGTGTAGGGGACGACCGGGGCGATGCCGGCGTTCGAGATCACGAAGGAGCCGAGAATGGCCGGGATGTCCCAGATTCGCGGTTCGCTTACCAAAAAAAGACCTGCCCCAAGCGCGGCGACTACCGCCTCATTCTAGCCATGAAATGGTCGTGGAGGCGTGAATCGCCGGTCAATTCGGGATGGAAGGCGGTGGCCAACAGGTTGCCTTGGCGGGCGGCGACGACGCCGCCGTCGGCGAGCCGCGCCAGGACTTCGATGCCGGGGCCGGTTTCGAGGATGAGCGGAGCGCGGATGAAAACGCCGTGGAAGGGCGCGGGGCCGAGGACCGGGATGTCGAGGTCGGCCTCGAAACTCTGCATTTGCGAGCCGAAGGCGTTGCGGGCGACGGTGATGTCCATCAGGTCGAGTCCGGGCTGCTCGGTGTCGCCGAGGTCGCGAGCGAGAAAGATGAGCCCGGCGCAGGTGCCCCAGATGGGCAGCCCGGCGGCGGCGTGGCGGCGGATGGGCTCGATGAGCCCGTAGCGGACGGCCAGCTTGCTGATGGTGGTGCTTTCGCCACCAGGGATGATGAGCGCATCGACTTCGTCGAGCTGCTCGGGCAGCCGGATCGGACGGGCCGGGTAGCCGAGCGATTCCAGGATGGTGATGTGCTCGGCGAAGGAGCCCTGCAACGCAAGGACGCCGGCGGTGGTGGGGCTTTTCACGATCGCCGGCGAGGTCCCGGGGGCTAGGTCCCGCGGGCCGCCATGCGCTCTTCCGCGGGCAGGCTGGCGACGGAGATGCTCTTCATAGCGACGTTGATACCGCGGCTGGCTTCGGCGACCAGGTCGTCATCTTCGAAGTGGGTGGTGGCTTCGACGATGGCAGTGGCGAGCTGCAGCTGGGTGGCCCGGTCTTCTGAAGCCTTGAAGATGCCGGAGCCGACGAAGACGCCCTCGGCGCCGAGGTGCATCATCAGCGCGGCGTCGGCGGGGGTGGCGATGCCACCGGCGGCGAAGTTGACGACCGGGAGGCGGCCGAGGCGTTTGGTTTCTTCGACCAACTCATAGGGCGCCTGGAGGCTCTTGGCGGCGGTCATCAACTGGTCGTCGGGCAGGGCGACGACTTCGCGGATCTGGTTCATGACGGTGCGCATGTGCAGGACGGCCTCGACGACGTCGCCGGTGCCGGCTTCGCCCTTGGTGCGGATCATGGCGGCGCCTTCGCCGATGCGGCGCAGCGCCTGGCCCAGGTCGAGAGCGCCGCAGACGAAGGGGATGGTGAAGGCGTGCTTGTCGACGTGGTGATCGGGGTCGGCGACGGTGAGGACTTCGGATTCGTCGATGTAGTCGAGGCCCAGCGACTGGATGATGCGGGCTTCGACGAAGTGGCCGATGCGGCACTTCGCCATGACCGGGATGGAGACGGTCTCTTTGATCTCCTGGAGGATCTCGACCGGCGACATGCGGGCGACGCCGCCCTCGGCACGGATGTCGGAAGGGACTCGCTCTAGGGCCATGACCGAGACGGCGCCGGCTTCTTCGGCGACGCGGGCCTGGTCGGCGTTGATGACGTCCATGATGACGCCGCCCTTGAGCATCTGGGCGAGACCGGTCTTGGCGGTCCAGGTGCCGGTTTCGGAATCGGGGGTCGCGGAGTCGTTGCCGTTCTGCATGATGTCGGGGCCTCGGTGGGGGATTCGTCGAGATTAAGCCGCTTCGGATTCTACAACGCGGCGGGCCGGTTCGATGCGGTTATTGCCGGCGGTGGGCTAGCCCCGGCGCTCGATGAGCGTGAGCACGCGGTCGACCATGTCGGTCATCTCGTAGGGCTTGGGGACGAATTCATCGATGCCGGCGTGGATGACGTCCTGGGCCTCTTCAAGATTGAGTGCGGTGAGCACGACGACCGGGGGGGCTTCCAGGCGGCCAAGCGTGCTGAGGCCGTCGCCGATGCACTCGACCTGCAGGCCGACGGCCTCGAGGTTGAGGGCGATGGTTTCGGCAAGGCCGGCTTCGTCTTCGACCAGCAGGACGGAATGGGCGGCGGATGGCGCGGTCATGCCCGGTCCTCCCCGGCGCGGTCGAGCATGGCGCGGCGACGCTCGATGAGGTGTTGGTGTCGCTGGCCGCGTAGCTCGGCGGACAGCACCTTACCACCGGCGGGATCGGCGACGGAGCGGGCGATCAGGTTGCCTTCGTGATAGGCGGCGAGGGAGGAGCCGGAGTCGCCGGTGCCGAGGCGGCTTAGCAGGGCGGCGGTGGCGCCGGTGAGGATGGCGGTGTCGATGAGGGCGGGACCCAGCGCAGGATCGATGGATCGTTCCTCCATGGTCCGGGCTGGATTTGGATTGACCAGGGGACATTGCCGCGCGCTCCCACTGCCCACCGTCGATTTGCTGCTATCAAGGCACCGCAGAAAGTGGGATTTTGGGGGCGCAATGATGACAATGGCGGAGGGATTTTCGGAGCCCGGCGCGGACCTCCAGCGGCGAAGTGGAAGCCGGGTGCTAGCATGCCCGCCTACCGGCGCGGTTACCCGGAATACACGAGGGAGCAAGCGATGAAGGCACGGCTGAAGGAACGATTGCTGGAACTGTCGGCGCTCCCCGGGGTTTCGGGTCACGAGCAGCCGATTGTGCGGGTGTTGGCGGAGCAGATGGGGGCGCTGGCGGATTCGGTGACGGTGGACCCGCATGGGAACGTGGTGGCGGCGAAGGATGGCGGCGCGCCGGGACCGAAGCTGATGGTGGCGGCGCACTCGGACATCATCGGCTGCGTCGTGCGTAGCGTGGATGAGAACGGGTTTCTGCGACTCTTCAAGGTGGGCGGGGTGATCGATGCGCTGCTGGTGGGGCGGAAGGTGCTGGTGAACGAGGTGCCGGGGATCATCGGGGTGCGGCCGGGGCATATCCAGTCGGCGGCGGAGCAGAAGGTGGTAACCCCGCTGGCGGATCTCTATGTGGACATCGGGGCGCGCTCGGCGGCGGCGGTGGCGGAGTTGGGCATTCGCATCGGCAGCCCGGTACGCTACGCGAGCTTGGTGGAGGAGCTGGCGGACCCGGACCTGCTGTGCGGGGCGTACATCGACAATCGACTGAGCTGCGCGATCCTGCTGGAGACGCTGGCGGGGCTACCGGATAGATTTGCCGGGAGTTTTCACGCGGTGGTGAACGTACACGAGGAGACGGGACTGCGGGGGGCGTCGATGACGGCTTACTCGGTTAATCCGGATGTGGCGATCGCGCTGGATACGACGCCGGGGGCGGGGACGCCGGATGTGGACTTCTACAACGAGCTGCCGCTGGATATCGGGCGCGGGCCGGTGTTCCAGGTGGCTTCGCAGGGCCCGTATTCGGGGTTTTCGGCGCATCCGAAGGTGTTGCAATGGATGGAGGATTCGGCGCGGGCGGCCGGCCGCGACTATCAGCTGGCGGTGCTGCCGGGAGCGAACACCGATGCGGTGACGATTCACACGACGCGGGGCGGGATTCCGACGGGCGCACTGACGATCTCGCGGCGCTATTCGCATTCGCCGGTGGAGTTGATTGATATCAACGATTCGGTGGCGGCGGTGGAGATCCTGCTGGAGGCGGTGGGAACGCTGGGGGACCTGGACCTGAGTTTCGTCTAGGCGCGGCTACTCGTGGCCGAGGTCGTCGAGGTCGAGCTGGTTGATGAAGTCGCGGAAGGGCTTTAGCTGTTCGTCGGTGACGGGCGGCTCGAGGTCTTTACTATCGTCGAATTCTTCGTCGTCTTCGGGTTCGATGCCGGCGGCGTCGAGCACCTCCTCGGCGACAAAGATCGAGGCGCCGACGCGGACGGCGAGGGCGATGGCGTCGCTGGGACGGGAGTCGATTTCGGATTCGCGGCCCTGGATTTCAAGGACGATGCGGGCGTAATACACTTGGTCGATGAGGTCGTTGATGAGGATGCGGGAGACGCTGGCGCCGAGGTCTTCGATGACGTTCTTGAGGAGGTCGTGGGTGAGTGGCCGGGGAGCGGAGCGGTCGTGCAACTTGATGGCGATGGAGTCGGCTTCGGGTCCGCCGATGACGATGGCCAAGTAGCGGTCGCGTTCGCGCTCTTTGAGCACGACGACGCGGTTGGGATTGATGAGGTTGACGCGGACGCTCTCGACGACCATTTCGATCATCGGCCAAGCTTCTCCGGATTGTGGCCGGCGCGGTGCGCGGATGTCATGGGGCTAGTCATCAAGCTCGAAGGCGGTGTGGAGGGCCCGGGCGGCTTCCTGCAGGCGGTCTTCTTCGATGAGGCAGGTGACCAGGATTTCGCTGGTGGTGATGCTGGTGATGTTGATGCCCTCTGCGGCGAGTGTGCCGAACATGCGCGCCGCGACGCCGGGAGCGCTCTGCATGCCGATGCCGACGATGCTGATCTTGGCGACTTCGTCGGACCAAGTTACACCGGCGGCGCCGACGCGCTCGGCAACCGCCCTTACGATTTCGAGGGACTCGTCGAGTTCGCCTTGGCCGACGGTGAAGGAAATATCGGTGGCGCCTTGGTGGCTGAGGTTCTGCACGATGATGTCGACGTTGACGCCGGCCGCGGCTAGTGGCTCGAAAAGGGCGTGGGACAAACCGGGGGCGTCGGGGACGCCCTCGACGGTGATGCGGGCGACGTCGTCATCGTCGACGACGGCGCGGACGCGGGTACCGGTCTCGATGTCAATTGTGTCGCGAGCCACGATTTCTGTCCCCGGTCGATCGTTGAAACTGGAGCGCACGGTCACCCGTAGTTTATGCCGCATGGCCAATTCGACCGAACGCGGGTGCATGACGCCGGCGCCGAGGCTGGCCATTTCGAGGGTTTCTTCGTAGGTGATGGTGTCCAGCTTGCGGGCGCGCGGGACGATGCGCGGGTCGGCGCTGTAGATGCCGTCAACGTCAGTGTAGATCTCGCAATGGTCGGTGCCGAGGGCGACGGCCAGGGCGATGGCGGTGGTGTCGGAGGCGCCGCGGCCAAGGGTGGTGACGGTGCCGTCGGCGGAGGCGCCCTGGAATCCAGCGACCACCGGGGTGATGCCGCGATCGAGGAGTTGATGGAGTACGCGGGGGTCGATGTGCTCGATGCGGGCCTGGCCGTGGCGGCTGTCGGTGACGATGCCCGCGCCGGGCCCGGTGACGGCTTGGGTGGGGACGCCACGCTCGTTGAGGGAGATGGATAGCAAGGCGCAGGAGACGACTTCACCGGTGGAAAGGAGGAGGTCGTAGTCGCGACCGCCGGGACGAGCCGAGAGGCCGCTGGCGAGCTCGACGAGGGCGTCGGTGGTGTCGCCCATGGCGGAGGCGGCGACGACGGGCTGGGTGCCGCGCTCAAGGGCGGCGACGATCAGGTCGGTGACGGCCTCGAGACGCTCACCGCTGGCCAGCGAGCTGCCGCCGAATTTCATGACGATGATTTCTGGTTGGGAGGTCAAGTGATGGGCTGTGTTTGCCGGTTGGGGCTCGCTGGCCGGGATTCGTGGCCGCGGCGGTCAAGCGGATGATGACGATTTGCGCTCGCAATAATAATATCGGTGTTTGGGTCGAGACGGGTGGTGGGGTTGCGGGAACGGAGGGTGGTGGGCCGGGCGAGCGATGGTCAGGGGAGCGCGTCGACAACGGCCATGATGCGAGATTCGAAGCGGGCCGGTGAGAACTCACGGCTGCGGACGATGGCGGCGGCGGCGAGGCGGCGACGCCGGCGAGCGTCGCGGACCAGTTGCCAGGTGCGTCGGGCGAGCTCGGCTTCATCGCGCCAGGTGTAACCGGAGATGCCGTGTTTGACGGTCTCGCGGAGGCCGCCGCCGTCGAAGACGAGGGGGACGGCGCCGGCGCTCATGGCTTCGACAGCCGATATCCCGAAGTGCTCGAAACGCTCGGGATGCCGACGCGGATGGCAGCCGAATCCGGCGGCGTGCCAGTAGATGGCGGCACGGTTGTAGGCGGTGGCGACGACTTCGGCGGAGGCGTCGACGTGAATCTCAACGGGCAGGCCGCGGGCGAGGTCGCGGACCTGCTGCAGGTAGGCGCGGTCGTCGGGATGGCTGCCCAGGTTGCCGATCAGGCGCAGGGTCCAGCCGCGCAGGCCGGCCGCCACGAGACGCTCGAACCAGCGGACCATGTGGTCATGGTTCTTGTTGTGGCTGCCGGCGAAGAAACGGCCGACGGAGAGGATCTCGGGTCGCTTCGGTTGGGAGGTGGCCGGTACGTGCGCGACTGGCGGGTGGATGGCGACGGCGGGGAGGCCCCACCAGTGTTCGACCCAGCCGGCGGTGTAGGCGGAGTTGGCTACGATGGTGTCGTAACTGCCGAGCGCGGCGCGGCCAGGGAAGGCGAGCGCGCGTTGGACGGCGACCGCCAGGTCGGGAAACAATCGCCGGGAGAGTATGCGGAGCGGGCTCTGGAAGGTGGCGTCGGTGCGGGGATCGGCGACGAAGAGGCCGAGGCTGCGGTTCTCGAGCGGATCGACCTGCGTGGCCGGGTCGTCGGTTTCGGTGATGAGGGTGATGGGCAGGTTGTCCTGGTCGGCCGGAGGCAGAGGGATGGGACCGATGGGGATGAAGTCACCGCCGGTGGGGGGAATGGTGGCTTCGTGGAGGACTTCATCGCCGGCCAGCAAGCGCAGCGGCTTGCCGGCCGGGTCGGTTCCGGGATTGCCGACCATCAGGCTGAGCGAGCGGTCACGGCCCTTTGCGCCCGGGATCAGGAGGTCGGCGCGTGCGCCGGTGGCGCAGTACCAGGTGCTGCCGATGCGCTCGGGTCCGTAGAATCCGGGACCGAATGCGGGCAGGCCGACGAAGCGGTGGGCGGGGCGGAGGGCGCGGGCGAGGAGGGTGGGGAGGCGGGTCGGTGGCGACGGGGGAAAGAAGAGGAATCGAAGACCGCGGGGTCTGGGACAGGGCAAGACGGAGTCATGAGAGGCATTTATAAAGAGATCATATGGTGCAAAATACTCAGATAGGTTGATATCGGGAGAAAGTGGGATGTTGGAGAATTGAATATTATCAACGGACTCAGAGAGCAAGGAGGCAACCCTGGCGGGGTCGACGTTCGAATGGCTGAAGAAATGGACTTCATGTTGTTCTGCGAGGGCGCGGGCGAACGCTAGGATGTGCTTCTCGCCGCCGCCGAGAGTGCCCAGCCAGGCGTCGTAGATCGCGATGCGGGCGGGCCGCGGGAGCGTCACGGATAGCGGCCGATGAGTGCGTTGAGGCGGATGCGGAGGACCTCAAGGGTCATGCGGAGGGGATCGCGGAGGGAGTCGACTTTGCTGCCGGGGACGTGCCGCCACTGGACCGGGACTTCGGCGATCGAGTATCCCAGTCGACTGGCGAGGAATAGGAGTTCCACATCAAAGGCGGTGACGCTGGGTCCGTTTAGCCGCGCTGGGGGCTGGTGGTGTAGGCGACTGCTGGCGAACAGATGCCGGGCCACGGGAGTGGCGAATGCTTTGAAGCCACACTGGGTGTCTTTGATGCCGCGGACGGCGAAGAGAGAAACGAGCCAGTTGAATAAGCGGCCCCGGGAGTGGCGGATGAGAGATTCGGCGTCGCGGCGGGCGCCGGGGATCTCGCGGGAGCCAATGGCTATGTCGGCGCCGGCGTCGAGGGCGGTGGTGAGTAGCGGCACCTCGGTGAGCGGTACGGCCAGGTCGGCGTCCATGAAGAGGACGCGGTCCCGGCCGGCGCGTTCGACCCCGGCGCGAACGGCGTGGGCCTTGCCAGCGTGGGGGATGCTGACTGCGTGGGAGTCGCCGCGGGGCCCGCGCCACGATTCCATTAACTGAAAGGTGTCGTCATCGCTGCCGTCGTCAACAAGGATGATTTCAGGTGC
>CAZVZW010000041.1:0-15150 GCA_964631365.1 uncultured Chloroflexota bacterium | reverse complement strand
GACCCGCCTGGTCGATAACCAGAACACCCGCGTCGCCTCCGATCACTTTCCCCTGTTGCTCGAACTCCAGGACCCCGAATAACTCCGCCTCATCCCGATTCCGGTTTGATGGAAGAGGTCAGTCGCTCTCGCCGCTCAGGTCCTCAGCCGGCTCCGGTAGATCGATTATCTCGGTCTGCTCGAGCACGCCATCAACCAGGGTGTATTCGATGGCGACCCGGCACGTGGGGCAACAATGGGCATCGGTCTTCTCGTGAATGGAAGCGACCAGGACAATCCGACGTCACCTCATTTCCAGCGAACGAATCCGTGGACTTTCGTCGATTAGCAACCCGCCGATAGCGTTTGGCCCCGACTCCCCATTCAGAACCGGGTGAAGGTAGGAATACACTGAATTCCCGCCGTAGCTCACCCAAAGGATCACGGCAGCATCCCCGGTCCCGTGGCGATGTCCGCGAAGAAACCCATCATCTCGTCCGCCTCCGGACGGAACTCGTAGTGCAGGGGCGTCACCATCACCGCCAACCCGTGCACCCCGGCATCCTCCACTATGAAGCGGATATCTTCCCGAAACGCCGCCTCCTCGAGCGCGCCGTCGGCGGTGAACGGCGTGGTCACCGGCGGACATAATCCATGAATCTTCATGGCCCATTTCCTCATCTCCTGATTCCAAGAAACGCGCCGTCGGTATATGCCGCCTGCCCGGCCCGCTCGACCGACCCGCCGGTCTCCGCCGCCTGCGCCCGCGCCCCCTTCCTGAACATCTCCAGGTACGCGATCGCAAACGGGGCCGAATCGGCGACGCTTTCCAGGTGCTAGTCGACCAACTCAACCGGTGACAGCTCGTCGGACCGTATCCCCCTGGCCATCGCCGCGAGACCCAGATCGCGGATCGTCGGATCGTCGAATCGTTTATGCCGTTTGCCTGCCGTTCTGCCTGCGTCCCGGCGAACGTAGCACATCGCCGCTCCCGCGGCTGCCGGTGCGATCCGGCCACCATCAAAAGGGGGGCAACCGGGCCGCGATTCGGTGGGAACGACCTGTGCAAGCGGCCCCCGATAGTTACCCTCAGGCGACCTATTTGTATAGTATAAAGGGCTGCTGGCGACTGGGCCGTGGAAGGTTCGGTGACAATAGCCGGCACGAACCCCAGCGCGAATGCGTTGGGCACGCAAGGGGAGATGTAGATTGAGTGTATTGAGCCAACTCAGCCGTCGTCGGCTGCTGCGTACGGGAGCTCTTGGTGGTGTCGGCGCAGCGGTTATGGCCGCCTGCGGCGAGACCAAAGAGATCATCAAGGAAGTACCGGTTGAGGTCATCAAGGAAGTCCAGGTCGCCGGCGAGACGGTGGTCAAGGAAGTCCAGGTTGAAGTACCGGTCGAGGTCGTCAAAGAAGTCGAGAAGATCGTCGAAGTTGCCGGTGAGACCACCGTTGTTGAGAAGATCGTCGAAGTCGCGGCTGAAGTAGTGACAACCACGGTGAACGCTTGGTTCAACCAGGCCACTCAGATGGCGAACTTCGAAGATAAGGTTGTCGGTCACTACCACCGCCAGCAGGATCTGTTCCGGCTGGAATCGATCCTGGTTCCGAACAACGAACTGACCACCAAGATGACCGCCGCCATCGCCGGCGGCGCACCGCCCGACGTGGTTCGCGTCGGTGGTGGTGTACTGGGTAATGCCTTCTTCCGCCAGGGTGTCATGCACGACATCGACCAATTCGACCCGACGGTCCGCGACAGCGAGGACATCGTCTGGGCCATCCGCACGACCCTGACCTGGAAGGACAAGATCTGGGCCATGCCGGTTAACAGTGGCACCAACGCGCTGTACTACAACCGCACCCTGCACGACGCTGCAGGTATCGCGGAACCGGCGGCGACCTTTGAGGAGATCGCCGAGAACGCGGCCAAGATCCAGAGCCTGGGCGCGATCGATGGCAACCCGGTCGTCGGCGCGGAATGGTCCTCCGAGCCCAAGCAGGGCACCGCGAACTCCATGTTCGGAATCATGTTCGGGCACGGCGCCTTCGGAGTGGATGAGAGCGGCACCAAGGTACTACTCGATTCCCCGGAGATGGTAAATGCGTTGACCTGGTTGAAGGAAGGATTTCTCGATCCGGGCACAATGCCGGTCAAGCAGAACCTGAACGAGACCGGGATGACCAACGACTTCGGCACCGGCCTGGTCGGCCAGTACGTCGCCTACCCCTCGCGATTGCAGAACGCGATCGAGAACCTGGGTGGCGACATTGGATTGACCACCCGCATGCCGGCCGGTCCGGTGGCAAATTTCCTGCCGATCGGATTCGGAGAGCTGATGTTGCCGACGAATGCCGAGAACACCGAGGGTGGCTGGCACTTCACGGACTTCATCGGCAACGACCCGGAGAACGACTCGATCTGGTGTTCGGCGTTCGGTCAGATCCCGCCACGATACTCGTACCGGGACTCGGTTACGTTCTCCGCGTACCGTGCGGCGAACCCAGGCACGAAGCCGTTCATTGACGGCCAGCTAGCTGCCTTCCCGCAGTACTGGGGTCCGGCGACGAACCAGGTCTGGACCGGCTACGGCGAGGCTCAGGAAGCCGTCATCTTCGGCGAAGACCCGGCCACAGCGCTCGGTGAAGCGCAGGAGCGCGCCCAGGCAGCCCTGGACACGGCCCTCGAGACCGACGACGCCACCCCGCGGACCTTCCCGGAACTCACCGGCGGGTACGCCAACTAGGCTTGCCTCTGGCAGCCTGAAACTGCAGAAGTTTCAGCCGGCCGCGCACCGGATGGCGCGTGGCCGGCTTGCTTTCGCGCCGTAGCCTGGGCCGCCCCCACCCCCTGGCGTCCCGCCCTAGCCGGCCTCGTCCCCGAACTGCATCGCCTCATGAATCCGAACCCGCCGCAGCATCCACACCAGCACCGGAAACGCCACCGCCAGTACCATCCCGAACAGCACGAACACCCGGCCGATGTCCGACCAGGCCGTTTCGACAATAAACGTCGGCGTGCTCGCCAGTTGATCCGCGCTCAGCTGCAGGAACGGAATGAACATCGCCCCGGTCAGCAATCCCAGCAACGTGCCGACCACTGTCCCCAGCGCGATCAGGAAGCCGTTCTCAAACGCGAACAGCGCGATCATCTGACGCACCGACAGCCCCATCGCCCGCAATATGCCGATCTCCTGCAGGCGCCGCCGGAACGATATGAACGAATACATCAAGAATCCCAGCAGCGTCAGCACCGTCGAGATCAGGAAGCCGATCGACAAGATCCCGAACGTTCCCATCTGCGTCGCGTCATTACGCGCCTCCAGGATTTCCGCCGTCGCGTCGCGCGGGTTGATGTTCTTGATCTCTATTTTCCGCAGCCCGTTGCCGATCTCCCCGGCCGTCTGCCCCGGCCGCAGCGTGGCGATGATGTCCCACGGGCTCTCACCGAGGTTGCGGTGTAGGAAGTCGATGTTGGTCACCACAAACGGCCCGTCATCCGGATAGTGCCGCGGCAGCGCATCCACCCAGCCGGCAATGAAGAACTCGATCTCCTGTCGGTCGATTACGAATCGCACCGGGTCGCCGGTCCGCAGCAGCAATTCGTCTGCAAAGTAGCTCCGCTCGGCCAGCAGCGCGCGTTCATCCAGCGCCAGCGAATTCATCAGCGCGTTCAGCGGCCGGCTCGAAAAATCCTCCCGCCACCAGGCCGTGTTCGCGAACTCGATCGGGTCCACCCCGTAGACCGTCAGCGTTGCCGATCCGGGCCGCCCCGGCGGCGCATACTCCGCCTCCTCCACCCATAGTCGCGCCACCCGTTCGATCGCCGGCTCGCCGTCGTCGGCCAGCAGTTCGTAGTGCCGGTCCGCCGGTGGGATCATCCACCGCTGCCCGGCGTCGTCCCAAGTGCCGGACTCGTCGAAATAGGCGTCCGCGCCCACTCGATACAGGATGCGGTCGTCAATATTGCGATCGATCGTCGCCGCCATCGACGCGCTGAACGTCCCCAGCGCGAACGTCAGCACCAGCAGCAGCACCAATCGCGTGAACTGCCCTGGGCTGCGGGCGATCTGCCTGAGCCCCAGGTGGATTCCCACCCCGTAGAAGCGATTCCCCAGCGCCGCGATCCCGGCCACAATCGGGGGAAAGAAGCGCAAGAACGTCAGCGCCACCGCGAAGATGAAGACCACCGGCGCGATCAGCAGCAGCGGATCCGAAAACAACTGTCCCCCGGTCCCCAGTGACAGCAGCGAGTCCTTCCCGCGCAGCGTCGTGTACCCGTAGATCGCCACCCCCAGCAGCGCCACGTCCAGGAAGAAGCGCTGGTACAGCGGCCGCCGCGTCCCTCGCGACACATCTTGCTTGTAGGTCACAATCGACTGCCGCGCCGCCCCGATCGATGGACCCAGCGTCGCCCCGATCGACAGCGCCATCGCCGCCGCCGCGAACACATAGTGCTCCGGCTTCAGCACGATCGGCAGGTCCTGCCGATCCGTGAAGACCAGGAACGTATAGGTCTTCCCGATCAACTGCGCCAATCCCGTCGCCAGGAACGGGCCCACCGCCATCGCCACCGCCCCCACCAGCAGCCCTTCCAGGATGTACACCCCCACGATCTGCCACGTCCCCACCCCCCGCGACTTCAGCACCGCGATCTCGTTGCGTTGCCGATCCACCACCATCCCCGCCGACAGGCTGATGTAATACAGCACGATCGCCACGATCGGCGCCCCCAGGATGAACAGCAGCAATTTCAGGAAGAAGAGTTGCCGGTTGAACTCCGCGAACGTACTCTCCGGCGACTCCTCCAGCGTCGTTCCCGGCAGGATGCTGTTAGTCGTCGCCCGCAGGTTGTACAGGCCCCCGGTGATCCGCTCGTAGTTCGTCGCCTTGATTTCTTCCGGATCGAACACCGAGTACCACGTCGCCTCGTAGAAGATGCCCGGGTACTTCGCCACCAGTTCATCCAGGTAGATCGTCCGCTCCACGTACATCGCGCCCCGGTCGAAGGCCGTCTCCGCGTTGTACAGCCAGTAGATTGCGTGGGTGTCGCGCGGCACAAACCGCCCCACCACCTCCACCCCGATCAGGCTCTCCGCCTCCGTATCCGGTTCCTCGTAGACCACCTCGATCCGATCGCCCACGAAGAGCCCCGCCCCGTCCAGCGCGTCGCTGGTCATCATCGTTTCGATCATCGCCAGCGGCTGGCCCGACGAGTCCTCCACCATCTCCACCTCGGCCGTCGGCGCCCGGCCCTCCAGGATCTCCACATTCTCCCGCATGCCCGTCATCGAGAAGAACATCCCGTAGTTCGGCTCGCGGCGGCGACCACTCGCCGCGATCTGGTCAGCGATCGGCAGGAAGGCCATGTTGTCCGTGCGCAGGTAGCCAACCCGCTCCAGTTCCGGCAGGCCCACCACCGTTCCCAGCGATCCACCGAAGAATCGATCCGCCTGCTCGTAGAGCCGCCGCGACGTCGGCAGTGCTTCGTCGCTGACGTGTTTTAGCAGCACGCTCCCCCGCGGCTGAGTCCGCTTGGCGTCCGGACGGGCCAGTTCCAGCTTCAGCAGATAGCCGCTCACCCCTTCCGAGTAGAGCGGGATAGCCGTCACCAGCGTCACCGTCACCAGCAGCCCCAGCGCCGTGCTCAGTACCAGCAGGCCGTTACTGGCCAGCCGCTTCGCTGTGAACGTCAGCAGAGCGAAGATCACGTCAACAAACCCGGCTGCGTCCGCCGCGGTCTCGCCCCGCTCCGCCCGGCCGGACGATCAGTTCCACGGATCGATCAGCGCTCTTGCCGTCTCCCCCGCCCGTTGCCGCCCGCAGCCGGCCGGCGAGGCCATTTCGAGCGACACGTCATTCGGAACCGGCATCAACAGGAACGACGGCCGTGCCAGGTACTGCGACACCATCATTGCCACCCGGTCTCCCCCGCGTAGAATGCCTTGTACTCCGTGCAGAGCGGCACCATCGCCACCCTGATCACCGCCCAGTCGTCCACGGTGCGCGGCCGATCCAGCTCCGCCGTCTGGATACTGCCGTCCCCCGGAAAGATCACCTGCCGCATCAATTCTCTCCCTGGTGCTGCCGCCGGCGTCCCACCACCGGCCCCCGCCATGCTCGCCCCGCCCGCCGACCGCGTCAAACCGCGCCGGCGCCGCGCTATTCTTACCTGCCCGCTCCACCAGCCGGAGGCCCGCCAGTGATCGGCGTATGTCGTATACGTTTGGCCAGGATCATTTTGTAGCCCGCTCTCGACCTCCTCTAGCTTGTTGGCCTCCTTGCCTATCGGCGTGATTGAGGAAGGGGTGATTAGGCGCTGCCGAAGGAGACCGATGCTCTGACGTCCGCAGACCCCGCATCCAGAGCTGCTCGGCCCTTGCCACTATGAGCCCGTAGTGCGGATCACTATCCGTGTGCCGAAGTAGTCTCAAGACTCCGTCGTCTCAATCGAATCTAGGTACTGCCGATACTTGGCCGGAAACTCGAACTCCTCGGTGGCGGACGTGATGATGTCTAGGTAGCGCAGACTAGGTTGGATGAAGTCTCTTTTGTCGACGACTACGTAGACCCAAACATCTTCGACCGAGCCTTGATCCTGCTCCACGGTGGCCCGGATCCGATCGTATTTGGTGGGGAAACCCTCGTAATAGTCCAGTCGGTTCAAATCGTCATCCGTGACCGAATAGAGCAGCCCCCAAACCGAATTTCCGCCATCCTCGACAACGTCGGCAACACCTCCGCCCCACGTACCGGAGTCGGTTGTGAAATCCAGACGGTATCCGTGCAGGACCGCCGCGTCCAAACATGACGATCCGGGGCAACGTATCGCCATCTGAGACCGAGAGAGATTCGAACCGTACGCGAAGTACAAGTGTGTGTCTGCCACTAGCTCGGCCTTCCAGATTCGGACATGCTCAGAGTGGCTTCGAGGATGAGTCGCATCGGCAAGATACAGTTCTCGATTATTTCGGAATCGTCCCCCATGGCTGCCTTGCTCCCGTGGATGAGGTTGGATCTGACTTGGTACAGAATCTGTGCCAGTGCGCAAAGTCGTTCCGGCGGAGTTCCATCGCCCATCAAGTCGCGTTGGTGCCTCCTCCCTTCGTCAGCCTTGCCTCGGCACGGATCGCTCTTGCGTCGGTCCATCCGCTCGACAGGTCGACGTCCGGCGAAGAAGGCAACATGCTCTTGGAGTTGATCCAGGAGATTCTCAGCAACTTTCACATCCAACCTCAGGACAAGATTACGGATCTTCTTGCCGTCGTGGCCTTCCACCTCATCGACAACCATCCACGGGTAGAAGAGAGCGTTGAATCCGGTGAAATAGAAGAGGAATCTTGCTGCCGAGTCTCCGATGTCGTTTCCTCTGTCAAGCCAGCGGCGCGCCATCCATTACATTCTGAAAGAGGTACAGGGTCTCTAGTGACTGATCCATACCGATCCTTCTCCCTAACAACCTGCGTGGAATCTCCGGTCATTATGGAGCATTACTGTCGGTCCAATATATCCGGCCCCGTAGCAGTGCTGTTGTGACAGGGAATCGCCGTGCAAGTGCGTCCTACCGACTCGAAAACCCGAAACTGGGCGCAAGGAGGGAGCGCGGTTTGAGGGCCCAGTAGTCCCGATCGGCCGTTGTCAGCTCTGCCTCAAAGACTGACTTGAATTCCCACAAAGCGGGTACCCGTCACGATTTCGGCTCCCCGGCTTGGTGCCCCAGAGCGTGATCCGCGATGTCTTTAAGGCCCGTCTTCCCAGTCTGGTAACCGGGCTCCGCAAACAGGCTCGCCGACACCGACGAATTGGCGTCCAAGCGGTGGCGAAACGTTGGCAAGCGATGCTCGACACCGGACAGGTTCGCAACCGGGCGGATCTCGCGCGACATCTTGGAGTTTCACGGGCCCGAGTAACTCAGGTCCTGGGACCCGCCAATGGCTAGCTCAAATCAACGGCCGCATTTGCAGCCGGGCTTGGCATCATCCGCCCACATTCGGCTCACCAATAGCCAGTTCAGAGGGGTAGTAGACCCGAACGCTCCACAACGATGCCGCGAGTCTTCACAAGCGGCCAGAAAGATTGCAATAACGGCCAGCGCGGTGAGATGCAGTGTGCGTGGCAGAAATCGCGTGATTATTGCAGGGCTACTCATACCGCGGGTCTGGGCCGTACCTGTTCTCACCCTGAGTCCCTTACTGTAGATGAAACACAAGTCGCACTATGGAGCCGATATCCTCCATTCGGTTTCTTGGGGCGATCTGCTGTCAGCCCACCACAGGCCAGACAAGTGAGCAGCGCGGGATCGACAAGCGCCCTGCTGCGCCCGTCCGTGTTCCTGACACACCTACCTCACAGATCCGATATCTGCGCACTTCAATTGATATATGATTGAGAGCTTATTTTGGGCGAAGGCACAGAGTCCCGGTGCCAGGGCTGATTCGTGCGGTGCTAGCCCCACAAGCGAGTAGGAGTACCCGTGAAAGACTTTAGCTGGGGACGAATATTCCAGGTCATAGGTGAGAACATCGGCGGGTTCCTGCCCATCCTACTGGCGGCGTTGGTCGTCCTGCTTGTTGGCTGGATCGCGGCACTGTTCATCTCTCGTCTTGTCCGCCGCGCTGTGGGCAAGCTTCGACTGAATGAACGACTGGGCCGGTGGATGGAGGGTCCAGCCGGAGCAGTTGACGTAGAGCGGGGTGCATCGCGGGTCGTGTACTGGCTGCTGATGATCCTGGTATCGGTGGCGTTCTTCCAGACGCTTGGGCTCACGCTGATAACCGAGCCGCTAAACAACCTTCTGAACCAAGTGTTTGCGTTCCTACCGCAGATTCTAAGTGCCGCAATCCTGCTGCTGATCGCTTGGGTGCTTGCGAACATCGTCCGCGTGCTCGTACGGAAACTCCTGAGTGCGACGCGTTTAGAGGAGCGCTTGGCGCCTCCGGAGGGAGAGGAGAGGCGCGCGCCCTTGTCTCAGACTATTGGTGACGTGGCTTACTGGCTGGTGTTCCTGTTCTTCCTGCCTGCGGTTGTCGGAGCGCTTGCCCTGGAGGGTCTACTCGGGCCCGTCCAGGGCATGATCGACAACGTGCTTACCTTCCTGCCCAACATCCTTGCAGCGGCGCTGATTCTGGTGTCGGGCTGGTTCCTCGCTAGGGTTCTTCGCAGGGTTGCTACGAACCTGCTGGCCAGCGCCGGCACCGATCGGCTCAGCGAACGCGTGGGACTCGTGGTCGGACTCGGGGAGCAGCGCCTATCGGGCCTGATCGGCTTGATCCTCTACGCGCTGGTGCTGATACCCGTCTTGATCGCAGCTCTCAACGCACTGCAGCTCGAGTCGATCACTGAGCCAACCAGCAATATGCTGGACTCAATACTGCAGGCCATTCCCAACATCTTCGCGGCGGCTTTGGTAATCGCGATCGCCTTCGTGGTCGGTCGTCTGGTTGCCGGCTTGATCTCGCGGATCCTCTCTGGCATCGGTTTCGACCGGGTCCTCGTATGGCTGGGCATTGGTGCGGAGCGTGCTGAAGGCGCGTGGACGCCTTCTGGGGTAGTGGGATACGTCATACTGGTTGCAATGCTCCTGTTCGCCACGATGGAGGGATTGCAGCTGCTGGGCTTCGAGGCGCTGGCGGATTTGGTGTCTCGATCCACGGTGTTCGCCGCGCAGATCCTATTCGGTTTGGCCGTCTTCGCCGTCGGCCTGATTCTGTCGAACCTGGCAGTGCGCGCGGTAGTGGCCACCGGCATCGTAAACGCCACGCTGCTGTCTGTGATTGCGCGGGCCTCGATTCTGGTGCTTGCGGGTGCGATGGCGCTCCTGCAGATGGGGATAGCTGATCAGATAGTCATCGTCGCGTTCGCGATGCTTGGCGGAGCGCTCGCGGTTGCGGCCGCGATCGCGTTCGGCTTGGGAGGACGAGAGCCGGCACGCCAACTTATGGACGAGTGGATTGAGTCCATCCGCAAGCGCAACTAGCATGAATTCTAGGGGCGCGAGGTTTGTCGGTGCCGCGCGCCCCTGGTCTCGGAACGGCATCGCGTATCGGCAGTCTCCGGCTCCTCGGGCAGGACTCGAACCTGCAACCTTTCGGTTAACAGCCGACGGCTCTACCATTGAGCTACCGAGGAATGTCTACCTGTAATTATCGGTCACCGGCCGGTGCGGTCAACCACCTCGACGAAATATCGCTCGCCGCGGCGCATAGTTTTCATTCCGCCACTCGCTCTTCGGCCCGCCAGAGCTTGATATCCGTCACCGCCACCAGCGGCGCCGCGCACTCCCGTGCTAGGCCCCGCAGCGCCGCGCCGTGCAGCATCGCGCCGTCCGCGCCCTGCGCCTCCGAGATCAACGCCGCCGGGTACAGCCCGGCGATTCCCAGCAGGTCCACCGCCCCTTCGGTGTGGCCCATGCGGCCAAACACTCCGTCGGCGTCGGCGCGCAGCGGAAACACGTGCCCCGGCACGGCGAAGTCCGCCAATTTGGTCCGCGGGTCCAGCAGCGCCCGCACCGTCAGCGCCCGATCCACCGCCGAACTGCCGGTCGTGGTCCCCGCCAGCACGTCCACCGACATCGTGAACGGCGTCGTGTAGCGCGAGGTGTTGCGCTCAACCATCATCGGGATTCCCAGTTCGTCTAGGCGCGTACCCGTCATCGGCAGCGTCGCCAGCGTCCGGCAGCGCTCCGCCATCAGCGTGAAGTGCCGGGCTTCCGCAAACTCCGCCGCCACCACCAGGTCCCCCTCATCCTCGCGGCCCGCCTCGTCCACCAGCATCACCAGACCACCGGCACGCAGCGCCGCCACCGCCGTCTCCACCCTGCTGTGAAAGTCCTTCACCGGCCGATCTCCACCAATCGATGCTCCCGTTCAATTCAATCCGGACGCAACCGAAACCGTCCCTCAACTCCTCCCCGCTCCGTCCGCGGCGGGCGTAATAATAGGCCAATTCCCTTCCACACCCCACCCCTCGCCACCATGATTTCTCGGGCGCCGGCCGGGCGTTTCATATACTCATCGTGCCCACCCTCCACTTATTCAACCCCAACCCGTTCGGAGCGTTACCCGTGTCAGAGGTTTCCGTGCTCCTCAGCGTTGACGAAGCCGTCGGGCGCGTCCTGCTCGCCTTCAGTCCCCTCGAAACAATCCGCGTTCCCTTGTCCGACTGCTACGGCCTGGTTCCGTCCGAGGACGTCCTGGCGAAGCACGACGTTCCCATCGACGACAACTCCGCCTACGACGGCTACGGAGTCCGCGCGGCCGACATCGCCGCCGCCGCCGCCGATAACCCGGTTCGCCTGCGCGTCGCCTATGACCTGGCCGCCGGCTACGTCGGCGAAGCCCCGGTCGGCCCCGGCGAGGCCGTACGCATCATGACCGGCGCGCCCGTCCCCGAAGGCGTCGACACCGTCATCGGCTTCGAGGACACCGATCGCGAAGACTGGGGCAAACTCGGCACTGACCCGCGCGGCGACTCCGAGCAGGACCGCGCCTTCGTCAACGTCGTCGGCGTCGAAGCGAAGGGCGAAAACATCCGCCTGGCCGGCGAAGACATCGCCGCCGGTGACGTCGCCCTGCCGGCCGGCACCGTGCTGCGCGCCGGCGCCATTGGCGTGCTGGCCTCGCTGGGCATTTCGCAGGTCCCGGTCCACCGCCGGCCCCGCGTCGGCGTGGTCCCCACCGGCGATGAGGTCCTTGAGGTAGACGAAGACATCCAGCCTGGCAAAGTCCGCAACAGCCACGCCTGGGCGTTGGCCGGGCTGGTCGATCACTACGGGGCCGAAGCGAAGCGCTATCCCATCGTCCCCGACAACGTCGCCGACGTCCGCGCCGCTCTGGCGCTGGCAGCCGCCGAAAACGACCTCATCTTTACCATCGGCGGCGTCTCGATGGGCGACCACGACCTGGTCAAGAACGTTGTCGGTACTGACGGCGACGCCGACTTCTGGCAGATCGCGATGCGCCCCGGCAAGCCCTTGTTGTTCGGCGACATCGGCGGCACCCCCATCCTGGGCCTCCCTGGCAACCCGGTCTCCGGCCTGGTCGTCTTCGAGCAGTTCGGGCGCCCGGCCGTGCTCAAGATGCTCGGCCGCGATCGCCTCGAAAAGCCCACCGTCTCGGCCATCGCCCGCACCGATCTGCCGGGTGCCGGCAAGCGCCGCATGTTCGTGCGGGTTCGCGTCGCCCGGGTCGGCGACGGCTACGAATGCTGGACCACCGGCGAGCAGGGCTCCGGGATCATGACCTCCATGGCTTTCGCCGACGGACTGGCCATAGTTCATGAGGACATCGAGATGGTCAAAGCCGGCGAAGCGGTCACCGTGCAGATCCTCGACTGGACCGAACTCGGCTAGCTCCGGCCTGCCGCGAAGATGTGAATCCGGTGCTGGACCCGACCTATATAATCGGGGTCCGCTTCCGGGCGTGTAGCTCAGCTGGTTAGAGCGCACGGTTCACATCCGTGAGGTCACAGGTTCGACTCCTGTCACGCCCACCACGCCATCCAACCCGCGCCCCGGGCTACTCCCACCCTACCGTCGAAACCGGCCCCACCCCTTCGGCTGACGATAGCGATTCCGGTTCGCTTCCCGCCTCTCCTGAAATGATTCGTCCGGTTCTGCCATGTTGCCTTCCACACTCGCATGAATCTTGAGCCTGTGAAGGGCCCGCAACGACATGGCGATATAGAAGGCCTGGGCGCCGAGTAGAACCCGCGCCGCCTGCCAAGCACTGCAATCGTAGACCGTCTTCGTCGCCTGTACCGCCCCGACGACGAACCAGATGAGTCCGAGTCCCAGGATCGCCAAATCCAGACCGAACTCGACGAAGTTCGGAATGGTCACGATCGTGGCCGCGCCCATGGTCGGTACCGATGCAAAACCCATCGCCCGAAACAGGTTGCCGTAGTTGATCCGCCGGTCGATGATCTGGCGCCCGCTCCAGCGTAGAGTCGAGGTCAGAGACACCAATGCCGCCGGCGCCCACAGGACCGCGTACCCGAGATTTGTGAACGGGGCAGCCTCCTTCGTACTCAGGAATCCCACAAGCCCCGCCACCAGCGCCGGGAAAACGTAGATGAAGACCGCCTGCTGCGTCGCCGACCCATCCTGCGCCACCTCGCGATAGACCGACACGTCCAGCCACACGACCCGCCATATCCGCCCCGGAAATGTCATCCTCGCCCCCGCGATTGGTTCATCTCAGCGTGATCGCTTCCGGCTAGAACAACGCGGAGCCGGTTCCGAACATGCTGCCCACCGCCCACATGACCGCCCATAGTCCGCTCGATGCGACTATTCCGGTAACCACCGACTCGACCGTCGTCACCCGCGCGCTCTCCCGGACCGCGACGATCCAGGTAATGAGCATCCAGATCGCCACCAGTAGCCGCCGAAGAAAAGCACGAATCCGAACACCGTCAGCAGCTTCGGGCTCCGGGCGAAGCCCAGCGGCCGCAGCAGATTCAAGTAGGAGACCACGGACCCAAACATCGCGCGCACCACCAGGTAGGTCACAAACGACATGACCGCCCAGCCGATCAGCGAACTGACAATCCCGCTCGCCAGGCCGGAGAAGACCCCGCTGCCTAACGAGCCGATCGCGCTGCCGATCCCGTTGGCTACCGCTGCCACCACCACCACCAGAATCGCTTCGGAAGTTGCTGCCTTGTCCTCCGCCACCTCCCGGTACAGCAGCGGGTCCAGCCGTGCCGCCCTGATCATTCGAGTTACCAATAGATTCCGGGGCTGCGTCGCCATCCTGCGTCGATCGTCTCGCTACACCGACTCGGTCACAGCATGGACTCTTCCGCGGTCGGACACCACCGACCCCGACCGCTGCCCAAGATTCAGATGGTAAAGCTCGGTAGCATTCCCAGGACCAGGTACACCAGCAGCTGCACCACCAACCACACCGCCCAGGCCGCCAATATAGCGACCATCGCTCGCGAACTGGAGATCCGCAGCGTCCGTGCCGTCGCTGCCATCCCCGCCGCCACGATCCAGACCATCGGCACCGCGAAGGCCATGAAACTCAATGCCCGCAGCCCGACCGCGATCTGCAGCATCCCCGGGGCGAACGCCCAGCCGAGTCCGCGAAACAGGCCGCCGAACGACCCCTTCCCGCCCAGCCCCCAGCGGCCCAGCGCGTAGGCCGCACCCGCCAGTACCGGCCAGCTCACGGCCCATACCAGCGGCGCGCGCCACAGGTTCTCCAGCAGTGCGTCGGTCTCGACGTTGCGCCCCGGGTACTGCCCCAGGGTCCCCGCCGCCCCGCCCGCCAGCACGATTGCCAGCGCCGGCCACACCAGGCGGGGATTGTCCACGCACTCCTCATACAGCTTCGGATCAAGCGTCGCCGCCTGGACCAGTCGCCGCAGAAACGTTCCCACGCGATCCCCTTCCTTCCGTACGCCGGCTACGGCGTGAAGTCGCTGTCTGTCCGCACCCGTTCCGCAAACGCCGCCAGCAGCGTCGCGGTCGCCTCGGCGTCGGCCAGCGAGATCACCTCCGACGGCGAGTGCATGTAGCGCAGCGGCACCCCCACCAGTCCGGTCGCCACCCCGGCCCGGGAGATCTGGATCGCATTCGCGTCGGTGCCGGTGCCGCGCGACTCCGCCTCCACCTGCACCTCGATCCCGGCGTCCGCCGCCGCCGCGAAGAGTATTTTCTCCACCACCGGATTGATATTCGCGCCGCGCGCGATCACCGGGCCGCCGCCCAGCTTCACGTCGCCGACCGTCTTCTTATTCATGCCCGGCGAGTCGGTCGCGTGGGTCACATCCACCGCCACCGCCACTGTCGGGTCGACGCTGAAGGCGCTGGTCGTCGCACCGCGCAGGCCGATCTCCTCCTGCACCGTCGCCACCGCCACCACCGCCGCGTCCAACTTCCCGGGCCGCGCCCGGCGCAGCGCCTCCGCCACCACCCAGGCCCCGACCTTGTTATCGAACGCCCGTGCCACCGCCAGGTCTCCTTGCAGTTCCTGCATGCCCAGGTCATAGGTTATCGCGTCGCCCACCCGCACCAGTTCCTCCGCCGCCGCGCGGTCGGCCACCCCGATATCGATCCAGATGTCCTCCAGCTTCACCGCCTTGGCGCGCTCCGCCGCCGTCGTCACGTGCACCGCCTTGCGTCCCGTCACCCCGCGCACCGGCCCGCCGTCCGCGTGAATCAC
>CAZVZW010000040.1:11420-15981 GCA_964631365.1 uncultured Chloroflexota bacterium | reverse complement strand
TCGTCGTACCGCCGGGGATCCGCTCCCCTCGTCCATCCAGGTAATTACGGCGATGTGAACCTGTCAAGGAGGCATGTTCAGGCCAGCTGGGAAGTTCCCGGAAGGGGCCGGAAAGCCGCGCGGACTATTCTGGAACCGGGTCGTTTCGCGACCGGACTCAGGCCGCAAAGACGCCGTTGTCGATTTGATTTGAGGCAGCCGGCCACTAGCCTATTATCCGCGCGGAGAACTCGGAGCCGTCGGGGAGGGCGACGCGGGGTGGCTGCTCGGACGGCCGGAGGAAGGATTGGGCGATGGCCGGGAACGTTGCGACGCGGTATCACATTCCTGACGACGGCAGCTACGGCGGCCAGGTGCTCGGAACCGGCAAGCTGGGCTCGCCCGGGCGCTGGCGAATCTTTGGTGACCCGGAGGCGGTGACGCCCGGCGACCGCGAGATCCTGCGCTGGCTGGGAGCGCGCAAGGCGGAGATCGCAGCACTGTCCGTACACGCCGAACGCGCCAAACAGTGGCGGCGGATGAACGACCTGGACCCGGTGAAGCCGATGGTGTGGATCACCGAGCAGCCGTGGCATGAACTGAACGCCGACGGCGAACTGACGCTGCGGACGGAGTCGGATTTCGCGCGCGACCTCGAACTGGAACTGCGCCAGACCATCTACGGGTGGGAACACACGCCCTGCGACCTGATCGTGGAACCGGAGATGTATTGCCCGATCGCGTTCACGGATTCCGGGATGGGACTGGCCGGCGATACCGACTTGGCGATAACCGACAGCGAGAACGTGATCGTGTCGCGGCATTTCCACCCGGTCATCAGCGGCGAGGATGATCTGCATCTGATCCAGCGGCCGGAACTGGGGCTGGACGAGGCTCGCACCGAGCGTTGCTTCGCGGTGATGAGCGAGATCTTCAACGGGGTGATCCCGGTGGTCCGGCGCGGTCTGCCGGGATTAGTCTTTTCGCCCTGGGACGAGCTGGTGCGCTGGACGGGAATCCAGGAGGTGCTGCTGGATCTGGCGCTCAGGCCGGAATACGTGCACGCGCTGATGGAGAAGCTGCTGGACACCTACCTGTATCGGCTGGATCAGGTGGAGGAACTAGGACTACTGGCCTCGAACAACACCAACATCCGGGTGGGCTCGGGGGCCTACGGGCATACCGGCGAGCTGCCAGCACCGCAATACACCGTGGTGCCGCTGGCGGACATGTGGGGATTCGCGACGGCGCAATTATTCGGCTCGGTGTCGCCGGCGATGCACCACGAGTTCGCGCTGCAGTACGAGATCCGCTGGCTGCAGCGCTTTGGGCGCAACTACTACGGCTGCTGCGAGCCGTTGCACGACAAGATCAGGATACTGGAGCAGGTGCCGAATCTGCGCAAGATCTCGATGAGCCCCTGGGCGGACCTGGCGGCGGCCAGGGAGTTGATGGGTGAACGCTACGTGTACTCGCTGAAGCCAAATCCGTCCTGGATGGCCGGTGAGGGCTGGGACCCCGAGGCGTTTCGCGAGGAGTTGCGCGGGAACCTGCGCATACTGGAGGGCTGCGCTGTGGAGATTCCGCTGAAGGACATCAGCACGGTGCGGCGCGATCCGCAGCGGCTGTGGGAGTGGGCGCGGGTGGCGACGGAGGTGGCGGAGGAGTTCTCCACCTAGCAGGTCACTGACCTATTTCTTGTTTGGGTTGAGTGATGGGAAGCAATGCCGAGTATCGGACGTTGCCCTGAAACAGAGGCGCGCAGGGCGCGAACTATCATGGCCGCGGGTCGGACCAGCCGGGATGCGCGCTTGATCGGTACTTACACGCGGGTGGCGGAGTGGTGGGGCGGGCGGCTCTCGCCCCGTGCCCGCGACGCCGCCGGGATGCTACTGGCGGTGGGGCTGGCGTTGCTGATTCATCGCGAGCTGGCGAGCCTGGATCGCGGGCTGAACCTGGCCCGGGACGGGGTGAACTTCTCGGCCGAGCACGCGCTGGTGGGAGAGGCGATCGGAAGATGGAGGCAGCTCCCAGCCTGGAACGCAAGCTACCTGTCGGGTATGCCGTTTCAGGCCAGCCCGCAGACGGCCGGTATCCACTGGACGACTTTGTTGGACTGGCTGGCGCCAAATGAACTGGTAGCGATGCGGCTGGGTGTGTTGATGAGTCTGCTGGCCAGCGCAGCGGCAGGCTACTTCATGGCCCGGATGTGGGGGGCGAACCGGGTGGGGGCGGTGCTAGCGTCGCTTCTGGTGGCGGCCGGCGGGGCGCAGCTGGGGCGGTTGTGGGCGGGGCACGTGAGCTTCCTGCTAGCAGCGCCGTATTACCCGCTGGCGCTGGGGCTGGTGCGAAGGGGGATGGATCGCGATTCGCTGCCGGCGATGCTGGGGGCGGGAGCGGCGCTGGGAGCAGCGATGCTGGCGGGGGGCGGCTGGGTGGCGTTGAATCTGTGGTTGCTGGTGGGATTGATCGGGCTGCTGCTGGGGATATTGCGCTGGCACGCGAGCGGGTTCGGGCTGCGGGCGCTGGCGCGGGTGCTTGGATTGCTGGGAGTGATGGGACTGGCGGGCAACGCGGTGGCGGCGGTGAAGCTGCTGCCAATGGTGGCGTATCTGCCTTATTCGAGCCGGGACGCGGTGGAGTACGGGTTTGCGATCGATCGCTCGGCGCTGAGCGGGCTCGGTGATCTGGCGACAGTGCTGCTGGGGCGCTCGCGCGAGGACCTGGACCGGGCCGGCGACGGAGCGGCGCTGGGGCACGAGTTCACGATCTATGTGGGGGCGATTGCGTTGCTGCTGGCGCTGGTGGGGGTGGCGTGGCGACGGGAAGCGAAGACGTGGATCTTGCTGGGCATGGCGGTGCTGTTTGCGGTGTTCAGCTACGGGGCGAACGCCGGGGTGGACCTGTATCGACTGCTCTATGCATTGATTCCGGGCTACGACCAGGTGCGGATACCGGGGCGGATGCTGGGGGGGGTGTGGATGGCGGTGACGCTGCTGGCGGCGCTGGGCATGACGGTGCTGACACGTGGGCGGGTGATGACCGGGGTGGGGCTGGTGCTGGTGGCGCTGGTGGCGCTGGACCTGGGCGGGATGGCCGGGGACTGGACCGAAACAGTGGAGCTGGACGAGTACCGAGTCTATGCCTCGGACGTGCCAGGCGAAATGGTGGCTGGGGTGCTGAATCTGGAGGTGACGGCGGCCGGCAAGGGGATCGCGGTGGAGCTGGAGATCGGCAACTACGGCAACACGATCTGGCTGCCGGGCGACACGGGGCAGCCAGGCGGGGTGATCGCGACGATCGGCTACCTGGGGACGGCGGAGATGGTGGAGATTCCGCTGGCGGCGACGGTTGATTTGCGCGGGCGAGTGCGGGTCGGCGGAGGACTGGGCGCGCCGCCGCCGGGTGGGGCGATGCTGATGCTGGGGATGAAGGCCCACGGGGTGCGCGGCTTCGACCGGGCGACGCCGGCGCCGCTGGAACTGGCGCTGGCTTGGGTGAGCCGTGATGGCGAGCTGCGAGTGAACGCGACGGACCCGCGCAGCCGGTTACTGCCACCCAACCTAGACGACTGGTTCGCGTTCGCGGCGGACCTGCAGGGAAGGCCGGGACGGTTCATGGTTTCGCGCTATGACGTCTATAACGAGGCGGACGCGCTGCGCGACGGCGTGGAGATCGTGGGCGGTTGGGATCCGGGTCACCTGCGCCATTTCACCAACTTCCTGGGCACGAGCATGCTGTTCACGGTGGAGGTGGGCCCGGCGGCGGGGAACGTGCTGGCGGTTTTGAACGCGCGCTATGTGTACCCGCATATCGCGCCGGAGATCGCGTTTGGGGGCGGGGCGGAGTTCGCCCGGATCAAAGGGCTGCCGTTCGCGATGTACGAGCTGACGACGGCGCGGCCCCGGGGCTACCTGACGCCGGCAACGGTGGTGTTGTTCACGCCGGGGGACGCCGGGGAGGTGGCGAGCCGGCTGCGCACGCTGGTGACGGCGGCGGGGTTTGACCCATTGGCGACGACGGTGGTGGTGACGGGCGGGGCGGGGCTGCCGCGCGCTTCGCTGGCGGAGTTGCGGGCGCTGGAACCGGCGGCGGTGGCGGTGATAGAACCGGACCGGCTGGATACCGGGCAGCAGGAGTTGCTGGCGGGGCTGGCCGGGGCGGTGGAGATGACGGCGGCAGGGGACGAGTGGATTGGATTGTTGCCCCGGGGGGGCGCGACGGGGGTTGCGGCACAGGTGCTGGCGGAGTCACCGGGAAGTGCGACGTTCAGCGTGGAGAACCCGTCGGACCACGCCCGGGTGCTGGATTTCGCGATGGTCTGGGCGCCGGGCTGGGAAGTGGAAGTCGATGGCGCACGGGCCGAGTTGCTGGCGGTCGATGGGGTGGTTATGGGCGTGCGGGTGCCGCCAGGTCAGCACAAGGTGCGCTTTGAATACCACGCGCCGGGGCTGGCGGCGGGAGTGGCGCTGACGGTGGCCGGTCTGGTGGTCGTGCTCGGGTCGGGAGTGGTGACGGTTGCACGGCGAAAAAGGGGCGGGGGAGAAGCGGAGTAGGGCCGGGGAATCGCGGTTGCGAGGCC
>CAZVZW010000040.1:0-11320 GCA_964631365.1 uncultured Chloroflexota bacterium | reverse complement strand
CGCCGAAGAGGCAGGTGGCGAGGAAGACCTGCCAGACGTTGGAGGCGGCCATGGTGGCGATGACGGCCAGGACCATGACGAGGAGCGGGATCGAGGCAACGTAGCGGATCTGGTAGCGATCGAGCGCCCAGCCGGCCGGGATGGCGGCGAGGACGCTGGCGATGGCTTCGGCCGAGAAGGCGAAGCCGATCATCTGGCGGCTGACGCCCTGGTCCTCGAAATAGGGAGTGCGGAAGAGGGAGACGGTGTTCATGGCCAGGAAGAGGAAGCCGTAGACGAGGACGAGCCGCCAGAAGGCGGGTGAGCGCAGGGCCTGATGGCGGGTCCAAGAATACTCGGTGTCCGGGCGGGAGGTGGGGTTGTCGGCCGTGCCGTCGAGCGGGTCGCCGTCGGGGCCGACGCCCATGTCCTCGGGGGAGCGGCGGATAACGAATAGGGCGACCAGCACGACGACCACTCCACCGAAGATGCCGGTGGCGACGAAGGTGGCGCGCCAGCCAGCGTTGGTGATGAGATAGGTCACGATGGGGATGAGGAAGATGCCGGCCGGGATGCCGAGGAAGACGGTGGACATGGCTTTGCCGCGGTTGCGGCGGAACCAACGGGCAATCGGGACGCTGGCGTAAAGGTTGCCGCCGCCGCCCTGCATGCCGATGGCGCCGATAAAGACGAAGAGGAGGACGAATTGCCAGCCGGCCTGGATGGTCGCGAGCAGGACGACGAGTACCCCGGCCAGGATGCCGGCTACGACCAGCGGCCAGCGGGCGCCGTGACGGTCGAGTATGTGGCCGATGAAGTAGCTGCTGACGCCGAAGCCGATGAGACGGGCGAATTGGGCCCAGCCGAAGTAGGCGTCGGTTATGTTTAGTTCGGCCTGCATCGGCCGGACGAAGAATCCCAGGCTGATGCCGGCCATATTGACCGAAACCAGGCTGACGGTGGCGAGCCCGGCGACCATGTACCAGCCGTAGAAAAGACGGCGGCGGCCGCGCAAGACGTCGGCGAGGGCAATGAAGAAATTCAAGCGAGTGGGGCCAGGCGGGGAGCGCGGGGGCGCACGGATAGCGTCATAGAAGAAGCTCCCCGGTTCGGTGATTGGGCCGAATAGACCCGGGGAAGAGTAGCAGCACAGCGCGTGGCTTCACGTACCGGCGGTTCCACGGCGAGGGCGGCGATTGGCTGAGGCAAAGGGCGTGAAGCGGCTATTCTGGGCGGAAGGTTTGTGGGCAATTGGTTTTGGAGAAGCGTCTGATGGCGATCCGGGTACTGCATGTTGAGGAGCACGACCACTGCGCGGTGTCGATGCGGGCGGCGATGTTGGGTCCGGGGGTGGCGGACTTCGAGGTCGTGCATCACGCGACCCTGGCAGCGGCGGAGACCTCGCTGGAATCGACCGGTTATGACGTGGTGCTGCTGGACCTGACACCGCCGGATTGCCCTGGGCTGCCGGCTTACGAACGGATGCGGGCGGCGGCGGCGGATACGCCGATCGTGGTGATGGCCTCACCGGGCGAAGAGGAAGTGGCCCAAGCAACGGTGGAAGCCGGGGCGGTGGAGTTCTTGATCCGGGGACCGGCGGCGCTGCAGGCGCTGAGCGGGGTGATGCTGGCCGCGACGGATCGGGAATAGACCGGCGCGGCGGGGTGGCCGCGGGCCGTAAACGCTTGACGGGTCGCCGGGCGGCGACGGGTCGGCGGGAATTGCGGAGGGCGTCTTTGTGAATCGTCTCCTGCTTGTTGGTGGTGGGGCGACGTGGGCGGTGGCGGCGGCGCTGGTGGCGGCGGCGGCGCTGATCGGCAGGGCACGGCCCTGGGAAGGATCGTTGGGCTACCTGCTGGTGTTCGCAGCGGTGGGCCTGCTGCACGCGGGACTGGCCTGGCGTTGGCGGTCGACCGGGGCGTTGCAATTTGGATTCGCCGGGCTACTGGCGATTGGCGCGGCGTGGCCGATCTATGCGAGCGATTCCTGGAACGAGTCGCTGGCGAACGATCCATTCCTGAAGGGGTTGACGCTGGCGGCGCTGTTGCTGCCGGCGGCACTGGCGGGGTGGGGAAGGGCGGGGCGGTTGCGGTCCTGGATCGGTGGGGTGCGGCTCGATGCGGCGTGGCCTGTGGTGGCAATCCTGATGTTGGCGGCGGCGGGATTGCTAGATCTGCTGGTGAAGGTGGCCGCCAGTGCGGGTGCTCCAGCCGGGCTGTGGCTGCTGGTGTTGCCGATGCTGGCGGTGAGCCTGGTCGTTTTCGGGCGGGCGACGGATAGGGGATTAGAGGGGTACATCTATCTCTTGCCGCTGCTGGTGCCGGTGGTCTTTGCCTTCCTGACGCACACGGACTCGCAGCTTCGATTATTGGTGCTGACGAGCGGCGGGGCGCGGCTGTTGACGGGGCTTTTGCTGGCAGTAGCGGTGTATGCGGGTTGGCTGCTGCGACCGGGGACGGATTCGTTGGCGACGCGAGTGCGCGGGCGGTTGGCGCGGGATCGCGGCTGGCTGCTGACGGCGACGCTGATGGGAATCGGCATCCTGCAGGCGGGCTCTTACCGGGTAGTGGCGATGGACGACCTGGCGCGCTACTGGCTGGTGGCGGACAGCGTGACCGGCGGCGCCGGGTATCCGGCGTGGGCCGGCGGCGGCGGGGTGGCGCAGGCGGTGGAGGGCGCGTTCTGGGTGGATCCGCCGGTGTTCCCGCTGCTGCTGGCGGGCTCCTTTGGGATCGCCGGGCACTGGTATCACAGCGCGCAGATCCCGATCGTGCTGGCCAATGTGGCGCTGCCGGGCGCGCTGTTCCTGGCGCTGCGAACACTGGTGAGCCGTGACGACATCGCGCTGGCGGCGGCGCTGCTGACGGTGCTGTTTCCGCCCTTCCAGGTGCATCTGCTGGGGGCAGCCGAGCCGGACGCACTGTTCGTGCTGGAATTGGTGATTGCGATGGGGCTGCTGGCGCGGGCAGCGGCGGGGCGGGGCGGGCCACTGGCGCTCGGCACAGTGCTGCTGCTGCTGGCGTTGACCAGGCCGGAGGGGCCGGTATACGCGGCGGTGCTGGCGATGGCGGCGGCGGCCTTCGGGCGGTCCCGGAGATGGCTGCTGCCGGGCGCGATGGCGCTGGCCGGGGTCGCGGCGTTCGCGGCACTGGTGGCGCTGACCACCGACGCCACCTGGCCGTCGCGCGGGCCGGGTTTTTCGCTCGCCAACCTGGGCGAGAACCTGGACTACCTGCGCCACAACACCTGGTGGTATTACGGGCGGGTGCTGCTGCTGGACGACCTGCGCGCGCCGCTGCTGCTGGCGCTGACCGGAGGGCTGTTCGCCGTCGGCTGCTGGACGGCCGCCCGTGGGCAATGGCTGGTGGCGGCCCTGCCGGCGGCGCTGCTGGCGAACCTGGGGCTGACGCTGGCGGTGGACCCGGATGTGCTGCGCGCGGCCGAGCCGGCGGAGATGTTCCGCCACCTCGGCTACGGCCTGCCGGTGGTGGCAGCGATGGCGGCAATCGGAGCGCGGGAAGTCTTGCGCTGGAAGTGGTGCGCGAACTGGACGGGCTCGCTGCTGGCGGTCATCGTAGTAGCGCTGATCGGTGGCGAGATCTACGTGCTGGCGACGCCGGAGGAGATGTACCACTGGAACAAGTCGGGGAGCCTGCTGCGCGGCGGCGATATTTACGTCGAGGCGGTGGAGCTGTTCCAGAATCCGATCGCGCTGCCGTGCCGGGATTGCGCTGACGCCGAAAGCATTCGCGAGCAGCTGTTCGACAACTACCGCCCGTTTGACATGCACGGCGACACGGTTAGGATCAGCTATTCGGCGCTGACCGGGGTGCTGAGCGCAGTGGCGCTGGGGGTGGCGTTGGCAGCCGGCCGACGGGAGTTGCCGGAGGCGTTCGTATGAGGCGGCGGGTGGCCGGCGGGGCGGGGGCATTGGCGGTTGGCATGGCGGCGGCGACGGTGCTGGCGGGACGGGCAAATCCGACGGAGATGACGGTCGGACACCTGCTGGCGTTCGCGTTGGCGATCGGGCTGTTCGCCGCGATCACGCTGGCGGCCTGGCACGGAGCGGGAAAGGAGCTGGCCTGGCGAAGTATGGCGGCCGGCCTGGGGATGGCGGTTCCGCTGGCCGCGTTGTACGGGTCGGACTCGTACAATGCGCTGGTGGCGGAATCGGCATCGCTGCGGATCGGGTTGTTGGCGCTGGTTCCGCTGCTGCTGGCGGCGGGGATCGCGGTTGTCGAGGCGACCGGCAAAGCGACCGCCGGGCGGGTTGGATTTGGCGGATGGGGGATTTCGGCGGTGGACTTGCCGGCGCTGGCGGCGGCCGGGATCGGATTCGCCGATCTGCTGCTGAAGATCACCGCTGGTGAGAGGGAGGAGGCGGCGATCTGGCTGGCCGCGCTCGGGGCGACGGCCGGGCTGGTTTTGCTGCTCGGCCGGACGCCGCCGGAAAGCCGGTGGCGGGTACATCTGTGGCCGCTGCTGGTGCCGCTGGGATTCGCGCTGGCATCCAACGGCGACAACGAGTTGCGCCACCTGCTCATAACCAGTGGCGGGGCGCGGGTGCTGGCGGGGCTGTTGCTGGGTCTGGCGGTGTACGCCGGGTGGCTGCTGCGGCCGGGCGACCCGGCGGGGGGATTGGAGAGAGCGCGAGCGAGACTGGCCGGACACCGCGGCCGGTTGCTGGCCGGAACCCTGCTAGGGATCGGTCTCCTGCAGGCGGGTTCGTACCGGGCGGTGACGATGGACGACCTGGCGCGATACTGGATCGTGGCCGATGACGTGCTGGCTGGGCAGGGCTATCCGACGTGGTCGGCGGGGATGGGAATCGCCCAGGCCACCGCCGGCGAGACGGTGGTGGACGCGCCGCTGCTGCCGCTGCTGATGGCGCTGTGTTTCGGGACGAGCGGGCACTGGTACCATAGCGCGCAACTACCGATCATGCTCGCCAACGCAGCCCTACCGGGGGTAATTTTCCTGGCCCTGCGCGCGGTCGTGCGGCGGGACGACATCGCGCTGGCCGCGGCACTATTAACGGTGCTGTTTCCGCCGTTTCAGATCGTGGTCCTAGGAGCGGCCGAGCCCGACGCAGTGTTCGTACTGGAACTTGCGGCGGCGATGGGCCTGCTGGCGCGGATGGCGCGGGGGGCGGGGCGGGGAGATGCCGCGGGGCTGGGAGCGGTGCTGGTGCTGGTGGCCCTGACCCGGCCGGAAGGGCCAGTATATGCGGTGGTGATCGCGGCCGTGGCGCTGGCAATCAACCGGTCGCGGCGCTGGGCGATCCCGGGACTGATGGCGGTGGCCGGGATGGCGCTGTTCGCAGCGGCGATCGCGCTGACCACCGACGCGCTCTGGCCGCCACGCTCGTCGGGCTTCGCGCCGGCGCACATTGGGCAGAACCTGGAGTTCATGCGCACCGGGGCCTACGACCACTACGCCGGGGTACTGCTGCTGGCCGACTGGCGGGGACCGCTGCTGCTGGCACTGCTGGCCGGGCTATTCACGCTGGGCACCGGGAAGCTGGCCACGCGCCGATCGGCGCTGGTGGCGCTGCCGTTGGCGACGCTGGCGCAGGTGACGCTGACCATGGCGGTGGCCCCGGAAGGATTCCATCGCGAGGAGCCGTCGGAGATGTTTCGCCACCTGGCCTACGGGTTGCCATTTGTGACGGCGATGGCGGCGCTGGGCGCCCGTGAGCTCCTGTCCGGAAACTGGCGGATCGGCGCGAGCGGGCCGCTACTGGCACTGCTGGCGGTGGCACTGATCAGCGGCGAACTCTACGTGCTGGGCACGCCGGAGGAGTGGTATCACGCGCAGAATTCGGGCAGTTTGCTGCGCGGAGGGGACATTTATGTGCAGGCGCTGGACATGTTCAAGAACCCGATCGCGCTGCCCTGCGATGGCTGCACGGCGGCCGAGGGCGGCGCCTTTGACGGCTTTCGCGAGCGGCTCTTCGCCCACTACAGCGAGTTCGACATGCACGGGTCGACAGTGGGGATGAGCTATGCGGTGCTGACGGGGGTACTGAGCGTGGTGGCGCTGGCCGCGGCGCTGGCGCAGCGCCGGGTGGCCGTTTGAACGGCTCCATCGAGCGCTTCGCGACCCGAGTGACGCCGGCGCTCGGCTACTCCGGTTTCCGGCGGCTGTGGCTGGCGACACTAACCAGCATGATGGGGTTCTGGATGCTGTCGATCTCCCAGAGCTGGCTGGTGGTGGAACTGACCGACTCGGCGCTGATGCTGGGGGTGCTGGGGTTCTTTCGCTCGGTGCCGATGCTGCTGCTGTCGCCACTGGGCGGGATCCTGGCGGACTGGATCCGCCGGCCACGCCTGCTCATCGTGGCGCAGGTGTTGATGGGAATGGCGGACCTGGCGGTGGGGGTGCTGGTGCTGCTGGATCGGGTCGAGATGTGGCACCTAGCGATCGCCGGAATGATGGTGGGAAGCTCGTTCGCGCTGAGCAGCCCGGCGCGCAACGCGCTGGTGTCGGACCTGGTGCCGCGGAAGACGGTGAGCAACGGCGTGGCGCTGATGTCGACGACGATGAACGGGGCGCGGGTGATCGGTCCGACGATCGCCGGTTTCCTGATCGCGCTGATCGGAATCGCGGGCACTTATTTCGCCCAGGTAGGGGCTTACGCGCTGGCGATATTGAATATTCGCCGGGTGAAGGTGGACGGGCCGCCGCCGGGATTCCGGAGCTCGTCCCGTCGCGCGCTGATGGAAGGCTTTGGCTACGTGCGGCGATCACGGCGGCTACTTGCGCTGATGCTGCTGGGGATGTCGCCGGCACTGTTCAGCATGCCGATGGTGATGCTGCTATCGGTGTTCGTGAAAAAGGAACTGGGCGGAGGCCCGGAGGAATTGGGAGTACTGGCGGGGATGCTGGGAGTGGGGGCGATTATCGGTTCGTTAACCATGGTGGCGTTCTCGGGACTCCGGTACAAGGGCGCGGCGGTGATGCTGGCGGCAATGATGGACGGGGTGATGGTGATCGCCCTGGGGCTATCGGGTTCGGTCCTGGGCGCCGGGGTGGCGCTGGCGCTGATGGGATTCTTTCAGGCGATCTACCTGGCGATGATCCAGACGATCCTGCAACTGATCGTGCCGAACCGCCTGCGCGGGCGGGTGTTGTCGATCTGGATGCTGGGCTGGGGGCTGACGCCGGTCGGGCTGCTGCCGATGTCGGCGGTCGCGGAGAATCTCGGGACGCCGGTGGCGATGGTGATCTCCGGGGCGATCGGGGTGGCGGTGGCGGTGGCGGTGATGGCCTTCGCGCGGCAGTTGTGGGCGCTGGACCCCGAAGCGGAAATGATCGATCTGGGAGAGGATGCCGGGGAGGCGTCGGACCGCTAGACGGCTTCCATTCGATAGAGGACGCGGTCGGAACCGGGGATCGGCTCGCGGCGGTGGATGTTGAAGCGCTCAGCCAGGGCGGACTCGAAGACTTCGACGGTGTACTCAGGGAAGTCGTGATTGCGCATGGCCAGGAGACGGGCGGGTGATTGGGGACGGAGGGTGATGGACAGAGTCAGCCGGCGGCGGGTGGGGCTAGACCAAGTTGCGGGGGGCGAAGGACATGCCTTCGGCGAACTCCGACGGTCCCAGTCTCCGCAGCCGGCCTTTGCCAAGTTTGTAGCCGTACTGATTGTTGATGGGCTCGGGGAGACCCGGGGCCACGCTGTTGGCCGGCGAGCCCGGATAGTTGAAATACAACGCGGTGACACCATCCATGACGATGTCGGTGATGTAGGCGACCGCGGTGATACTGCCGCTGCTGATGCCGCCGGTCTGGGTAAGCACGTCCTCGTTGACGATTTCGACCAAGTCGCCGTTCTCGATTCCGCGGGCGGCGGCGTCGCCGGGGCTGATCTCGATCCAGTTCATCGGGAATCGCCTGGTCACGTAGGGTTTGCGCAGATCGTCGAAGCCGGTCTGCCAGAGGCGGTTGGCTCGAAAATTTGAGACCCAGACCTCGTCGCCCTTCGGAGCGATGCGCTCCTGGAACTCGGAAACCAGGCCCCAGTAACCCTGAGGGAAGATGGCGCGTCCGATCCAAGGTCTGGCTGGAGGATGGCCGGGAGGTCTTGCTCAGCGGCTTTCGCGCTGACCTGCTGGAGCGAATCGACCGGCTCGGCTCGGTTTAGGAAGCGGGTGAAGGCCCGCGGGGCCGGCGAAGTCGCGGAGGAAGCCGGTGATGGAGGCGCGGAAGCCGTCTTCGAAGGCACCGCCCGCCGGGCGGTGGACGGATTCGAAACTGACGACGCCGGCGTATCCGTCGGCCCGGAGCGCGGCGGCGATGCCGGCCATGTGGGAGCCGAGATGGCCGTGGCCGTATTGCTTCTGCTCGATGGTGGCGCGGTGCGGCCAGACGCGGGTGTCCTTGATATGGACGTGGCCCAGGCAGCCGGCCAGGGCTTCGTAGCCGTCGGGGAAGGCGGTTTCGCTGGAGTAGAGGCAGTTGGCCGGGTCCCAGAGAACCTGCAGGTGGGAGGAGTCGATCTCGGCGACGAGGCGAGCGGCAAGGTGGGCGGAGTTGACCATGCCGCCGTTGCCGGTCTCGATGACCATGGTGACGCCGGCGGCCGCGGCGATTTCGATGGCCGGGCGGGTGAGATCGAGAAGGGCGTCCCAGGCGCCGGTGGCGACGTTCCAGTCCTCGGCTCCACCGGAGCCGAAGAGGATCATTTCCTTGCGGAAACCCATGATGCGCACGAGGGGGGAGTCGACGGCGTGGGCGGCGTCGATGGTTCGCTTGAAGGCATCCATCTGGCGGACGAAAGCCGGGTCGGTGGGGCCAGTTTCGGTGACGCCGAGTCCGACGAAGTTGTGGCGGGAGATGCAGGGGACGCGCAGGTCGCGGGCGGCGAGGGCGGATTTGACGGCCCGCATCTCGGCCGGATCGAGGTCGCCGATCTCTTGGTCGCCAATGAACTGGAGCTCGGCGTGGGTAAGGCCGAATTCGACGATGACGTCGAGCGCGTGGGTGAAGTCGCGGCTGATGCCGTCGGTGATGACGCCGAGCTTCACGCTTCGACCGGCCCGCCGCGGTGCAGTTCGACGTCGATTATGTCCTCGACGAGCCGGGCCATTACCCAGTTGTCGCCCTCGGGGTACTTCGTCTTGGCAGCCTGGAAAAGTTGCATGGCGGTAGCGGCGGTGAAGAGCGGGACGCCGAGATCGCGGGCCATTCCGAGGGAGATGCCGAGATCTTTGTGCATGGTGCTGATGTGGCTGCCGGTGCCGGCGAATTGGCGGTCGATGATGTTTTCGAGGGCGACGTTGACGACGCCGCTACCGGCGCCGGAGGTGCTGACGACGTCGTAAAGGACCTGGCCGCTGACCCCGGCAGCGCCTGCGAGGCCGGCGGCCTCGCAGGTGGCGGAGAAGACGGAGCCGATGATGGATTGCAGGCAGGCCTTGACGGTCTGGCCCATGCCGGCCTGGTCGCCGACGTGATGAATGCTGGCGGAGACGGCCTCCATGGACTCGCGATTGGCGGCCAGGAGATCGGCGGGAGCGGCGGCCATCATAGTGAGCGTGCCGGCCTGCGCACCGGGGAAACCGCCGCTGACCGGGGTGTCGATGAAGTCGATACCGCTCGGTTCAAGTTCGGCGGCGATGGCGATGACGTCGGCGGGCGGGATCGTGGCGGTGAGTAGGATGACGGATCCAGGGGGCATGGCGGCGGCGAGTCCGGCTTCGCCAAGGATGACGGCGCGGGCCTGGGCACCGGTCATAACCATGACGTAGACGGCGTCGGTATGGCGGCCGACTTCGGCGGTGCTCTTGGCGGGCTGTCCACCAAATTTGGCGAAGGCGTCCAGGCGCGCTTGATCGAGGTCGAATCCGGTGGTGGTAAAGCCGGCCTTGATGAGGTTGCGGGCGAGTCCGCTGCCCATGTCGCCGAGTCCGATTACTCCAGCTTTCATCGTTATCCCCCCCAGGTTCTTCGCTGGACAATAAGTATTTCGCCGAGAGTTTGGCGCACTCTCAGAGCGACCGCAAGGAACGCGTTGCGAGGCTCAGAGAGCCTGGTTCGGGAGACTCGCGCGGCACTGGTCTCCTCGGCTAGGAAGCCTCGGCCGGCGGGGTGTCGGTCGACGCCGGGATCGGGGTCGCGGTCGGCCCTGCCACCGGGCAGGCGGGAAAACGATGGGCTAGGCTGCGGGCGGAATCCAGAGCGGACGGCGGTCGCTATCGCAAGTGGAGGATCGGGATGAATCGAAAGCCCGAAGTGCTGGTGATCGGGGCGGGAGTGATCGGGGTAGCGGTGGCGCATGCGCTGGCCGAACGCGGCCGGCGGGTGACCACCATCGATGCCGGGGAAGTGGGGCAGGGTAGCTCGTACGGCAACGCCGGGCTGGCGGTGCCGAGTCACGCCGTGCCACTGGCGAATCCCGGGGCGCTGCGCAACGGACTGAAGTGGTTGTTGGACCCGGAAAGCCCGTTCTATGTGCAGCCGCGCTTCGACCTGGCGCTGTGGTCGTGGCTGTGGCGATTTCGCGCCGCCAGCAACGAGCAACAAGTGGCCCGCGGGCTAACCGTGCTGCGCGATCTGCTGCTGGCGGGACGGGAGCTTTTTGACACGCTGACCGCCCTGCCGGAGATGCGCTGCGGCTACACCCAGGACGGGACCCTGTGGGTGTATCGCACCCGCGCCGGCCTGGCCGAGGCCGAGGAGGAGGCCGAGATGCTGGAGGAGACGGGGCTGCACGTGGAACGGCTGGACGAGGCCGGCGTGCAGGCGATGGCGGGGTCCGTGCGGCCGGGGGTGGCGGGGGGAATCTGGTTCGCCCAGGACGGGCACATGGACCCGTTCTTGTTTGTGGAGCGGCTGCGCGCACGGGCGGAATCGCTGGGAGTGGAGTTCGCCGAGAAGACCGAGTGCATCGGGTTTGAGACAAAGGGCGGGCGCGTCCACCGGGTGCTGACGACGAAGGGCGATGTTGACCCCGAGACGGTGGTGCTGGCGACCGGATCGTGGTCGCCGGCGGTGGCGCGGGGACTGGGCCTGCGGCTGCCAGTGCAGCCGGGCAAGGGCTACAGCCTGACCTACGAACGCCCGGCCAGTTGCCCGCCGCTGCCGGTGGTGCTGGGCGAGGCACGGGTGGTGGCGACGCCGATAGGTGGGCACCTGCGACTGGCCGGTACGCTGGAGATGGTGGGGATGGATGAATCAATCAACCGGCAGCGGGTGGGCGCGATTCGCCGGGCGGCGAATCGCTACCTGACCGGGCTGGAGGATATGGAACTGGAGGAAACCTGGCGCGGGCTGCGGCCCTGCACCCCGGACGGGCTGCCGCTGCTGGGGCGCAGCGCCACGTGGGTGAACCTGATCG
>CAZVZW010000039.1:0-15994 GCA_964631365.1 uncultured Chloroflexota bacterium | reverse complement strand
GTTCCCTTCCGTTGACATTATGCCAGCCACGTCGCTACCGTCACACCACCGGCGGGTATGGTTCAGTGGCAGAACGCGACCTTCCCAAGGTTGAAATGCGGGTTCGATTCCCGCTACCCGCTCCCCCGGTCTGGTTCTTCTAGACCGAGCGTCCCCCGAGGACTGGCGAGAGAGCCAGCTATCCGGGCGGCCAGAGTCGCCAAGAACCCGGTCAGGCCGCGCTTGCCGTCTGCAGTCCGGTCAGCCCGTACCCGCGAGTCCTATTCGTTCGGCAGCCGCGGCAACACAAACTGCCGCAGCGAATCCGCCCCCAGCACCAGCAACCGCCCCTCCGCCTCCTGCACCCATAGCCCCCGCACCTCGGCGAAAAAGTCATCCGCGCCCCGGAACAGGAACTGCCGCAGGAACATTCCCTCATTGCCGTCCCGCGTATCCACCTCGATGAGCCGTCGGTTACCCTCGTCCACCACGAACAGCGAATCCGAATCCGTGGTCGTGAAGATCCGCGTCGCCGACTGGATCGGCCGGTCCAGCCCCACGATCTGGAACCGCATCTGCTGGCCGCCGCGATATTTCAGAATGCTGTTGTCCCCCAGCAGCACGTACACATCCCCATCGATGGCCATGTCCACCGCCGTGCTGATGTCCACCTCTTCCGTCGGGTCAAAGAAGTCGGTCGGCTCCACCTCATACCCGCCCGGCGTCGGGATGTACTTGTGGATCCGATTCGCCACCGGGTCCAGCACGTAGAGGTTGTTCTGGAAATTGTCGAACGCCATCGGCGCCTTCCACTGCTCCGTGCCCACGATCCGTAGCTGCTGCGGCCGCTGATCCGGCACCACGCTGAACACGTTGAACTGGCTGTCGATCACCAGCAGGCTCAGGTCCCGCGCCACCACCGCCACAATGTCCGCCACTCCCGCCTGTCCCACCTGTTCGCCCACCCGCAGCACCGTCTGCCCCTGCTTCGGGTCGGTGAACTCCATCACCTGCCCGTTCACCGCGTCGATCACGTACTGCCGTTCCTGGTACACCTCCAGCTGCTCGATCGCGTGCCCCGGCCCCGCCTCGGCGAATTTCGTAATCGTCGCGCTCGTTGCCACTCGGGTCACCTTGTTCAGCAAATCGCGTTCATCGTCGATCTGCGCCAGCAGCCGGTTCACCTCGCTCGCCGCGTAGCCCTGCCGCCCGGCCAGGTTCGCTGCATCAGTCGCGTCGCGCAGCGCCTCCTTCGCCGGCGCATCATCCTCCTCGCGCAGCGCCGCGTCGTAGAACGCCTTCGCCCGCGCAAAGCTCTCCGCCGCGTTCGCCTGCCCCTCCTCCGTCGTCACCTGGTTCTCCGTCGCCGGTGTCGCCGTCGCCGTCGTCGCCACCGAGTCCTCAGCCGGGGCCTCCTCGCGGCGGATGAACAGCACCACGAACATCGCGATCACCACCACGATCGAGAACATCAGGATCAACGAACCGGGCCCCGGCCCGCCGCCGCTCCTCCGCCCCCGCATCAGCGGATCATCGTCATTACTCGATATCCGCCAGATACCGCCAAACATCCCCCGGTGCCGCTGGTTCGGTGCGTCCGGCCACGACCGCGGGATCGCGTCGCCCGACGGATTCAAGATCTGTCGATTCAGGTCTTCCAGGTCCGCCGGTCCGGCGGCAATCGCCTCGCGGCGTCGTTCGTACTCTGTCTTCGGCGGCGCCGCGTCGAGTTCCCACGTCCGGTCCGCCGCCGCCCCGTCGCCGCGCAGCATCCGAATCAGTCCCCGCACCGCCATCGCCGGCAGCAGCAGGATCATCAGCGGAATCGCGATCAGACCGTCCAGCACCTTTCGCCCCACCCCCCGTCGCGCCCGATCCTGCACCGTCACCGTGGCCTCCAGGCCGGGCGACGACCAGTCCGGCTCGCGATCCGGCCGGGGACGCGCCGGGGTCTCTGCCGTCGCCGCCGGCATCGCCGACTCCGGGTCTAAGTCCGGCGGCCTCACAAGCTCCGGATCAATTTCTTCATCTCCGGCCGCCGCTCCCACCGGGCTCAGCAGCACAATATCCCCGTCCACCACCCCTCGCTGCGCCGCCAGCGAGCTCAACTGGTTCACACAGCTCTCCACGTCGTAGCGCGCGATCAACCCCCGCATCTCCCGCTGCCGCACCGTCCGCGCGATCACCGACGACGTAATCGCGATGCTATCGCCCACCTCCAGCGTCGCCCGAAACAGCTCAATGTCTTTGTCAAACGGCAGTCCGCCCGGGTCGCCGGCCGGCGTTGCCGCGTCGTCCGGCAGCGCGTTCAGTTCGTTGTCGCGGAAAATGTAAACCTGGGTCGGCAGGAGCTGGGCGATATACAGCTCGTCACCGCGAATCACCAACCCGGTCGCGCCGATGTCCAGGTGTTCCTCGTCGGAGCTGGCGGCGCTGGCGGCCGCGCTCGAGCCCACCCGCATGCTGCGCATCAGTCCGGAAAGCGGACTCGTCGTCTCGGGCGCGTAGTACGCCCGTCGGGCCACGTCCAAGAAGGCTCCGCAGAGTCGCTCGGTCCCGCCTTCCAGCAGCAGCATCAGCTGGCCCAGGTCGTCGCGCGGTTCCCGGCCGGTCGCCACACTTACCCGTGGACTGGCGGTATGCGGAAGACCATTCGCTAGGCTGGCCTGGGCGACTTCCAAATGCGGGCCTCTACGCTCTTCCAGAATACATCAATCCGCAGCCAACCCCACTATCGGGTTGAGCCTCCCCGGGCCGCTGTAGCGCGAGTATACCCGCCTCCGCCGATCCCCGGGGCGGCCTGCGTTTTGACAAGGTCTGATAATCTGCAATCCACGCGATCGGAGCGTCGTCGTCGTTGAGGGTGGTCTGGCCGCTCTCGGGCCGGCGGAGTCCCGTCGGACCACGTCATTCCGGGGAGATCGATCCATAAGCAAAGATTCTCGCGAACTACGAGTAAACGGGCGCATCCACATCCGTCAGGTCATGCTGATTGATGAGACCAACACCGCCCTCGGGGTAGTAGACACCGACGAAGCCATGCGCCTTGCCCGCGAACGTGGCTTCGACCTTGTCGAAGTCTCCCCCAACCAGCGGCCTCCGGTCGCCAAGCTGCTCGACTATGGCAAATTCAAGTACGAGCAGAACCGCAAAGAGCGCGAAGGCCGCAAGCATCAGCGCGCCGGCGACGTAAAAGAAGTCCGTTTCCGCCCGCGCACCGACACCCACGACGTCGAGACCAAGGTCAATCGCATGGCCAAGTTCCTCAAGGCCGGCGCCAAGGTCAAGGCCACGGTCCGCATGCGCGGCCGCGAGCGCATATACCCCGAGTTGGCCGCCCAATTGCTCAACAACGTCGTCGAGCGCCTCGACACCCTGGCGATCGTCGAGCGGCCCATCGTCCGTGAAGGCAACAACTCCTTTGCCGTAATCCTCATCCCCGGCCCCGGCGCCGGTGGCGAAGAGGCGCCCGACTAGCCCGTCCGGCCCCGGACCCGTCACAGGAGGTTCTTCGGCCCGTGCCTGTCCACATCCGCTGGCGCTCCGAAGAACGCGAAATGCCCAACGGGCGCAAGCGCGCGGTGCGGGTGGCCTGGGTCGTCCACCAGCCCGACGCGACCGACGCCGACGAGGTCCGCTTCCTGGCATACATGGGCTCCAACCCCATCGTCACCGCCCAGTTCAAGCTCGAGTTTCGGACCCTCTACCCCGAGATCGCGGTCGACTGGGAGGCCCTCGCCGAAGAGATCGGCCGCCCCCAGACTGACATCAACGTCCTTTCCTACGACGAGCTCGCCACCCGCATCCGCCCCATCCTTGGCGAATATGGCATCCTCCTCGACCGCCTCGACTACCGTCTCGGCCGCGGCTGGACCCGCCCCCTGCGCGACATCGCCCGCCTGCTGCGCGATCCCGGCGTCGCCGCCCGCTTCGAGCGCACCTCCGGCTCCACCTTCGCCTACTTCCGCGAAAGCCATCCCGAATACGCCTACGCTCTCTACAAAGTTCGCCTCCTGCTCACCGCCGGCGACAGTGCCCTCACCGAACTCGAAGCCCACGAGCCGGTCATGGAACCTGGCGCCCGCTTCCGCGACTTTCGCGAGTTCTGCCTGGCCACGCTCGCCGACGAACTCGATGGCGGCTAGCATAACCCCGCCCACCGCCCGGTTGCTCCCGGGCGATATTCTTGTTCCACATCTCCGGGGCCCTATGACATGCAAATGAAACGCACCCACACCTGCAACCAGCTCCGCCTCGACCACATCGGGGAACAGGTCGTCCTGAACGGCTGGGTCAACCGCCGCCGCGATCACGGCGGGCTGATCTTCGTCGACCTCCGCGACCGCTACGGGCTCACCCAGGTCGTCTTCAACCCCGATCGCGTCCCGGCCGCGCACGCCATAGCCGGCGACCTGCGGGCCGAGTTTGTCATCGCCGTTCGCGGCGAAGTCGGCGCCCGCCCCGAAGGCACCAACAACGCCGATCTCGACACCGGCGCCATCGAGCTCCTCGCCGGCGAAATCCAGATCATCTCCGCGTCCGAGACCCCGCCCTTCTACATCAACGAAGACTCCCCGGTGGACGAGAACGTCCGCCTCCGGCACCGCTACCTGGACCTGCGCCGCCCGCGCCAGCGCGACAACCTGATCCTACGCTACCGGGTCATCAAGCTCATGCGCGACTATTTCGACGCCGAGAGCTTCCTCGATATCGAAACCCCGATCCTCATCAAGAGCACTCCCGAAGGCGCCCGCGACTTCCTGGTGCCCAGCCGGCTCCAGCCCGGCAGTTTCTATGCCCTGCCGCAGTCGCCGCAGCAGATGAAGCAGATCCTCATGATCGCCGGCCTCGACAAGTACTTTCAGATCGCCCGCTGTTTCCGCGACGAAGACCCGCGCGCCGACCGCACCTCCGAATTCACCCAGCTCGACGTCGAGATGAGTTTCATCGACGAAGAAGACATCCTCGCGCTCATCGAGCGGCTCCACGTCCAGATCATCGACGAACTGTCCGAAAAGCGCCTGCTGTCCGATCCGTTCCCGCGGCTCACCTACGCCGAGGCCCTCGACCGCTACGGTACCGACGCCCCCGACCTGCGTTTCGACATGCAGCTGATCGACGTCGCCACCGTCGTCGACGGCGGCGGCTTCCGCGCGTTCGACGCCACGTTGGCCGCCGGCGGTGTGGTGCGCGCGCTGGTCCTGCCCGACTGCGCCGGCTACTCCCGCAAGCAGGTCGACGAACTGGTCGAGTTCGCGCGTCGCTACGGTGCAAAGGGGCTCATCTCGATCGCCCGCAACGCCGAAGGCTTCCGCAGCCCCTTGCTGAAGGTCTTCGAAGAGGACCGTTTCAACAATCTCGTCGACCGACTCGATCTCCAGGAAGGCGACCTAGCCGTCATCGTCGCCGACACCGCTGCCGTTGCCAACGCCACGCTCCACAACCTCCGCGAATACATGGGCCAGCGCCTTGGCCTGCGCGACCCCGAGGTCATGGCCTTCGCCTGGGTGGTCGACTTCCCGCTGCTCGAAGAGGTCCCCGGCGAAGATCGCCTCACCTTCTCGCACAATCCCTTCTGTGGCGTCCGCCCCGGCGACGAGCCGCTGCTCGATAGCGACCCTCTCGCCGCCCTCTCACGCCAGTACGACCTGGTCTGCAACGGCCATGAACTCGGCGGCGGCAGCATTCGAATTCACGACTCCGAGCTGCAGCGCAAAGTCCTGGGCCTGCTCGGCTACGACGCTGCCGGCATCGAAGCCAACTTCGGCGGCATGCTCCGCGCCTTCGACTTTGGCGTCCCGCCCCACGGCGGCATTGCCACTGGTATCGACCGCCTCCTGATGCTGCTGCGCGATACCGCCAACATCCGCGAGGTCATCGCCTTCCCCAAGACCCAGGAAGGCCGCGACCTGGCCCAGCAGGCGCCCTCCGCAATCGACCACGAGCAGATCACCGAGCTGGGCCTCAGCCTCATCCCTCAATCCGACGAGCGGGACGACGCCCCCGCCTGATCCTGACTTGGTAAGAATCGACCCTTCACACCCACCCGGTTCTGCGCGATAATCACCTCAGGACGCTCGACCGCGTTCGATAATCGTCAGTTTTTTTTGTTCCAACACTACTTATAGGGGAGCTTGGCTGGTGGCGGGTACGGCCTCAAGTCGTTCGCGTCGGCCGCGGGCACCCACCTGTTAAACCAGGGACAAATTGAGTGGCGACCGGCGCCGGTGGAGCGTCCCTTCTATGTCCCGGGGCCAGACCAGCGGTGCAGCACAATCGCCCCCCCGCCTTCTCGCCAGCCCTCTTGCCAGCCCGCGGCCCTCCCGAACCAGCCCCTAGCTGGTACTGCCCGCCGCCAACCGCTCACCCATGTCCTCATCCGACAGTGAGAAGCCCAGTTCGTGCAGGCGCTGGTAGTGCCCGCCGGCTTCGACCAGCGTGTCGTGGGTTCCGCGTTCGATCACGTTCCCCATTTCGAGCACCAGTATCTCGTCGGCGTTGCGGACGGTTGACAGCCGGTGCGCGATCACGATTGACGTCCGGTTCACCATCAGCCGCGCCAGCGCGTCCTGCACCAGCGCCTCCGTTTGGGTGTCCACGCTGCTGGTGGCCTCGTCCAGCACCAGTATCTTCGGGTCCGCCAGCAGCGCCTGCGCGAACGACACCAGTTGCCGCTGGCCCACCGACAGCCGGCTGCCGCGTTCCGCCACCGCCGTGTCATAGCCAAAGTCCATCCGCATCACCGCGTCATGCAGATGCACCACCTTCGCCGCCTCCTCGATCTGGGCGCGGGTCGCCTCCGGCCGGGCGTAGGCGATGTTCTCGGCGATCGTGCCCTTGAACAGGAACGGATCCTGCAGCACTAGGCCCATCTGCTCGCGCAGCGACTTCTGGGTCACGCTGCGCACGTCGGTCCCGTCCACCTCCACCGTACCGCCGATCACGTCATAGAACCGGTACAGCAGGTTGATGATCGTCGTCTTACCGGCGCCGGTCGCCCCCACCAGCGCCATGGTCTTGCCCGGCTCCAGGTCAAACGAGATGCCGTGCAGCACCGGTTGATCCGGCAGGTACTCGAACTTCACATCGTCAAAGCGCACCCGCCCCTCCACCGGCGCCAGCGGGTCGGCGTCGGGCGCGTCGGTCACCGCCACCTTCGTATCCAGGACTCCAAAGATCCGTTCCGCCGCCGCCATCGCCGCCTGCAGCAGATCGAATCGCATGCCCAGTTCCTGCACCGGCTGGAACAGGCGTTGCAGGTACAAAAGGAACAGCGTCACCGCCGCCACCACCTCGAGTTGATTCGCTTCATCCACGTCCACCAGGCGCCCGCCAACGAACAGCACCAGCGCCACCGCCAGCGCCAGCAGCAGGTCCACCGCCGGGATGATGCTCACTCCGATCAGGCGCGAGCGCTTGTGCGCCTGCAGCGTCCGCTCCGTCACCGTGCCGAACAACCGCGCGTTCTCGGTCTCCCGGGTGAACGCCTGGGTGGTCTTCATCCCGATGATGCTCTCCGCCAGGTTCGCGTTGGTCTCCGACATCAGCGCCCGCACCTTGCGGTACGACCGCGCCGCGTGGATCCGAAACACCACCGCCGCCGGCAGCAAGATCGGCACCACCAGCACCGTCACCACTCCCAGTTGCCAGCTCTGCATGAACATCGCCACGAAGATCCCGATGATCAGCACCAGATCCGTCACCGTGCTCACCAGGCCCTCGGTCAGGATGTCGTTCAGCGAATTCACATCGCTGGTGAAGCGCGAGATCACCGAGCCGCTGTTGGTGCGGTCGTAGTAGTTTAGTGACAGTCGTTGCAGCTTCTGGAACAGCTCCGTCCGCAGGTCGTACAACACCTCCTGCCCCACCGCCGACAGCAGCCAGATTTCCAGGCCCATCGCCGCGTTCGCGAGCAGTGTGACCGCCACGTAGATGACGCCCAGCCGTACCAGCAGGTCGAAATCGCCGGAGCCGAGACCGCCGCGAATCGCCTCCATCACCAGGATCGGCTGTACTAGCGTCGCCCCCGCCACCACCAGCGACAACAGCCCACCCATCACCAGCTTCATTCGCCGTCGCGCCACATATTCCAGCATCCGCGTCGTCAGCGACCAGTTGAACGGCGCCCGGGCACGCTCGATGTCATGGCGATAGTGAATCAAGCCACAAACCCCCCGCCCCGGTCGCCGAGGCCGGCGAGCGCCCGCGGCCTTTCGATTTCAATTTCGTGCCGGAGATGAATCAAACCACTAGCCCCCCACCTCGGTCGTCGCCGCCGGCGACTGCAGTCGCAGTATCTCCGCGTACAGCCCCTCTGCCGCCACCAGGTCCCGGTGCGCTCCGCGCTCCACGATCCGACCCTCATCCATCACCAGGATTTCGTCCGCGTCCATCACGCTCCCCACCCGCTGCCCCACGATGATCGTCGTGCGCCCCACGAACGTTTCCCGCATCGCATCCCTGATCAGCCGCTCCGTCTCCGTATCGACGCTCGACGTCGAATCGTCCAGAATCAGGATCGGCGCATCCATCAGCAGCGCCCGGGAGATCGTCACCCGCTGACGCTGGCCGCCCGACAGCCCCACCCCCCGCTCGCCCACGATCGTGTCGTAGCGTTCCGGCAGATTGTCGATGAACCGTCCCGCCTGGGCATTCGCCGCCGCCGCCTCGATCGCTGCCCGGTCCGCCTCCGGCCGGGCATAGGCGATGTTCTTATCCATCATGTTGGTGAACAGATACGGATCCTGTGGCACGGTCGCCAGGTTACGCCGCAGCCATTCCAGGTCGAACTCGCGCACGTCCCGGCCGTCGATCGTCACCCGGCCCTTCAGCGGATCGTAATAGCGCGAGATCAGGTTCACCAGGGTCGTCTTGCCCGAACCGGTCGGTCCGATGATCCCCACCGTCGATCCCGGTTTGATATCGATCTCGATGTTGTGCAGTACCACCTCCCCCCGCCCGTAGCGGAAGTCCACCCCTTCGAAGCGGATGTGTCCCGCCACCCGGTTCCGCGGCGCCGGCGTCTTCGGGCCGATCACCTCCGGTCGCATGTCAAGCGTCTCGAACACCCGATCTGCCGCCGCGATCCCGTTCTGCAGCCGCTGCACCACCGCCCCCAGGGACCGCGTCGGACCGAACAGCATCACCACGTAGATGTTGAACTGAATCACCGTGCCGACATCGATGACGCCGTCGATGACCAGCCTGAATCCCACCAGGATCAGCGCCACCGTGCCCAGCGAGGACAGGAAGACCAGGATCGGCAGAAAAAGCGAATACTGCTTGATCGTGTCCAGGAAGTAGTCTGTCAGGTCCCGAACCGTCCGCTCGAATTTCGCTGTTTCTGCTTCCTCCTGCGCGAAGGCCTTCACCACCCGCGCCCCGGTCAGCGCCTCGGTCAGCGCGCTGGTCATGATCGCCCGCTGCGCCTGCACCCGCACCCAGCGTCGCCGCAACTGCCCGCTGAAGTACACCGTCGTCGCGATCATCAGCGGCGTCGAAGCCAGCGTGAACAGCGCCAACTGGGTGCTGGTGATGAACATGATTACCAGCACCACCACGTACTTGCCCATGATCTCCCCCAGCCGGTACAACCCCATCCCCCCCGCCATCCGCGCCGCCTCCACGTCCGAGATTCCCCGCGAGATCAGGTCGCCCGAATCCGCCCGGTCGTAAAACGAATAGGACATCTGCTGCAAGCGCTCGTACAGCTCGTCCCGCAGGTCCCGGCCGACGATTCTCGACTGGTACTGCCAGAGAAAATTGAACACCGCGCTCAGCAGTCCGCGGATCAGGAACAGCCCTGCTGCCAGCAACGCAAACACCGCCAGCGCCCCCTCGTCGCCGTCTTTCAATCCCCGGTTGATCGCCACCGATATCGCCGCCGGGGCCATCCCCTCTGCCGCCAGGTAGCCGATCAGGGAAACAACCGAGAAGAACGCCAGTCGCCGGTAGGCAAGCTGGTAGCGCATCAGCCGCAGCAGAGTTCTCAGGCTACTCGCAGTCCTTTTGCGGCCTTGGCCGCGGTGCAGATCGTTCTCCAGTTGCCCATCCTAAGCCCCGCTGCCCGGGTCCCCCGGCGCTACTGGGCTCGTCCGCAGTTCGCGGCGGGCCTCGGTGCTTATCAGGCGCCGGTAGATCGCTACGGCCGCGAAGAACACCAGCGCTCCGAACGGCACTCCGAACACGGCGCCCCAGAACCCGGCCGCCGTTGTCCCGATCAGGATCGACGCGATCACTACCACCGGATGCACGCCCATGGCCGACGCCATCAACTTCGGCATCACGATATTGTCCAACAGCTGCTGCACGGCCACCAGCGGGATCGCCACCCACAGCCCCAGCCCCGGGTCCTGCAGCAGGGTCGCGCCGATCGGCAGCAGCAGCCCGATCACCAGGCCTACAAACGGAATCGTCATTGCTACCCCGGCCAGCATCGAAATCGCCAGCACATAGTCCAGCCCGGCGATCAGCATCGTGATCGCCACGATCACCCCAAAGATCACCCCGCCCAACACCTGCCCGCGCAGGTAGGCCGAAAACGTCGATTCCGCCAGCGCCGAGGCGCTCTCCACCGCCGGTCCCCAGTTGCCCGGCAGCGACGCCGCGAAGCGACGCAGCGCGCTGTCCCAGTTCAGCACCATGTAGAAGGAGACAATCAGTGTCATCGCCGCGATCAGCACCGCGTTGGCGATCCCCGCCAGCGCCCCGATGATCGTGCCGATAATCGTCCCGCTGGCGTCGGCGAAATTCGCCCCGATGTCGTTCAGCGCCTCATCCAGTTTCTCCTCGGGCAGCCCCAGATCCACCAGGCCGGCGCGCAGATCGTTCGCCAATTCCTGCACGTCGTCGCCGTACTCCGACACATTCCCGCCCAGCCCCACTAGGTCGCCCACCACCCCCGGCAGCACAAATATCGAACCCAGTGTCGCGATCACAAAGAGCCCCACGTACACGATCCCGGTCGCCGGCCCGGTCGGCACCCGCGCCCGCTGCAAACGTCGCACCAGCGGCGTCAGCGCAAAGCTCACCAACCACGCGAAAAAGAAGATCAATGCTAGGTTCGAAAAGCGCCCCGCCAGGTTCCACAGGAACTCCCCGATCCAGATCAACGCGATCACAATCAAAAGCGCTATCAGGGTGTTGCGGAGACGCTCGAAGCTGATCATGGGCGAGGCATCACGCGGACATCGCCATCGGATCCGCACGCCTGCCCCGGGGGTCCTCTCGGGTGCTTTGCTTTGCTGTCGGCAGTCTAAAGTCCCGCCCGCGCCGCGGCAACGATGCCCCCCACCCACGCCATTCCCGCGGCGATGAACTCCGCCGTCATCCCCTCCGGCACCGACGGTTCGAAGACCACCGTCGCCGCCGGATTCACCGCCAGCACCGTCCGCACGATCCGCGTCACATCCACGTAGCCATCCGCCACCCGTTGCGTCGGATGCACCGGCACATGGCCCTTCTCGGCGTATTCCTCCGCCGAGCTCACGTTCCAGAGGTGCAGGCTGCCGACCAGCGGCGCCAGCAACTCCGCCGCTGCATACGGGTCCCGCCCGTGGATCTGCCCCCAGCGGTGCAGATGCCCGCTGTCCAGGCACAGCCGCACCTGGGGGCGCTCCGCCAGCAACTCCACGAAGTCCGCCGGCTCATGCAGCGCCGGCTGATACCCCAGGAACTCCACCTGCACGTCTACCCCGGCCGCTGTCGCCATCTCCGCGAACCGCGCCAACGCCGCCCGCGCCAGCCGCAGCGCCGCCGTCCGGTCCGCCACCCCTTCGCCGTGGTTCAGGTGGGTCACCACGAACTCCGCGCCCAGCTCGGCCGCCTTCGCCAGCGAATCCGCCAGCCAGCGAAACGACAACTCCCGCAAATCCCGGTTCGCGTCCAGGAATTGACTCGACTCCCGGCGTCCGTGGCCCTCGAACGGGGCGATGAACGGATGATGCAGACTCAGCCCCGGCCGCGCCCACGGTTCCGCACTCTCTCCGGTTCCCGCCTGCCCCGCCAGGACCCGCGCCACGATCTCCCCGTAGCTCTCCTCCGGGCACAGAAAGATCTGCCAGTGCCCGGGCCCCGGGTTATGCACCCCGGCCCTCTCCCGCTTCGCCCGCTGAAACAGCTCGAAATCCACCCCCGACCAAACTTCCTGCAATCCGGTCCCTCGCCTGAAATAAAATGGACCCATGAACCCCGCGATCCCACAGGGCAGATCATGGCCTCCGAACTGATCGACGGCAAACTTTCCACCCTCCCCGCCTCCCCCGGCATCTACCTCATGCACGACGCCGCCGGCGACATCATCTACATCGGCAAGGCTCTCTCCCTGCGCAGCCGCGTCCGTTCCTACTTCGGCAGCTCCAAAGGATTCGACCCCAAGACCCGCCGCCTCGTCGCCCGCATCACCGACTTCGACTTCATCGTCACCGACCCCGAAGTCGAAGCCCTGATCCTCGAAAACAACCTCATCAAGCGCCACCAGCCGCGCTACAACGTCGTCCTCCGCGACGACAAGCAGTACCTCTACCTCAAGGTCACCACCGCCGAGACCTACCCCCGGGTCCTCACTACCCGCCGCGTCATCCGCGACGGCTCCCGCTACTTCGGCCCCTACCCGCGCGCCAAGGACCTGCGCCAGACTCTCAAGCTCCTCAACCGCATCTTCCCCTACCGCACCTGTACTCTCGACATGGACAAAGTCTTCGACCGCGCCTGCCTCAAGTACGACATCGGCCGCTGCAATGCCCCCTGCATCCGCGCCGTCAATCCCGAGGACTACCGCAATGTAATCGACCAGACCATCGCCTTCCTCGACGGCCACCACGAGCCCATCGTTAGTGCCCTCGAAGCCGCCATGCAGCGCGCCTCCGCCGAGCAGCGCTACGAAGCCGCCGCCGCCTTCCGCGACCGCCTCCGCGCCATCCACCGCGTCGTCGCCGAGCAGAAGGTTATGGACCCCGACCGTCGCGACCAAGACGTTATTGGCGTCGCCCGCGAAGGCCGCGAAGCCATCGGCCAGGTCCTCACCATCCGCAACGGCAAGCTGATCGGGCGCAACTCCTTCCGCCTCACCGCCGCCGGCGACGAGCCCCTCGGCGAGTTAGTCTCCGAGTTCGTCCGCGAGTATTACGGCCGCTCCGAACAGGTCCCGAAGCAGGTCTTGTTGCCCACCGCCATCGACGACCTCGACGTCGTCTCCGAGTGGCTCAACATCATGCGCAAGGACAGAGTTGAAGTCCTCGCCCCTCGGCGCGGCAGCCTGCGCCGGCTGGTCAAGCTCGCCGAGGCCAACGCCCGCGACACCCTCGATATGGAGCGCACCGCCTTTCTCAACAGCGAGCGTCGCCTGCGCCACGCCATGCGCCAGATCGGCGAAGCCCTCGAGCTACGCCGCCTCCCGCGCCGCATCGAGTGCTACGACGTCTCCCACATCCAGGGCACCCTCACCGTCGCCTCCATGGTCGTCTTCGAAGACGGCGTGGCGAAAAAGGGCAAGTACCGCCGCTTCAAGATCCGCGGCGAGCAGGGTAACGACGACTTCGCTTCCATGCGCGAGGTCATCGGGCGGCGCTTCAAGCGTATGCGCGAGCGCGAGGAATCCGGTGGCGACATCGAACTCGACGCTGCCGGGCTTCAGGCAATCGACCTGGCCGATTTTGACGAATCCGCCCCGCTGCCCGCCGCTGACCAGCCCACCGCCGGGTCCAGCAAAGAGTGGCTCACCGTCCCCGACCTGGTGCTCATCGACGGCGGCAAGGGCCAGCTTTCCTCCGCCCTCGCCGCCATGCAGGATCAGGGCGCCGCCGACGTCCCGGTCATCGCCATCGCCAAGAAGCGCGAAGAGATCTTCATGCCCGGCCGATCCGCGCCGGTCCTCCTGCCCGCCGCCTCCGACGGGCTCCATCTCCTTCAGCGCCTCCGCGACGAAGCCCACCGATTCGCGGTCAATTTCCACATCAAACTCCGCACCAAGAAGGGCCGCCGCTCCATCCTCGACGAAATACCCGGCATCGGCCCGGCCCGCAAACGCGCCCTCATGCGCAAGTACGGCAGCGTCGCCCGCATCCGCGCCGCCGATCTCGACGAACTCGCCGCTCTCCCCGGCATGACTCGTCCCACCGCATCCGCTCTGAAAGAAGCGCTCTAGCCTTGCTTGGTCTCGTTAGCGACAGTCTCGCGCCTCCGATTCATTACTGATCAACGCTCCCTGTCCACCGTCCCGAGTGCCCGCCATCACCGTGCGTTGCACCCGCGACCGACCAACAATCACGCCACCTTGCCCCGCGGCTCTCATTTGGAATTAGCCCCTTGCTTAGATTCAACGCCGCGGCATCGAGGTAGCTAAGCGAGGCGTGGGGATGGCATGAGACCAATCGTCCCTCCCTTCCCCGACCGCCGCCCGCGCGAGCCCTTCCGCATCCCCGTTCACTTCTGGCTCAGCCTCATCGCTCTCGCCGAGATCTCCGCCATTGTCCGCCTGCTTTATGACACCCGCATCAAAGCCGGCATAACTCTGCGTGATCTCGAAGAGCTCGGCTCTAGCTCACCGACGGCACGTCCCCGAGAGCCTCCCCCGGTATTTCCACTTGCGTTTGCTACCCTGAACCGAAAAAGGGGAAGTATTTATCGTGGGGACATCGACCGCACCAGTTCCGACCGTTCCGACCGTTCGCCGGAAACGTCGCTTCAGCTTGGGTCGCCGCGGCGGCCTGGCCGGCTACTTCTTCGTCGCGCCCTCCCTCATCTTCCTGCTCTTTTTCGTCATCTACCCCATCTTCATGTCCTTCTACTACAGCTTCACGTTCTACGACCTGATGAGCGAACCGAGATGGACCGGCGGCCTCAATTACGGCAACCTGCTCGACGACCACCGCGTAACCGCCGCCGCCCTGAACACCCTCCTTTTCGCCTTCGGCACCGTCCCCACCGGCGTCGTCACCTCCCTCCTGCTTGCCATCCTCATCAATCGCCAGATACGCGGCATCTACAGCTTCCGCGCCATGTTCTACATGCCCGTCGTCAGTTCCTTTGTCTCCGTCTCCCTGATCTGGCTCTGGATTTACGAACCGCAGTTCGGCCTTGCCAACGAGCTCTTCGAGACCCTCGGCTTCCCCCGCTCCAAGTTCCTCAAGGGACCCAACACGGCCATGCTCGCCATCATCATCCTGAGCGTCTGGAAGAACATGGGCTTGAACATGGTCATCTACCTCGCCGGGCTCCAGGGCATCCCACCCCACATCTACGAATCTGCCGAAATCGACGGCGCCAGCGGCTTACGCAAGTTCCTCCACATCACCCTGCCGCTCCTTGCGCCAACGACCTTCTTCGTAGTCATCGTCTACTTCATCGGCGCCCTGCAGATGTTCGTCCAAGTCTTCATCATGACCTGCGCCAACCCCCAGACCGCCTGCGGCGGCCCCCTCGACCGCACCATCACCCTCGTCACCCTCATTTACTTCAACGGATTCGAATACCTCAAGATGGGTTACGCCTCCACGATTTCCGTGGCTTTGTTCGCAGCCATCTCGATCATCACCATCATCAACGCTCGCATGCTGCGCTATGACGTCGGCTGGTAGGTCGCCCCGCGACCTCTGATCCTGGTAGCGCAGAGGCGCCGGGGCCTGTAGGCCGCGCCGCCGGGAATCAACCCGGACAAGAGCCGGGGACCGGCTGCTGAGACCGACGGGCGGCCCCGGTGCCTCCGACTATCGAATTCGACCCCTAGGAAACGTCCACCGGCTGCCCGGTCCGGCCCGATTCGTAGGCCGCCATCACCACCTTGATATTCGTATAGCCGTCCTCGAAGCTCACCGGCGGCGGCTCACCAGCTTCGATGGCGTCGGCGTAGGCCACGAACAGCTTATCGAAGCCCCACGTGAACCCGCCCGGGACGTCCACGCCCTCAAACTCGCCGTCGCGGAACAGCCGCAGGTGCGGTGCCTCGCGGCTGAACACCAGTGAGCCTTCCGTGCCGTGGATCTCGTCTACCGGCGTCGCCGCCCCGGTGCTCCAGCCG
>CAZVZW010000038.1:0-16117 GCA_964631365.1 uncultured Chloroflexota bacterium | reverse complement strand
AAGAACACAATGTCCGGTCCCGTCGTCCCGCCGTTCGCCACGTTGCTCGCTCCCGGTCGCATCGCCTCGGTCGTGGATTCTAAGCCAACCCCGTCTTTCCCTTGCCCTGTCCTGATTCAGCGGAGCACAATCGGCACAAGTCCCCACGAAAGGCCGTCGCCATGCCCGCCGACCCCCGCTTCGACCGCGCCATTCAGCTAATCGACGACCTCAATCGCCAGGATCCGACGACCATCAAGATCGGGGACGAAGTCCTCCCTCGCGAGCTCGCCCACTCCCGCTTCATGACCGACTGGGTCCTGCGCCTCGACCCCGATGCCGGACCCGAACTTCTCCTCGCCGCCCGCGCCCATCACCTGCAACGCTGGCGCGTCCCTCGCGACTCCCAGCCCGAAGGCCGCCGCGGCTATTTGCGCTGGCGCACCGACCTGCACGAATTCCACGCCTCCGAAACCGCCCGCGTCCTCGCCGAAGCCGGCTACGACGATGCCACCGCCGACCGCGTCGGCCACATCATCCGCAAGCGCGATCTCCGCCGCGATCCCGACGTGCAGACCCTCGAGGACGCCCTTTGCCTGGTCTTTCTTGAAACCGGATTCACGGCCCTCCGCCGCGAGCAGGGCGACGATAAGACCGCCAACATTCTCCGTAAGACCATCAAGAAGATGAGCCCCGCCGGCCAGGCATTCTCCCTCGAACTCGACCTGCCCGAACCCGAAATGGAGTTCCTGACCCGGGTCGCCACCGGCGACTGACCGCCCCGTCACCTGCCCCTCTTCGCCCCTGCCTATTCACCTCCACCTCTTCGCTCCTGCGTCCTCATCCCGGCCGCTTCGCCATTACCAAATTATTAATCTTGAGTTAATCGATCGTTTGAATGTATAATCGTCACCGACCACCGCAATCCACCCTACGGAATCACCACCATCGCCTACCAAACAGACACTCTCACCGTCACCGAACCCACCCCGAATCCGCCCGCCGCCACCCCATCACTCGCCCAACTCGCCCGCCGGGGACGCAACGTCGATATAGACGCCCTCCGCGACAATCTCGACGTCTTCAACACCGCCCTTGAGCCCCTCTCCCCAACTCAGATCATGCGCTGGGCCGCCAGGACTTTTGGCGCCTCCGCCTCCCTCTCCTGCTCCTTCGGTGGCCCCTCCGGCATGGTCCTCCTCCACATTCTTGCCACCGAATCCATGCCCTTCAACGTCTACTTCATCGACACCGGCTTCCTCTTCCCCGAAACCCACGAGCTCGCCCGGGAAGTAAAGGCGCGCTACGGCATCGACCCGCACCGTTTCTTCCCCCGACTCAGCCTCGCCCAGCAGATCGCTTCCACCGAAGACGCCCTCTGGAAGAGCGATCCCGACCTCTGCTGCTCCATCCGCAAGGTCGAGCCCAACCACCGCGCCCTCGACGGCCAACTCGCCTGGATTTCCGGCCTCCGCCGCGACCAATCACCCGGCCGCGCCTCCGCCCCGGTCCTGTCCTGGAGCGAAAAGTTCGGCGTCTTCAAAATTGGGCCTCTCGTCTCCTGGACCGAAGACAAAGTCTGGAGCTACGTCCGCCGGCACGACATCCCATACAACCGGCTGCACGACCAGGGTCTACCCAGCCTTGGCTGCACCCATTGCACCGCCGCGCCCGAGGGCGCCGACCTTCGCTCCGGCCGCTGGGCTGGCCACGCCAAAACCGAATGCGGCCTCCACATATAACCCCTAAATGCACCAACCATTGACCTCATCTTCCAACGGCTCCCACGCGCCCCGCGGCATCACCATCTGGCTCACCGGACTCTCCGGCGCCGGCAAGACCACCATCGCCAACCTCCTATCCACCGAGCTTGGGTCCCGCGGCCGCCACGTCGAAACCCTGGACGGCGATATCGTCCGCCAGCACCTCAGCAAGGGGCTCGGCTTCAGCAAAGAAGACCGTGACGAAAACGTCCGCCGGATCGGCTGGGTCGCCGGTCGTCTCACCGCCCACGGCGCCACCGTCGTCGCCGCCGTGATCTCTCCCTACCGCGATCTACGCGCCGAACTCCGCCACCACATCGACCCCTTCTTTGAGATTTATGTCAAGTGCCCGCTTGAGGTACTCATCCAGCGCGATCCCAAAGGCCTCTACAAAAAGGCTCTCGCCGGCGACATTCCCAACTTCACCGGCATCTCCGATCCCTACGAGGAGCCTCTCTCCCCCGAGCTCACCATCGACACCCACTCCGAAACCGTCGAGCAGAGCGTGACTCGCGTCATCGAAGCTCTGGAGGCCGCCGGCCACTTGCGCCGGCCGGTCGCCGCCACCGCATGACCGACATCGCCGATCCACCCGACCCTACCGCCATCTCCCCTATACCGCCCCACGGCGACCTCCTCATCGACCGCACGCTCACCGAAGCCGATTCTCGCGATCTCCACGCCCTCGCCGCCGGCCTCCCCTCCCTCACCCTCCAGCCCCGCGAACTCAACGATCTCGACCTCATCGCCGTCGGCGCCCTCTCCCCCCTCACCGGCTTCATCACCCGCCCCGACTACGAGGCCGTCCTGAAGGACATGCGCCTGGCCAACGGCGTCCTCTGGCCCCTGCCCGTTACCCTCTCCGCCCCACCGATGCTCGCCGAGAAGCTATCCACCGGCGATCGCCTCGCCCTGCGCGATTCCGCCGGCGAACTCCGGGGCGTCATCGATGTCGCCGACATTTACCGTCGCAACCACGAGCGCGAAGCCCGGGCCGTTTACCTCACCGCCGACCACGATCATCCCGGCGTGGCCACCCTGTACCACCAGCACGACTTCCTCATCGGCGGCCCCGTCCTCGTTCCCGCCCGACCCGACCCTTACGGCGGAGACCATCTCCTCCCCACCGCCGCCCGCGCTCGCTTCCTCGAACTCGGCTGGCGCACCATCGTCGCCTTCCAGACCCGCAATCCCATCCATCGCGCCCACGAGCACCTGCTCCACGTCGCCCTCGAATCCGCCGACGGCCTCTTCATCAACCCTCTCGTAGGCGAGACCAACCCCGACGACGTGCCCGCCGACGTCCGCATGAATTGCTACCGCGCCCTCATCGATAGCTATTTTCCCGCCGACCGGGTCGTGCTCGGCGTCCTGCCCGCCGCCATGCGCTACGCCGGCCCCCGCGAAGCCCTTTTCCACGCCATCATTCGCCAGAACTACGGCTGCACCCATTTCATCGTCGGTCGCGACCATGCCGGCGTCGGCGACTACTACGGCCCCTTCGACGCCCAGCGCATATTCGACGGGCTCTCCCCCACCGATCTCGCCATCCGGTCCGTGCCCTTCGATTTCGCCTTCTACTGCCGCTCTTGCGGCCGCACCGCCACCGCCGCCGACTGCCCCCACGACGATTCCGACCACGTATTCCTCAGCGGCACCCGCGTCCGCGAGCTGCTCCGCGCCGGCGAGCCCCTCCCCCCCGAGTTCACCCGACCCGAAGTCGCCGAAATCCTCCAGCGCGCCTACTCGTCCTGACCCGCCCCCGACAAACCGTCCAGCTCCGCCGCACTCACCTCCACATGCTTCGACACCACTCCCCTCACCACTTCTCGCGCCGCCTCCCGCCCGTCACGCTCCAGCACCTCCAGCAGCGACGCTGCCGTCAGCTCCCGCCATATCCGCACCCGCTGGCGAAAATCTTCCGTGATCCCCAGCAGCAGCTCCCTCACCGCCGCGAAATACTCCAGGTGCTCCGCGAATCCCGTATCCAGCAAGTTCTGAATCCGATCCCGCAGCGCCGAGGCGAACGCCGGGCTCCGTCCCGCCGTCGAAACCGCCACCGTGATGTCCCCGGCCCGCGCCAGCGCCATCGCAATGAAGTCGGACTCGCCGGCGCCGTCGACCACGTTCACGGTCGCCCCGGCCGCCCGCGCGTCGCCGGCGATCCGGTTGTTCAGATCCTGGTCGTCGGTCGCCGCGACCACCAGGCCGGCGCCGGTAACCGCCTCTTTTCCATATGCTTCGCGCCGGATCTCCACGTCCCCGGCGGCTGCCATCGCTTCCAATCCGGACGTCACTTCAGGGCTTACGATCAACGGCGCCGCTCCGAAACTCGCCAGCACCCGCGCCTTGAACTCCGCCTCGTGGCCGCCCCCGACCACCACACAGCCCCGGCCGGCCAGCCGCGCCAGATTCAACGCCACCGGCAGGTAGGAATCTCGCTCAGCCATCGGCGGCCATCCCGGCAAGGTTTACGGTCATCGCAGCTTCCCTATCCTTCGTCCGGGACCGGCGCGGCCCCCGGTCATATAATCGCCGGTACAAGTTTGCGGGAGGCGCGCGCCGTCCCGCAACTCGGCACCCGGCCGCCGCAAACGCCATTCAATCCCGGAGCATGATGCCCGCAAATCTCCGCATCGGTACCCGCGCCAGCCCGCTCGCCCGGGTCCAGACCGACATCGTCCGCGAGGCGCTGGGCAGGCATCATCCCGAACTGGCACTGGAGACGGTGATCATCTCGACCGCCGGTGATCGCCGCCTGGATATCGCAATCCCCGACGCCGGCGAAACCGGGTTCTTCACTTCTTCCATTCAGCACGCCCTGCTCAACGGCGAAATAGACCTCGCCGTCCATAGCCTCAAGGACCTGCCCATCGAGGAACCGGACCGGCTGGAGGTCGCGGCCGTCCCCGAGCGCGCCGACCCGCGCGATGTCCTCATATCCCGCGACGGCCTGGTGATTTCCGACCTTCCCGCCGGCGCCCGCGTCGGCACCAGCAGCGTCCGCCGCGCCGAGCAGATCCGCGCGGTTCGCCCCGATCTCCAGCCGGCGCCCATCCGCGGCAATGTCGCGACCCGCCTGGCCAAACTCGACGCCGGCGCTTTCGATGCCATCGTCCTCGCCGCGGCCGGGCTCATCCGCCTGGGACTTGAAGACCGCATCGACCAGTGGCTTGCGCCGCCCGCATTCCTCCCCGCCCCGGGCCAGGGTGCGCTGGCCATCGAGACCCGCGCCGATGATTCCGGCGCCCGCGCCGCCGTGGCGCCGCTGGATGACCCCGATCTGCACGCCGCCGTCAACGCCGAGCGCGAGTTCCTGGCCGCGTCCGGCGGCGGCTGCAACGCCCCCATCGGCGCGTTCGCCGAAGTCCGCGACGGCGTCCTTCACCTCCAGGCCGGCCGCTACACCGACCCGGTCGCCACCGCCGCGTTCAGCGGCCCGGTCGACGATCCGGCCGGGCTGGGGCGGCAGACCGCCCGCCACCTACTGCACGGCCACGCCGATGTCTGATACCCAACCCGGCACGGTCTACCTGGTCGGCGCCGGGCCCGGCGACCCGGGCCTGTTGACGCTGCGCGCGCGCGATCTGCTGCGCACCGTCGACATCGTGCTACCCGATTCGCTGGTCTCCGAGGAGGTCCTGGCCCTGATCGACGGGCCGGCCGTCATACCGGTCGGCAAGCGCTACGGGAGCAAGTCCATCAGCCAGGGGGAGATTAACGAACTGCTCGTTCATCTGGCCCGTGACGGCAAGCGGCTGTGCCGCTTGAAGGGCGGCGATCCGATGGTCTTCGGTCGGGTCGGCGAGGAAATGCGGGCACTGGTCGACGCCGGAATTCCCTACGCGGTCGTCCCCGGCATCTCGAGCGCCACGGCGGCCCCGGCCTACGCCGGCATCCCGCTGACCATGCGCGGCGTCACCGCCGGATTTGTTTGCGTGACCGGACGCCAGGCTTCAAATGACGGCTCCCCGGAGACCGACTGGAACGCCCTGGCCAGTCTGTCGCAGACCCTGGTGATCCTGATGGCCGCGACCCGCATCGACACGATCACCGACTCCCTGCTTGCGGCCGGCATGTCCGGCGACACGGCCGCTGCGCTAATCGAGAAGGCCACCCTGCCCGGTCAGCGCACGATTGTCGCCACGATCACCGACATCGCCGCGCGCGCCAGAGCGGCCGGAGTGATGACGCCGGCCACACTGTTGGTCGGACCAGCGGTCGCCGCAGCCGGCGATTTCGCCTGGCGTCCGCTGCTGCCCCTGGCCGGTCGGCGGGTCCTGCTCACCACCCCGGCTCCGGCCACCGCCGAACTGGGCAAATTGCTCGGCGCCGTCGGCGCGACGGTCATCGCACTCCCGGCAATTCAGACCGAGCCCCTACCCGACCCGGCGCAACTCGTCGCCGTTCTAGAAGAAACTCTCGACGCAACCGAGTGGATGGTGTTTGCCAGTCGCAGCGCCGTCGACACGGTGTTTGACACGCTCGGGAGCCTGGGGCGTGACACCCGAGCCTTCGGAGGTATTCAGATCGCCGCCCTCGGCACCGGCACCGCCCGGACCCTCGCGAAGCACGGCATCACCCCCGACCTGATTGCGCAGGAGTTTGTCTCCGAATCGGTGGTGGACGCGCTGCTTGACGAACTCGACGACGACGACCGCGTCCTATTATTCGGTGCCCGGGGCGGCCGCACGGTAATCCGCGACCGGCTCCGCGACGCCGGCCTCGCCGTCACCCGGATCGACGCCTATCAGACCGTTCCGGCGGCCCTGCCGGCGGACCTCATCCAATCGGCCCTCACCAACGCCCCTGATTGGGCGGTGTTCACCAGTCCCTCGGCGGTTCGCAGCACCTTCGCCGCCCTGGACCGCGCCAGCCTCGCCCTGCCCACAACAACCCGTATTGCCTGCATCGGACCGATCACCGCCGCCGCCGTCGAAAAGCGCGGGCTGCCGGTCGCCGCCGTCGCCGAACCTCACACCTACGCCGGACTGGTCACCGCACTGGTCGCCAATGACGAATCCGCCGCCGAAAGCGAGTCCTCCGATGCCTGATCCCGACCGGCTCGATCTCACGAATCGCCCCCGCCGCCTGCGCCGACTCGAATCCCTGCGCCGGCTCGTGGCCGAGACCCGGCTCTCGGTCGACTCGCTCGTGTACCCGCTCTTCATCGAGCCGGGCGCCGGCATCGAGCAACCCATCGAGGCGATGCCCGGGCAGTCGATCCTGTCTCCCGACCGCGCCGCCGATCTCGCCCGGACCGCCGTCGGACTCGGTATTCCGGCGGTCCTGCTGTTCGGCCGGCCGCGTTTCAAGGACGACACCGGCTCGGACGCCGACGCCGCCGACGGCGCGGTGCAGGAGGCCATCCGCCGCATCAAGGACGCCGCTCCGGAGCTAACGGTGATCACCGACGTGTGCCTGTGCGCCTACACAAACCACGGCCACTGCGGCGTGCTCGACGGCGAGACCATCGACAACGACCGCTCGGTGGCGGCCATCGCCAGGGTGGCGCTTTCCCACGCCCAGGCCGGCGCCGACGTGGTGGCCCCGTCGGACATGATGGACGGTCGGGTCGGGGCCATCCGCGCGGTTCTCGACGATGCCGGCCACTCCGAAACCGGCATCCTGGCCTACGCCGCCAAGTACGCCAGCGCCTTCTACGGCCCGTTCCGCGAGGCGGCCGACTCCGCCCCGTCCTTCGGCGATCGCCGTTCGTACCAGATGGACCCACCCAACGTCCGCGAGGCGATGCGCGAAATCGAACTGGACATCGCGGAGGGCGCCGACATCATCATGGTCAAGCCCGCGCTCGCCTACCTGGATGTCATCGCGGCGGCCCGCCGCCGCTTCGATCTGCCGCTGGCCGCCTACAGCGTCAGCGGCGAGTATTCGATGATCAAGGCGGCCGCCGAGCGCGGCTGGATCGACGAGCAGAAGGTCGTCACGGAGTCGATGATCGCCATCGCCCGCGCGGGCGCCGGGATCATCGTCACGTACTGGGCGCTGGACATCGCGCGGTGGCAGGGCTAGCCGCCGGGGCTCGTAGATAGCTTTCGGCGGTGGCCGTGACAAGCCAGCTTGCCCGGCCGTCTACCCAAACAAGAGAACACGCGGGGCGTGTTAGACGGCGCACTCGCCTTCGCCGCGCTCCAGCACGTACTGGCGATCGCGCTCCCAGTCGATGAACTGATCGGCGGCGTCCGAGTATTCCGGGGTCAGTGAAAGGCTGGCGAGCAGTTCGTTGAAGTAGGCCGGCTCGCGTCGATCGACGTAGTCGTTGAACGGCTCATCGTCCTCGCGCCGGTTCTCTTCGTAGTCCACCAGCAGGCGCTCGACGGCCGTCGGCACTCGCTTTGCCGGGAGCCGCGTTTTCAGCAACTTGCCGATCCGCAACTCGATGCCGGCGCGCCGGTTGCCGCCGATGAAGACGTGATAGGCAGGTATCTGCCGGTCGCCGCTTTTCATCGTCGCGCCGTGAAAACCGATGTTGCCGAGGTGGTGCATCCCGCAGGAGTTCGGGCAGCCGCTGATGTTGATGAGGACCTGGCTCGTCAGCGGGTCCTGGATGTACATCTCCTCGACCTTCGCCTGCACGGCCCGGTTGAGCCCCATCGATGACGTGATGCCCAGTTTGCAGCTGTCGGTGCCGGGGCAGCTCACAACGTCGTTGATCCTCTGTGCGCCGGCGTTCCCCAGGTCCAACCGGCGCAGGCCCTGCCACACGGCGTAGAGGCTGTTGTCCGGGATCCAGCGCAGGACGGTGTTCTGCCAGGGGGTCATGCGCGCGCGCCCGGCACCGTGGTCGTCGAGGATCGCGGCCAATCCCCGGAATTGCTCCGGCGAGAGGTCGCCCTGGTTCACCTTCACCTCGATCGCCGAGTACCCGGCCTGGCGCTGCGCGACGACGTTGGACGCCACGAAGCGCTCGAAGAGCTCGCGGTCGGCCGGGTCGATTTCCGGCGCGGTTGCCGGGCCGGCCGGCGCGTCGCGCTCTTCGTCGTCCAGGAACAGCAGGGATTCCAGCGGGTAGTCCTTCTTGGCCCAATCGTCCCGCAATTCCTCATCTACCATTTCACGGAATGCGTCGATGCCGACCCGGTGGATCAGGAACTTGATCCGGGCCTTGGCGCGATTGCGGCGCAGGTCGTCGGAGCGCTCGAAGATCCGCAGCACGGCCTCGGTCACCCGCAGGTAGTCGTCCACGGATACGAAGTCGTAGAGCTCCAGGGTGTTGCGGGCGAAGATCGATAGACCGCCACCGGCCAGGATGCGGAATCCCTGCACCTCTTTGCCGTCGACCTGCTTCACGCGCGAGATGTAGGCCATGTCGTGGATTTCGCCCAGCACCCGGTCGGTGTCACTGCCGCTGAAGGAGACCTTGAATTTGCGCGGGAGCAGCTGGGTCAGCGGGTTGCGCACGAAGTAGCGGACCAGCGCGCCGGCGTAGGGCGTCGGATCGAAGATCTCGTCGCGGGCGATGCCGGCCCAGGCGTCGCCGGTGACGTTGCGGACCGTATTGCCGCAGGCTTCCCGCGAGGACAACCCGACCTTCGCCAGCGTCCGCAGCGCCTTTGTGGCCAGCGGCAACGGGCCGTGGTGGTACTGGACGTTCTCGCGAGTGGTCAGGTGGCCCTTCTTCAACGGTGCGTAGTCCTCGGCCACGTCACCCAGCATCCGCAACTGCTCCGAATTCACCCCGCCGAAGGGCAGCTTCACGCGGATCATCTGCCGGTCCGGCTGGCGCTGTCCGTAGACCCCCTGCTTGAGGCGGAAGCCGATGAAGGTGGCCTCTTCGGTGTTCCCGCGTAGGAACTCGCCGGCCTCGGTGTCGAAATCCTCGAACTCTTCTTCCAGAATCGGGATGACCGGGCCGGGAAGCTGTTTCGTTTCTCGCGCCATTGGTATTTCTCCGCCCGCTGTGGGCACGTTCTAGTTCGCTGGTTCCACCCACTCCCCGCACCGGCAATTATAAGCAAAGCTATCAACTAAGTATACAAAAGCCTGTCGCCGCCCCGAGAATCCTAACCGCCTTCGCGGCCGGTTTGCAGATACGTCATCGGCCGCAGCTCCGCGATCATCATGGCCTCCCGCATCGCCATGGTCACCGCGCCGCTCCTGTCCGGTTTCCTGGCCGGCCAGGTCCACTGGCGCGCCGCCCACGTCGTCGGCGCCGCCATAACCGTCCTCGCCGCGCTGGCTATCTTCCGCTTCCTGCCTCCCGACCGTAAGAGCGACGCCCGCTTCGCCTCTTTCCGCGATGTGGTCCTGGTGGCCATCGTTCGCCTCCTGCGCAATCGAGCGGCCCTCTTCGCTCTGCTCGGCAACCTGTTCTACGCCTTTGGCACCTACGGCATCGAATCGTTCCTGGGCGCCTTTGTCGCCCAGGTCTACGGGCTCGAATCCGAAGACGCCGGCCTCCTGCTTGCCATCGGTCCGGCGTTTTCCTTCGCCGGGTTGGTCATCGGCGGGCGCGCCCGGCAGAGCCTGCGCCTGCCGATCCTGATCGCCGCTTCGCTGATCTTCGCCGTCGCCGCCACCACCCTGCTCACCGTTCGCGGCAGTCCGCCTTTCATGGCCGCCATGTACGCCACCTGGGCCTTCGCGGCCGGCTTCCGGCTTACCTGGATCTGGTCGCTGGCGCTCGACCTGGCGCCCGGCCAGCGCAGTGCCGTCACCGGTCTCACCGAAGTCACCTTCGCCGGCGGCACGATGCTCGGCTCCGCCTCCGGGGGGCCCGCGCTGGCCTTCGGTGGCTACTCGGCGCTCGGCTGGCTGCTCGGTACCGCCACCCTCGTCAGCGCCCTCGCCTTCATCCTCGCCTTCGCCCGCGCCCGCGCCACTTCTGGACCGCTAGTCCACCTCCGCCGCGAACCGCCGCGCCTGCACCACGTAATCGACCCCGGTCATCGCGATGAAGCCTTCGCGGAGCCGATCGGTCACCGGGCCCGGGATGGTCGGGCCGATGGTGTGCCCGTCCACGGTCGCCACCGGCAGCATCACGAACGAAGTGGTGCAGAAGATCGCTTCGTCGGCGTTGATCACGTCGTAGGCGTCGATGTTCTTCTCGACGAACGGCACCCCCACTTCGGCGGCCACGTCGATCAGCGCGCTGCGCGTCACTCCCATCAGGATATTGCGCGGCTCCGGCGAGATCAGCACCCCGTCCTGCACGATCATGAAGCTCCAGGCCGGGCCTTCGGTGATGAACCCGTCCTCATCGGTCATCAGCGCCCAGGCGTCGCGGTCCACCAGCTCCGCCTGCGCCTGCGCCAGGCGGTAGTAGATGCGGCTGGTGTTCTTCACCTTCGGGTCGATCAATCGCGCCGGCACCGACCGCTGGTTCGTAATCTGCGCCGCCACACCGGCCGCGTAGAACGGGGCCCGGGGCGCCAGCATCTCGCGCAGGGGCTGCAGGTAGATAACCACAGTCGGCTCGGCGGGCAGTCCGGGGACGCCCGGCGGCGGACCGTCGGAGACGTACTGCCGGATCATGTAGTCATCGCCATCGGCGAAATGCCCTCGGTTGCGCTCGATGGTCGCCCGGGTCGCCGCCTCCATCTGGTCGATGTCCATGCCGCAGTCGATCCCCACCCGCTTCATCGAAGCGTAGAGCCGTTCCAGGTGGCCCCATCTTCCGCGCAGCCGAAACGGTTCTCCGGCGAACGTCCGGGTCACGTCGAACACCATGTAGCCGAACATCACCCCCGGATCGAACACCGACACCGCCGCCTCGGCCTCCGGCACATAACGTCCGTTCTGGTAGACAAGCAACCCGCTCGCCATTTGTAGCTCGCAATCTTGGGCACGGTTCGCGCCGATTCTAGCCGCGGCCGATTTGGAGTTCCGGCCCGATCACTCCACCCCACTCTTCCCCCGAGCAGGCGGACGCCCTGCGGTATGCCTCGGGACAGTCCTTCCCTCTGGGTAGGAACTGTCTCTTCTGTCGGCTACCGTAGACCATACTGAGAAGTGTTTGGTGGTATAGGTGCCACAACAGAGCCAGTAATTCCCGCGCGAGAATCTATGAGAGGGGGGCACAGCTTTGCGGAGCATGCTAGGCCGATTCTTTATGCTTACAATTCTTGCGCTGATCGGTGCTTGTGGTCCAGCGAGCGACAAAGAGATCATTGCTCGCTGGGATGAGACTTTTAAGGTATTAGCGGGGACAACCGACATCCCGCTACCGCCGGAAGCTGAGCTGGTTGGAGACAAGGTTCTACGCGAGACCAACGCGCTAAGGCAGGTCATGTATGTCGTGCCAGGAAGGAACGCTCAAATCGTTCACGACTTCTACGACGTTCGGACTTGGCGACAGGGCGACTGGGTTATCTACGACTGGAGTGGTGCTATGAAGAAGTTCGGATGGGAGCAGAGTTACGACAATGGAGATGACATGGGGTTTCTTAAGCAGGGACACACGCTGACTATATCTTTTCAGGCCATCGATATGAGCGGAGGGCAGATCAGTCTCACCGCAGGCCATGTCACTGCCCTCGGTATCGATGTTGGGCTGCTCGACGCGATGGATCAGGATATGAACAGGTCGCGACGAACCGGCACAGGTACGTTGCTGAGTTTCGAGTTCAACTAGTGGTACAGTCATCGCTTCCTGAGCACATACTCAGACAGCGACGTTTCTATCCCGAGTGCGAGTCTGACGCCCATCTGCAATAGATGCACCCCGGCCGTATGTTCATTGAAGCCCCCTAAGTCTCGCGTGCTGTAAATATGAACTTGATTCAGGCCCGTCCAAACGTATGCCGTCCCTCTTGCACAGCAATTGATTCTCCTTCGCCATGATTCCCGCGCGCTTAGCTGTTGGGCTCAAGCGTTAAAGACTAGATCGGCAATTGGAACGGCGGACGGTATCTGAGGTATCAGATCTGGTAATTCGAGATCCTTGAGCGAGGGAAATCTCTATTGATGCACAGTGTGAAGAGATGCCAAGTCCTGCTGAGGGCTCATCGGTGCTAGCCGAATTCGCACAAGAAGATGGCCTTGTTCACGGAGACGGAGAAGGTTTGAAATGCAGGCGAGAAGGGTCACCAGCTGCGACAATCGTCAGTCTTGGGTCGTGCGGAATAATAAAGAGATTCACCAAGACCATGCATACTCCGCTCTCACTAGCTGTCTCGCGCATCGATGTAGAAGCCCTCTTCATCCTCGAGAACGATAATGGTTACGTTGGCAGGAACGTCTTCCAGCACTTGTAGGGTGTTACTTACGGGCCAGCGAATAGTGATTTCATCAACCCGTTCCACATCGTCGCTGAGACCAAAGTGTTCGGTCAGTTCGCTTTGACCTAGGAAATGGCTCCGCACCCCGTATTCGCGGACCTGTGTGGGGCCACCTTGCAGTGGCGTCACAGACACCTTCGCCCCGATACCAGGCTGATTCGTCTCGGACCCGACCAGATGTACCCTCAGCCAAGCGTTCTCGTTGCCGCCATCATTGCGGTACAGACGAGGCGTGCCACCATTATTCACGATAAACAAATCCTGGTCTCCGTCGCGGTCATAATCGAGCGTAATCACGCCCTTGCCCGATCCCGCACGGTTGAGACCGATCTCCAGTGCAATTTCCTGCATCGTGCCCGTACCATCGTTCTCCCATAGCCGCGGATACTCCAATTCAGAACCTCCCAATACACCGGGATGATGCATTCCACCGACCATGGCAAGATCGAGATCCCCATCATTATCGTAGTCGAAGAATACGGCCCCCCATCCCCAACCCCCATCTCGAACCTGGGCCTCGTCTGTTACATCACTAAAGAGCCTCTCGCCCTCATTGCGATAAAGCCTATTTCCCGGCAAATCAAAGGTCCCGCATCCGTACATTGATGATTCACACGTCTCGGACGTGATATTGATTGAACTCACGAACCAATCAAGATCTCCATCCCCGTCGTAATCCCCAAACGTCGAGCCCATTCCATTCTTCTCAGTCCCGATACGTGCGGAAAGAGTTCCATCAGTAAACGTACCGTCACCGTTATTCCAGAACAAGCGCGTGTGTCCGAAGTCAGAAACTATGGCTAGATCCGCAAGATCATCAGCGTCCAGGTCAACAAATGCGGAGGCGAAGGCAAACGGCCCCTTAGTGGGGTCGTTACCGGCCACTACAGGCATTAACTCAGCAGACTTGGATTCTATGTCGTCCAGCACCACGCCGGCGTCAATCGTGACATCCGTAAAGTAACCTGGCGCATCGAGTCCGCGATTTCGGAGCAGCCGGGCATGTGACAGTACCCCTTCACCTAGGAGCGGTGCCGAGCCCCATTCGGTGATGTGGAGATCCAGCCAACCATCCAAGTCGTAATCCCCGGCCGCGATACTAAATCCGCTGTGATCATACGGCGTCTCGACGGCTGTGCCGCGGTCAACAGCCTCCTCAGTAAATCGCCCGGATCCGTCATTGATGAACAGATAGAAGCGTTTCTCGGCGATGGTGCTTACATACAGATCCATATCGCTGTCATTGTCAACGTCGAGCCACAGAGCGCCGTTGGACCGTAGGTCGAACTCACTTATACCCGACGCCGTTGAAGTGTCTTCAAACGTTCCATCGCCACGATTGCGGAATAGAACATCGGTCCCATCTAGGCGGGTCACAAACAAATCGATCAGACCGTCGTTATCGTAATCAGCCGCTGCTGCCGCGCCGCTGCTTCGTTCTGGGAGGCAAAACTCCCCCGGGCCCGCTCCACCAAATGGAGTTGTTCCTTGCGCTCCTAAGAGACAAGATCCTTCAGGGCGCAATGAATATTGCTGGTAAATGAGTCCAGCGCTTTCCGTCACATCCGTGAACTTGACTGGCCGGGATGATGACGAGAGAGAGTCCGGGTGCAAGACAGCCTCGTCGTAAACAAGGGTATCGATGCGCTTGATACCTTGATGCTCGAGGCTAGCTGATCCGAATATCGAAGAACTAAGTACGAGCATGGCGATACCGCCAGCAGCTCCGATCAGCCAAGTTGTAATGGCCAGAACCCCGACGGCCCTAGCCGGCATGACCCGAGACAGGCCCATGAAGGTGATCGGTCCCGCCGCAGCGGCGGTGAACAATAGCGTCACCGCAGGAGCACTCCCCATTCCGAGTAGCAGCAACGCTGCCACGAGGGGAATCTCGAACATCAGGGGGACATTGATCAGGATGCCCAGCGTCGCCGCAGCCGCGATGCCTAGCAGATCATCCCCCAGGAATGACTCCACGATCCCGGGACGAATCCACTGGATCGCTAAGCCGCTGGCCAGTCCCGCTACAATCATTATCGGGCCAAATCGCAATAGATTGCGTGCACTGGAAGCGGCCCATTGACGAGAACTGTCGGCCGCGAATTCACGCCATGATCGCTCGTCTACCTGCCCGGCTGCGAGGACGTCTTGTCCCAGACTCAGCGTCGACCGGTGCTCGCCCGCCGCCCGCGCGACTAGGGGACCGGCAAGAAATACGCTCACGATACCGAGGACTATCCGGATCCCCGCGAGTGCTGGCGTAAAGACCATTGCAGCCATCAAGACCGCTGGAACATTTGTCGTAGACGACGCCTGTGCGATGGCCACAGTCTCCGAAAGGGTGCGTCCCGCCTTCCGGAAGGTCACGGAAATCGGCACGATACAAGCCGAGCAAAGGGTCATCGGGGTCCCGACCAGTAGCCCTCTAAGAGATCCTTTGACCGCGCCCGTGGGCATGGGCGCCTTATTGGCCCCGGACAAAAAGAATACTTCCATAAGGCCCGACATTACGAACGCAAATCCCATGCCCACGGTAACGAGATTGAAGTAGGTCAGCGAGAACTGCCACCAGCGTGAGACAAAGCTGGCATCCGGGTCGGCATCGAGACAGAAGCCCTGAAAGCACCGCGCCGCCGGCCGGGCGACAGCCGCGAGATCTTCCTTTACAACGTCGAGTTTGGGGGCCCGATTAAGGGAAAGAAACAGGGCTAGAAGCACGAGCAAGAGGACAATACCCACTAGCCTGTTTCGATTGATCTGTACGCGAGCCCTCTCGAACACCTTCACCCAAAGCTTCAAAGGTTCCTCGGCATTTCCCTAACCCGACGCGTGATCCGTCAATGACATGCCGCAGCCTCTCGGCCTTCATCTAGTTCCCTGTAGGAGCTCATCTGGCAGGCTTACACATCTTGCGGAATAGTGTCAAAGAGGTGAATCGGATCGTTCATATAATGCCTGCGTCGATCCAAAGGCCGGTCGCCAGGCGAACACAAACCCGGGGCGTTGTGTCGGCTTTCGCACCCTAAAGTAGTCCTGTCGCTAATTGCCTCGCACGCGAAGGATACCGTGGATTTTCAACTCCGGTAACTCGACCCTTACATACTCGCCGCATTGCTCGAATGGGAGCTCCTCTCC